>DATDQZ010000140.1:0-6698 GCA_035292005.1 Bathyarchaeia archaeon | reverse complement strand
CAACTGAAGAGGTAACTCTTGAAGACGTGTACGAAGCCCGGAAAATCTTGCGCAGATACCTTCCTAGAACGCCCTTAGTGTTTTCGCCAGCACTTTCGGAAAGGTTAGGGTTTGGCGCGTACGTTAAGTACGAAAACACGTTGCCAACAGGCGCCTTCAAAGTCAGAGGCGGCGTCAACCTCATTTCACAGCTTTCCGAAAAAGAACGGCGCCAAGGCGTTATTGCCGTTTCCACGGGTAATCATGCGCAGTCTGTGGCTTATGCCGCGTCTCTGTTCGGCGTCAAAGCCACGATAGGCATGCCTGAAGGCGCAAATCCTGACAAGGTTGAAGCCACAAAATGTTTCGGTGCATGCGTCGAATTTCACGGGAAAGACTATGACGAAGCGCGGTTGTGGGTTGAGGAAGAAGCCAAAAGAAAAGGCTACAGGTACATTCACTCAGCCAACGAGCCCCTGCTAATCGCTGGCGTAGGAACACTATATTTGGAGATAATGGAAGAGGTCCCACACATTGATGCCATAATAGTGCCTATTGGTGGCGGCAGCGGCGCCGCCGCAGCGTGCATAGTGGCTAAAGCCATAAACCCAAAGGTCAAAGTCATCGGAGTTCAAGCGGAAAAAGCGCCTGCAGTCTATCTTTCTTGGAAAAGAGACCAACTGATGGAAACTGAATCCGCTGACACCTTTGCAGAGGGCTTAGCCACAAGAGTCGCCTTCACGCTCACCTTTGGCATTCTGAACAAGATGATAGACGATATCGTCCTCGTAAGTGAGGAAGAACTGAAAAAAGCTATCTTGGCGCTGCTGGAGACAACGCATCAGCTTGCAGAAGGCGCAGGCGCCGCAGCCACAGCCGCCGCCTTTAAGATGCGCGAACAACTTCACGGCAAAAAAGTTGCGTTGCCACTGACAGGAGGCAACCTAACCCTAGAAAACCTCAGCAAAATCCTCAAAGAATTCTAACCCGAGGTTCAATCTATATATAAGGGGCTATAGTCACCACGGAGCACCAGAGCTCAGTCGTATCTTTTTAATCGTATCATTCTTCTGTAGTTTTTCAGGTCTTGAGAAACAGATTTTAGGAGGCGAAGTTCCTCCATTGTTTTTTCGAATCTCGCCATTTCTTCGCGGACTTTTCGGTGCAGCACTCTCTCTTTGCTCATGCTTTTCAGCTTCTTTGCGGTTGAAGACGTGTGTTGGAGGGTGTTTGTCATTGTTTGTTGGCTATCCAATCGGCCAATCCGTCATCGAGGAGAAAGGAGAAGGCTTCGAAAACGGAAAAAATTCTGTTGGCTCAGTTGGCGTAGCCTTCAACCTCGATAACCCTCCATGTCACGTCATAAGACTTAAGACATTATACACTTATAAAAGCATTACGCATCACAACTAAACTAAAAACACGCTCAACCTACAGCCAAAATGCCTTCCAAAATCTTCTTCTCAGGAACGTCCAACTGCTTAGACAACCACGTTTTCAGAAGCGCCGTCAACTTGGGAAGCTCGCCGCTATACGTTACAACCTGATTACCCTTCAGCGCATCAGCCTGAAAAGTCTTCTCCGCCTCCTTGTGCATGAAAGACAACGTTTCAGCCTGAAAAGCCAAAGTCTGAAAATCCTCCCATTGCTTACATCTCAAAATCACAGGAGGACCATGCATCACGCCAGCCTGCACAGCCTCACCCTTCTGCTCTTTAGTCACAAGCGGAGCTTCACGAGGCGATGTGGACATGTAATTTATCAAACTGCTTATCTCATTTTGCAGGCCTGTTATCCTTTGTTCCACTTTCTCCACTTTGCCGCTTAACTCGCCAGTGTCGCCCAACTGCTCCGCAACCGTGCCCAACTCGTTTATCAGCTTATCTAAGTCCTTCTCATGTTCTTTGAGGACGTTTACTATGAAGTCTAAAGCTTCTAACGCTTCATCCTTTGACTGTGGTTTCTTTGACATTCTTCTATCCCCGTCTTCCAGCTTATTCAGTATAGCTTAGTGTAAATAAATGTAGCGAATCCTCAAAACATATCCGTGTGAAGACATAACCATATTTATTGAGAATAAGGTGCACCTTTTCAGAGTCAGTATCAAATTCAGAAGCTGAAATATTCCTTTCTTTTTTGCTTTAGACTTGCGCACGCAGGTCTATTTCTTCTCTCTCAAAGACTGCCCGTTTTGAACGCGCCTTATGAACGCTATAGCTTCTCGGAATTTACTGGGTAAATACAGCGCTTCTATTCCAGGTCCTCGAAGGTTGAAACCAGTTCTTGCTTGAATCACAAACGCAATCGCCGCTATTATTAGCGGAAGTATAGGCAATATGTCCAAGAATGCTGCTAAAACTGGAGATTGCAGAAATGCTTCTGGAAAGATAAAACGAATCAGCTCTTCAAGCCCCGTGATGAAAGCCCTTGAAAAAATCGGCCCTAAGAAAGGCCCAAGTAAAAAAAGTATTGAAAATGCCACGCCGATAGCAAGAGTCTTCCACGAATATCTCCGCGTGTACTCTATTGAAGAGATGTTTGTGTAAGGAATCTCGGTGACCTTTCTAGAAATGACGCCTCTCTTAACGAAAAGTCTTCGGCTCGTAGCTATTACACCCCAATTACCAGACGACCAGCTCTTCAAGACGTTTTCTGGTTCTGCTAGAGTAACGCGAGCCTCGCTTGGTATCTTCGTTAAGCCTCTTTCTTTAATTAGCTCCTTTGTTATTGCTTCATTAAGCTGTGCTGTCAAGGTTGAAATGGTGAGGCTCTTGGCCCTTTTTTTGGCATTCGCCGACAGTTGATTCCAAAGAAGCGGGTTGTCAACAAGCCTTGTAATCGCGGCTGCTGCACCGTCTACATCCTCTGATCCGCCTACGTGAAGGCCTTCCACTTCGTTGCGAATGAGCCACGCTTGCCCTCCAACCGCTGATGTGATAACTGGAACGCCGAAGTACATGAATTCCAGTTGTGTTAAACCAAGTGCTTCTAGCTGGCTCAAGAGGATGTTAACGTGAGAAGCCTTGATAAGCAGAACTTTCTCTTGCTCACTTACTTCGCCAAGGTACGTCACATTGGGCATGCTGGATGCTGCTTCAATTACTTCCTCAGCATAGGGTGAATCGCCCTTTCCAGCTATGACGAAGTGTATGTCCTTCCTATGTTGAAGCATTTTAGCTATTTTTAAGATGGCAAGAGGGTTCTTGCGCTTCTCGAGGCTTCCAAGGTACGACACTATTTTTGCGCTCTCTTTGCTCTTGAGCCGTTCAAGTAAGCTTTTAACATCAACATTCGCGTAACGTAGCATTTCATCGTCAACGCCGCCTGGAAACAGGAAGCATTTCTCTGCCTTAGCTCCCATTTTAACTTTGGCGTCCTTCTCCAAGGGCGTAACGACGAGGATGAGGTTAGCCGTTGAAAAGATTTGAGGAAGAGTAAGCTTGTTCCAAGCGATTCTAAAGGAACGTTCTGTCAAAGAGTACCTGCTGGGTGAAGGCTCTTGAAAATGAGACATGTGACAGAACACCAAAGGATCTTCATAGCCCCCTATGCTCCGCATGTCCCGCCGCCACGCTATGAACTTGGCAACTTCCTCCGGGCCATTCCATAGTGTGCTGTGAGTAATGAGAACATCAAGCTGGAACCTCTCCACGATTCTCTCTAACGTCGATATAAAATCCCTAAAGACTATACGGCGAGGAGGCCATCTTGCAATATAACTATCCACTCTGATTACGGGGATGCCCAGGCCGCTGTCTTCTATATACATAAATCCTCCAGTTTCCCTCAAGCTCTCAGGCGAAACCTCTTCTACTTCATCATGATAGACGCTGGTGATGAGATACGCTTGATGTCCAAGTTTAATGAATTCACGTACCATCCTCTGAGCAATCAACTCTTGTCCCTTGCTCTTGCTCGTCTGGTACATTATAACTCCGATTCGCTTCTTCAGCATCTATTGGCTCACGCTGCTCCTACAAACAATATCTAATTGCATGTTAAAAAAGTAATCCATTTCCACGTTAGGCACGCTCCACGATTAAAGTCCATACTAAACTATCCAGAACCAAGTTGTTTCACGTAAAAGTTCCCTTGCTGAATGATTCAAACTCATCTATGCCCTATGCAGAATTAGAGGCGAGCTTAGGCTAAGGCGAAAATTGTCTTTCAAGAGACTTTGGAGAAAAGCAGTTACGTCTTCAAATTTTACAAAATAGTCGCATACAAGATTATTCGGTGTTTCTTCATGTATTACTCCCACCGCGATGTCAGCCTCTTCGAAAGCTGCATTGTCAATAGCCGAGTCTCCCATGTATAGAATGCCACTGCGCAAGCCAAGTTTCTGCTTCAACTCCAACAAGGCTTTACCCTTGTTTATAGGGCAGGGAAAAACGTCAAAAAAAGGTTGCCCTTCATACCTGATGGTGACTACTGGCAATGTTTCACAGTAGGAGAATATTTTCAAAGCCCGCTTTTCTGCTGCATAGCTATTTTTGGCTTGTCGCCAATCAACAGAAAAAGCAACAACAACTCCTTCGGAATCCTGCTTCTCTTCAATTATTAGGTCATCATCAGAAAGGCGCTTTGCATATTCCAACGCCTTTGTCAAATATCGTGTCATGTTTCTTAGGCAGGATGCTTTGACCGTGACATCGCCAACCTTTATTTCCAAGCCCCCCAACCCAGACCAAGCGTGAGCAAAAGGCGTTCTCCTGACCACAAACGGGAGATCCTTAGTAGTTATTACAGCCACAGGTATTCGCTGACTGATTTTGTGAAGAACTGCCATGTTTTCTGAAGACACCGCAGATTCCGATATGGGAGCATCCAAAGGACTTATTGTTCCATCATAGTCCAAGAATAACGCGTTCACTTGAATTTCAGTGTGAGAGCGTCTATAATTATTATTTCGTCTTTTTTTCAACGCAACGCTCGCCTACTTCACCATATTTTCTTTGTATTTTAACATTCTCTGAAAGTTCCGCCTGTAGAATCATGAACTTAACTCTCATTATTAAACTGCAAGTAGGGGTAGTATTCATCCCATATAATTCACATTTCGCTTTTTCTCAAGCCAGAGCCGTACCAAGGAACAAGGTTGTGATGGGCTGGGAAGAGGTCGCCCCTTCCGCAGTAATGGACTGGGCGGGATTCGAATTCGCGAGTTCAGTGTTCTGAGCACTGAGCTTCCCGCGGCCTCCACGATGCCAACGTGGCGATCGTACCAGACTGATCTACCAGCCCTCAGACACACTAAGCACCAACAAAAAACATTTAAGCATTATGCATTGCTCAAGAGGAGATAAGCATTTATCAAGAGCAGGTTCGAATGCCGCGCAGTCCACCAGTAAGAAAGCTAACGAAGCAGTTTGGGAAGTTCAAATCCATGTGCGTTTTGTTTCTTTTACGCTATCAAAGTGTAGGTCGTCTGACAGTATTCTTGCTTGGTTTGCTATGGCTGTTGCGGCGATTATGCAGTCGCCCATCGGCATGTTCCTGTATTGGCATTTGAGCAGTCCAGCTTGTTTGGCGATTTTTGCGTTCAGTTCCTGAATTTGCAGTCCGCCATTGACGATGTATTCGTAGCAGATTTCAGCTTCCTCTTTCCCTACTTTTTCGCAAATTGTTTTTATTGTCTCGCTGATGACTATTGTTGGGAGCAAGCCTTCTTTTCGCTGGATAAGTTCTTTCAGTTTTCTTACCGTTTTCCGTTTCGTTTCTGTGTCTGCGGAGTAAAAGTGCTCTATAAAGAAACGCGTGTCCAGCACTTCTTTCAAAGTTAGTATTCCTCTCTGAGCTTGTCGATTTCCTTTTTGATTTCTTCTACTTTGCCATATTTTGCATATATGCCCGCGCAGTCTTCCAGTCTGCGAATCGGCTTGAAGAGCACTCCTTTTTCAGTAGCCTCCACAATCAGTTCATCTCCTTCTTTTATCCCGAATTTTTCCCTGAACTCTGCTGGAATCGTCGTTTGTCCTCTTCTTGTCACTTTCACGATGTTTTGCATATGCTCTGCCTCAGATAATAGCGTACCTGTACTATCATAAAAGACTTTCCTATTTTGTTTAATGAATAGGATTAATTTGTTTATTCAGGATAGCTGTGAGATGCCGCAAGTGAGAAACAAGGAAAAGGCAAAGCCTTTTTAAAAACCGCACCATTAGATGCCAAAGGACACGTGATATTTAGAAGGTGAAATAGAGTTGAAGCGTTCACAGTTTATGTTTCGGCGTCTCCACCCCATCATTCTTGCTTCGTTGTTGATTTTTGCTTTGCTAGCTATTCTGGCTCTTCAGCCGTCTCTAAGGGCTCAGACAGACGAAGACTTAGCTTCACAATACGCCCCAGTTCTCCATTTCACCCAAGGCGAAAAATTCTATCCAACTTCCGTGGACTACATCACCAACAGTTCGGTTCTTAAGCAACGAAACTCTGATGGAACCTCATCCGTCATTTATTCTGAGCCTACGCCAGACAATCTTGGAACGTACACTTCATCCGACCTGTTTCTGAAAAATAAGTGGGACACTCTAGAGGACATCACTGCCGATTACGCCTCCAACGCTGCGAGCCTTGGTTACTACGCATACGTTCACGTCGTTAGAAGCAGCTCATCGATTGTTGTTCAGTATTGGCTTTTCTACATTTACAATAATGGACCATTAAACGACCACGAAGGCGACATCGAAGTCGTTCAAGTGTTCCTAGACGGCTCTGGA
>DATDQZ010000139.1:0-4152 GCA_035292005.1 Bathyarchaeia archaeon | reverse complement strand
GTTAAAGTGGGCGCATTTCGCCGGCGAATCAAAAACTTTTGGATATTCAGTCGGCTTTACGCCAACAACCTTCAGATTCTCCGTGACTATGTCGATTTTTGACATGCAGTATGGACACGCGTAAAATGATTGCCTCGGCACTGTCGACGCATCAGTCAGCACCGTAGGTTTATCAAAAGCCTTTTCACACCCCTTGTACGGGCATCGGAGTTTTTCATCGTGGAAATGCAAGCGGAAAAGAGGCATGTTTCATCTTTCCTTTTGTACTCATAAACATCGATAATATTAATATTTAATAAACATTTCTGACCACACGAACAACAAAACTACACAACGCATAATGGAGCCTCGGGCGGGCTTTGATCCCGCGGCCTGCTGCTTACGAGGCAGCCGCTCTACTTGGCTGAGCTACCGAGGCACAGTGCAGTCGCTAAATCAGTGATATGGAACGCATTTTTAAGTTGCAATAGCTTCTTTATTGGCATTTAGACTATTACCACTTACTGATTTAGCGTCTAAGACACTATGGTTCTTGAACAAAAATATAACGATTACTACGGAAAACATAGCCTTAGATGTACGTAGTATTAATTATTCTCAGTAAAAACTTTTAATAGTATGATCCAAAAGTCAAAAAGCCTAGACGGGTTACTGAGGGCGTTATTTTAATAATAAAGCATAAGCTTCTCGGAGCTTATTACGGTATTTAACCATTGCCCAAACCAGAATTGCGACTATAACAATAAGGATAATAGTGGCAATCCAAAAATAAAGAACAAGACTGGTATCGCTTTTAATTACATACTCAAAAAACAGCGTTGCCCATAGGTTACCCCAAACACCAGCCACAATCCCGATTATTGCTGCATAAAAGAGCAAGAACACTTGTTCATGTAAAGCAGGTTGGTCTTCATTCATTTTATTCCCCTTTGCACTATTCTGATTAGTTCTTTCGGTTCAGCTATTAGATTTAAGGCATTGGAAGAAACATATTAAAAAAATCCCAGTAAACAATGATAGTTAAGCAGAGAATCAAGACAAAATACAATATTGGGAAACTAGGACCCCAAGAGAGCAATCTCTTAATGGGGTGTTTGTTTTGCTTTTCCCCCTCATTTCTCAGATAATCATAAAGGTTAGTTTCTTGGTCTTTCCCTTTCTTTTTGAAACAAGATTTAATTTTTTCAATTTGGGATTTGTATGGAGTGAATAAACCATCGCCTTCTATGTTATCAGCCATAGTAGCCCAATAGCTGAACCTAATCCACGTGAAATAGCCAGAAACAACAAAGAAAATGTATGGAAACCCTCCAATTATATACCACCAAAAGTTGCCTCCTGCATAATTCTGAATTATCGCAGAGAGTGTTACAAGACCAAAAATTGATGCAACAAACAAACTAGCAAAACCTGATGCTCTATCCGAATAGAAATCAAGAAGAGCAGACAAAACATCCCCTGGAATTTCTGCTTCTCCCTCTTCATTTTTCTTAGATTCTTTATCGGTCATTCTTATCGTTTAGGCTATTTCTACGCTATGCAGATTTAAAATTTGTTCTGTTACTATACCTAGCTACGGCAAACGCTTGTTACGGTTACGTTTCAATCAAATAACTAATTCCGTTAAAGTCTAAACGTCATAATTCTATTTTCTTTTCTCTTCATCACTAACAAGTGTTTGCCTAAGCAAGTAATATAATAGTCGCAATAATGGGAATATAGGATACTGCTTTGCTTGTTGTTTGATTGATGGTTTAGAATATATTGATATTAGTTAATGTTCGGAAGCGTGTGTTGCAGCAAGCGCCAATTTTAAAAGGCGTTGCTCTCCTAAACTTAAAGTGTTCGAGATGTTTGAGAGGGGTTTTTCGTTGGAGGGTTGTTGAGTGGGTAAAGTAAAAGCTCAAAAGGCTGGTTTAGGCGAAACCAGCGGAGAGTTAGGCGAACGAAGGATAATCGAAGTCTTAAGGAAACGTTTTGATGTTATGCCTGACCTGCCTGTGCTTTTCGGGGATGATGTTTCCGCTGTTAGCGTTGGCGACGGGCGGGTTGCCGTTTTAAAGGCGGACATGCTTGTGGACAAGACAGATGTTCCCAGAGGAATGAGTCTTTGGCAGGCGGCGCGCAAAGCGGTTGTCATGAACGTTAGCGACTTTGCGGCTAAGGGTGTTGAGCCGAAGGCGGCGCTTGTTTCGCTTGGGTTGCCGAGGAACCTGCTGCGGAAGGATGTGGAAGAAATCGCGAGAGGATTAAACACAGGCGCGCGACAGTACGGCGCCTACATTGTTGGTGGGGACACTGGCGAGGCTTCAGACCTTGTCATAGCCGTTTCTCTTTTCGGAACCGCTGAGAAGAAAGCGTTGATGTTGCGCAGCGGCGCCAAAGTTGGTGACATCGTGGCGGTCACTGGGTTTTTCGGCAAGTCTGCTGCGGGCTTGCGGCTTCTTTTGGATGGTTTTGCGGTTTCAAAGGAGCTGCGTGAGGTTTTGGTAAGCGCGGTTTTCATGCCTCAGGCTCGCTTGAAGGAAGGCTTGGCCCTGAGCGGTTCGCGGGCGGTTACGGCTTCTATTGATTCCAGCGACGGTTTAGCTTGGAGCCTGCATGAAATTGGCAGAATGAGCGGCGTCGGTTTTCTGGTTAGCAGCGTGCCAGTTGCGCATGAAGTGAAGTGTTTCGCCGAGTTTAACGGGCTTGACGCTTTGGAGTTGGCGCTTTACGGCGGGGAAGAGTACGAGCTTGTGGTTACTGTTAAGCCTAAACTGTGGGTTGACGCGGAGACGGCTGTTGAAGCGGTGGGCGGTAGGCTTTTGCCTATTGGGAAAGTCACACGGGGCAAGCAGGTTATATTGGAAGTTGATGGCAAAAAGTGTCCTATTGAGGCGAGGGGTTGGGAGCACTTCAAGAGCAAGATTTGATTTGGCGGTCTAGCAGGTAATTCAGCACTGTTATGCACGAGGCGGCGAGGTAAGGTTGCTTCCCCAAACTGATTTTTTCTCCGTACCTGAGGGCGAAAATCTCTGCCTTCTTGGGTAAGCCAACATGATCACCTAGAACGAACACGGAATTTTCAGGGAACTCGGTCTGGGCTATGTCTATTCCGCCCTCTTCCAGAACGTATATGCGCGCGGTTTCAGCTTTTGCTTTCAACAGCGCTTCAAAACTTGTTTTGCTTGTTGTTATGCCCGGATGCGATTTGCCGCTGAGGATTTTTTTGATGATGCGTTGCCAAGTGTCCAAGTCTGTGCGGACATCATAGAGTCGCTCGCCATTGATTTCTATGTGCAGTGGCGGAGAAGGCGGGCCATTCAAAACAGCGTGGAAGGTAACGTTTTTGCGGATGCCATGCGAGAGGAAGAGGCTGGCGACGATGCATTCATGCACTATGTCTAATCTGCCAGCATCATGCAAACTAGTCCAGTTTGAATCGGTTTTGCCCAAGCGTGAGAACAAGATAAATTCGCGCATTAGCATATCACTCACATTAGTTTCTGGAACATGTTTTTAATCATTTGCTGTATTATCCCGTATCGCAATGCATAAGTTAATCATCAGTTGTATAGCCTCTATCCGAATTTGAAAATGTTCTTCTTCTTAAGCCAAAACCAAAGAAGCATGTAAAGTAACAGGTAAATTGTAATGCTTCCTCCAAAGATTATACCTTCGATTCCTCTGCTGAAGGGAAATTTGTCGGCGACCATAAGTATGCCAACTCCGACAAGTGGAGCGGCGAAGAAGCCCGCGGCAAATACGAGAAGAAAGGTAATGCTCCATCGAACCTGACCCCTTTTTTCTGAAATGAGTACGCCTATGAATACCCCAAGCAAGATTAGGCTAATTGTCGAAATCCAGCTTATCAGAATGTCGTATTCGCTTGCTAGAAGATTGAGCGTTCTAAGAATCTGCAACAATACAAGGGTCACAAAGGCGCACATAGATGCCCATAACGCCTTTCTTAAACTCATTATCTCCATAACCTTCTAGTGATTTATGCATTGTTCATCCCTAAATCTTTTTAGGGAAAAAGGAGAGGAGTAGTAATAGTAACCAATCTGTTTCTCTATAAGAGAGCTATATGGGGTCTCTTTTCGCATCGGCTTACCGCAAAATTGAAAAAGCCTAGTAAAGCATAACAGAAAAGAACAATCAACTATG
>DATDQZ010000138.1:0-10943 GCA_035292005.1 Bathyarchaeia archaeon | reverse complement strand
TCTCTCCAAGGAGAAGCTAATTTCCCTCATCGTGTGCTAAACGCTTAAAACCAGCAAACCCAAAATCTAAATCAGACACCACACTCAAAGAGCATGGGAGAGAAATTAATCGCTTGAAGGCTTTCAGTTTTATTCATGCCACAGAGAATATTGGCTGAATTTCGACATAATTGACTTGGTTGCTTCCTATACTGTCTTTCAGAACATCTCTAACTTCATCTTTCGCTGTAAAGTATATGATTTGCCATCCTGATTTAGAAACTCTTCTCAATATATCAATCTGTTTTTGTAACCTGTCTTTGTCAGCTTTTATGAATGGGTCATCCATGATGAAGAAAGCCTTGTTACCTCTCAAAAGTTTTTCTCCTAGGGCAAGTCTTATAGAAAGGTATAATTGATCATAAGTCCCGCCTGATAGTCTCTCTGCTTCCAATATTTCCCCATCTTTTCGTTCAACTTGGATTCCTCCCGTATCTTGGTTAAAATATACTCCTTCGTAGAGTCCACTTGTTATTTCGCGCACATATTTCGTGATTATGCTATCTTTGCCAAAAAGCTCAGAAACTTTGCTTTTCTCTTCCTTTTCTATTTCTTCAAAAATTTTAATGGCTTGCAAGACATTATCTCGGTTATTCTTGTTCGTGCTTGCAAATTCATGCAGTTGTTTTTTTGATGCTTCTAAATCTGCGGATGTCTTGCAACAGAAGTGTTCCTCTGATCGCAAAGTCTCATTTACTTCTCGGTCTATTTCTTCTAGTTTACTTTGTCCTGCAGACATCTTCTTTTCTATTTCTGCTTGCCTTTCTTCGAGTTTTTGTTGATTTTCTTTGAGGGCTGATACTGTCTTTTCGTTGTATTTTATTTCCTTCGCCTTGCTTTTGTATTCTTCAAGATTGTTGATTTCCTCATCCCAAAAAAGAAGGTTTTCTTCTATGTTCTTGCTTTTAGGTTCAAATAGGCTTCCTAAAACTCCTTCATGTTCTCCTAGTGATTTTTCAAGTTTATGTTTAATTCGGAGATTTTTGGCGTAGTCCTTTAGAGACTCTTCTTTTGACTTTTTCTTTATGTTGCCAATCTTCTCGTTTGCATCAGCAATCTTTCTTTCTAAAGCTGGAATCTTTTTGTCACGCATTTCAGCTAGTTTCTCTTGCAGATTCTCGCTTTTCCTCCTTATATTTTGTAATTCACTATTCTTTTTACTGTATTCTTCATCAAATTTTTGAATATTCGAAAGGATTCCTTCAATGTTTTCAGTGCTTAATCCGTGTTTTGAAGTCGTTAGCTTAATCGCTTCAAACAACTCCGCAAGCGATGCTTTGTTTCTTACATGTTGGAATTTTAATATCCATGAAGCCGCAGTTACGATTGAGAGCACTACAACTAGTACATAAAACAAGAATGATGGATTAAGAATAACTCCAATCATGGATATTCCCAGTAGTATTGCAGATGTCAGTCCTACTGAAGTGAAGAATTTACTCTTGTTCTCTTGAAGCGCTAATCCACCGCTCTTAATTTTATGGGTCTTCAACAAAGGTTTAACTTCATCATCTAATTCTTTCTTAACTTCTTGAAGAACTTGGAAATCTCTTTCTTTGACACCCAATTTCTCGTTTGTTTCTCTGAATTCCTTTTCGCTTTTCTCAACCTCTTCAAACAACTTGTCTTTTTCTTCACTATAGGTCTGAATATCTCTTTTGTAATCTCCCCATATTCGTTCATCGTCTTCATTGTAACTATCCAGATCTTTTAACTTCTCTAAATCTTCTTTGAGTTTATCTAATGCTTTCTTTCCCTTTTCGTACATCTCTCGTTTTCGCGAATCCTCAAAATATTCGATTTGCTGCTTAATTCTATCCATCTCTTCTACAGAATTCGCTTTTTCTTCCTCAAGTTTGTCAAAATCTTCCTTTTTGATTTCTTCTAATAATGCATCAATCTTTTCAATGAGGTACCCTGCTTTTTCTAGTCTTGTCTTTAGCTTTTCGTCTTTGCTGTTTCTGAATTCGTAACTTGGTGTTATCTTACCGATTTCCCTTAAACTTTCTTTTATTCTTAGAAGGTCCTTAGTTCTTATACCTACAAGACGCTCTGTAACCGTAGTGTAGAAATCGCCCTCAGGGGAAACGGAAAGGTCGCTATTTCTTATTATGAAGATATTCCGACATTCTGATGGAGTTAGATTTGTGATTTCTGCAAAGGTTCCTCTTTCCGGGATTTCTATTTTCTTATTTTCATCATCTTCCATAATCACGTAGCCTTTTGGGTTTCCCTCTACTCGATTAATCCGTTCAAAATCCCTGATGTTTTGTCCAAACATCAACTTTACCAAAGCGTCTACTGTCAGTGTTTTTCCATCTTCATTTCTACCGAAAAAAAGGTTAAAATCACGCAATCGTATTTTCCCCCCATCTGGAAGAGGGCCATATCGCATTATTCGGAACTCATCTATTTTCATGTTCTTGACTCCATGATTGCTTTGATGGCTGTATCCCGAAGCTGTTTCTTTTTATCGTCGTCATAATCGTATTTTTCGAGTTTGTTCAGGTAACTTTTGAATAAATCATCTTCAAGTATGCTATGAACATCTTGGAATTCTAGGTGTTCTTCTGCACATTTTCCTCTGATGATGCGTTTTATTCGTTCAACTAGTTTAGGTTCTTTCATCTTGATTTCTTCACTGTTGATAAATCCTCTGACAGTAAGAATGATTTGGGCATTAGGGTGTGCTTTCTCAACTCGTGCTTTCACTGTTTCTACCGGGTTTTTGTCTTTAAAGGGATCAAACTCTATGATTACTTCTTCAAAATGGTACGTGTTCAATGGGTATGCTTTAGGCGGTTTGCCAACTTCAAAAATGTTTACTTTTCTCTGTCCTGTTTCTCTTCTTGTTATAGAAATAGGTGACCCAGGATAAACAAAGTATCCTCCATTTTCTAATTTTCTTACATCAAAATCTGAGTGAAAATGTCCGCCAAGAACATATTGGACATCAATGCCTTTGAGATATGAAAGTCTAAGTGGCATGTATCTTCGTTCGCCTTCTTCTCCGAAGTCTTTTCTCGAAAAGAATGTATCAAGCAATTCTCCGTGGTAAAGCAGAATATTTGTCTTGTCTGCATTCAATTTGTTTTTGATGTGGTGAAGTTTCTCTAGGATTTTCGCCTCTTCGGCGGGCTCGAAGGGTATTCCCCAGATTGTTACATTTTCATGTTCAAAGGGATTGTCCACATCCGTCAGAACTTTTGCATCTTCTCCAAAATACATATCCTTGTAGACATCGTGATCATGGTTTCCAGGAATGAGGACTATATTGAAACCATTATTGGAAAAGATTTCACGTATTTTAGGTCTAAGATTTTCAGCGTCTATCTTTTCGTCAAACAAATCACCACTTATCGCAAAAACCTCAATCTTTTCCTTCTTTCCAATGTCAATTAGCGTTTTTAGCGTTTGCCACCTTTCGTCTCCATACTCCCTTAAATGTATATCCGCTGTATGGAGTATTTTCATCCGGATGCCTCATTCGAATACAGTTATCCTGTATATTATCTTAATAGTTAAGATTAAACTTTGCGGTTACGGCGCCCCATAGATGACAACGTGATCGGAAGATTAGAACTGATAAATAACACTTTAATGGGTAATAATACAATAAGGATAGAGGAGAAGAGGCATTTGAGGGCTTTCAGTTTTATCCATGCTGCAGATTTGCATCTGGGCTATTCACAATACGGCTTAGAAACCAGACGCGAAGACTTTGACAGAGCCTTTCAAGAACTAGTGGACAAAACAATCGAGTTAAAACCCGACTTCATGATCATCGCAGGCGACCTCTTCCACCAAGCGCGACCCTCAAACGTCACGCTGGAAAACACCATAAAAAACTTCAAACGCCTAAAAGACGCAGGAATCCCAGTTTTAACAGTTGACGGCTCGCACGACTCCGCACCTAACACCATAACAGGAACCATAATGTACCCGCTGGACAGTGCTGGATTGATCTATCATTTGCCGCGGCGTGAGGGCGCGTGCTGGCGAAAACCAGGCTGCTGTTACGTTTACGGCGTGCCCAACTTTCGAAGCAGACGCAGAACCGAAGAGGCGCTTCCCGCGTTCATGGCGCAAAACGCGCCAACGCCCGACCCGTCGCTCAGCAACATATTCGTTTTTCACATGGCTTTGGACCTGCCAAGCGTTAAACCACCTTACATGGAAGCTGAGGCTCCGCCTGAGCTTATTCCCGACGGCTTTGACTATTACGCGGGAGGCCACGTGCACGAACGCTTTGTGAGCAAGTTCAAGACTGGCTTACTGGCGTACAGCGGATGCACGGAAACCGTCAGCTACGACGAAACCAAAAACCGGAAGGGCTTCTTCCACGTTAAAGTGAACGAAAAAGGCGAAGTCTCGCCAGAAGCCATAGAGCTCACGTCTCCCCGCAGATTCGTGGTTCTTGAACAAGACTTCTCAGGCATGAACTCAGCCAAAATCACCGAACTCGCCGTTCAAATGGTCAAGGGCGCTGATGAAGAAGGCGCAGTAATAATCCCTGTACTGAGAGGCGTGCTGCCAGCTGAGGCAAGCAGAGCGGAAGTGGACATCAGCCAAATTAGAAGCGCTGCTGAAAAAGCGTTGCTGGTGCACCCGGTCGTTTTGCTTCGTGAAAGCGCGGTTTCAGAGGAAATCGTGCGCTCAATCTTCGAAAGCGAGTTTAAGGATTTGAAGACGAAAGCCTTTGAATATTTCCTGCAGATCTTCTCCGACAGGTACAGCCGCGAAGAAGCCGAGAAAATAGCGCGTTCCGCCCTCAGCCTCATCGAGCCATTAACCAAGAAGCAAGAGGAAAAGGTGAAACAAACCCTAGAGGAGCTGCTATAAGTGAAAATCGAAATCGTCCAGCTGGAAAACATTCGCTCCCACGTTAAATCCACGGTGCCCTTCACAAGGGGATTTAACTGCCTCGTCGGCGGTTTAGGCTGCGGAAAATCCAGCGTCTTGTACGCTGTTGACTTCGCCTTGTTTGGCGAACCTCTCGGCAGAAGCTTCGAATATTTATTGCGCGAAGGCGCAGACTCGGGAAAAGTCACTGTCCAATTCGCTCAGAACGGGCGAACGTACAAGCTGACTCGTGGGCTGAAAAGACGCGGGAAAGGCATAAGCCAAGACTTCGAAGAGCTTAAACTGTTTGAGGATGAAACGCTTATAGCGAGCATGAAAAGCGACGCCATCGCCGAGCAGTTCAAAGCTATAACGGGTTTGGACAGGGAACTTTATCGCGAGATAGTTTGGGTGAGGCAGGAGCACCTGAAGGAACTTTTGGATGTGGCGCCCAGAGAAAGGCAGAGGCGCTTAGACGACTTGTTCGGATTAGCCGATTATGAAACAGCGTGGAGTAACATCGCTGAGTACCAACGCGAGTACGAAGGCGAAAAAAAAGCCTACGCGAAAGACCCGGATGTCGTGGGATTGGAGAAGCTGAGCGCCGAGTATAATCAGGTAACCGCAGAATTTGCTCTTTTAGAAGTGGAATTGCAGAGTGCCATAGGAAAACTGGCAGGAGCCAAAAAAGCGCTTGACGATGCGGATTCAAAACTCAAGAAGCTGGAGGAAAAAAGGCTTTTCGTAGAAGAATTCAGAAGAAAAGAAGCCCAAGTTCAGGCGAACGTAGCGAACACGGAGGATATTTCGGCATCGCTGACCCAGCAGATTGAAGGAAAAAAATCCGTCGTGGAGAATCTGAGGCAACGCCAAAACTCTATAGACGCGCAGGTAAACGCCTACAAGAGCAGACTTGAGGAAGTGGGGATTCCCGCAAATCAGCCCGCGGAAGCGTTACGGCAGCGTGTAGCGGCTTTTGATGATCAAATCTCCAGTTTAAAAGCGGAGCAAGAGGCTACGCTGCGAAGTGTGCAGACAGACCAGAAAAGAACCGCGTCATTGTCTATGGAAAGCCGCTGTCCTCTCTGCTTGCAACCCTTGAATGACGAATATAAGAATGGTCTAGTGCAGAGAATACAGGAAGAAAACACGGAACGGCAGAAAACAATAAAACAGTTGCAGAGCGAAATCGAGGAGTTGCAGCGAATAAAAACCGTAGCCACCGAAGCGTTCTCGAACCTGCAGACGCTTACTTCGAGAGCTGAAGACTTGAAAGCGCGGATAAGCGAAGAAGAGAAGAACTTGAGTGACCTGTCAAACGAGTTAGAAGAGAAACAGAAGCTTGAAGCGGAACTGCGAATGCAGCTTGAGACCATACAGTTTGAAATCGGCAGATTCGACATGGCTGATCTTGAAGCTGCACGTGCACAGAGAGAACAAGCCTTTAGACAGTACTATCTGCTTGAGTCTGATTTGCGAACCAAGGAAAACCGCAAAAAAGACCTCCTTAAACGCTTGGACGAGGCGAAAGAGAGAATCGACCGCGCCCAGCAGAAGCTTGAGCGCATTGAGAAAATCGTGAAAACCGTCGAAGTTTTAGGCGCTATCCGTGATGCTTACAGGAGTATTCAGCCTAAACTGCGAAGCGAGTTCGTGAAGGTGCTGCGGAACTTTGTGCAGCAGGTTCTCGACGGCTTAGTCGGGGAAGCGCCACTGTTAAACGTGCTTATTGATGAGACTTACACGCCTTACGTTAAGAGCGAAAGCGGCGGCGAAAGGGAAGTTTCGAATCTTTCAGGTGGCGAACGGACGCTGCTTGCTTTTGCCTACCGCTTGGGCTTAGGTCAACTCATCATGCAGTCGCGGACTGGTCACGGCTTAAGCATGTTGCTGCTTGACGAGCCTACGGAGAGCCTTGGCAGAGAAGACGGCTCCATAGACCGCTTAGCAGAGGCGATTTCGCGGTTTAAGGCGATTGAGCAGATAATTGCGGTTACGCACAGCGAAGCCTTTGCAGAGAAAGCTGAGCACGTGATAATTCTGGAGAAAGAGGCGGGAATAAGCAAGGTCTCAATTGAAAGGTAATTCTGCATAAATGCTATTTTTCTTCAACAGTGTTCTCCAGAACGCCGATTCCTTCAATTTCGATGCGTATTACATCGCCGTGTTGTAGAAACTTTGGCGGTTTCATGGCGAATCCAACACCTGATGGAGTGCCCGTGGCGATGACGTCGCATGGTTCCAGCGTCATAACGCGGCTTAGGTGATGCACGATTTCGCTGACGTTGAAAGCCATGTTGCGCGTGGTTGAGTTCTGGCGAAGTTCACCGTTAACCCAAGTGCGGACAGCCAAGTTATCCGTGTCTCTGAGTTGATTTGTTGTAGTTATGCAGGGTCCCGTTGGGGCGAAGGTGTCGAAGCTTTTTCCTCTGGTCCACTGTCCATCCTTGAATTGGAAGTCCCGTGCTGAGACATCGTTCAGTATGGTGTACCCGAAAATGTACTCTTTAGCTTCTGAAACGGGGATGTTCTTGGCTTTTTTGCCCATTACTATGGCTAATTCGCCTTCATAGTCCAGCTTCTTAACAAAGCTTGGCTTAAGGATGTTCTCGTTTGGGCCAATTATCGTCGTGTGGGGTTTCATGAATATTATCGGCTCATCTGGGATGGCAGAGTCGGTTTCGGCGGCGTGGTCAAAGTAGTTTAAGCCTAGGCATATGATCTTGGGCGGAAAAGCGATGGGCGCAAGCAACGTCACTGCGTTTAGTGGTGCTGAGAAGATTTCAACGTCGTTGCCGCTTGCTTTTTTTATTAGGTCTTCTGTTGTTTCTATGGTCTTTTTTCCTTGCGCGATGAAGTCCTCAATTTTCTGAGGTACTTCTTTCTTGAAGCGTTTCGCTAAAGCTGGCAAGGACAAAACAGTTCGTTGGTTTATAACGCCGTAGCTTTCCTCGTTTCGGTAACAGTATCGTGCGATTTTCAATGCCCAACTTCCCTTTTTCACATTACCTTTTGGTTTCGGAAAAATAAAAAGATGCGCTCTGGCACAGGTTCAACCCGCGTTTCAGCCTTTATATAAAGGCTGAACTTTTGTGTAGAACCAGCGTTTGTCTTTGCTATTTCTTCATCACAGGCACATAATCTTATAATCTGATGACAGCAAAGAGATTAGTTGGAGTGAATCGTCATGGGTGAGTATGAAGACACGTTAAAAGACATCAAGAAGGCGTTCGGTTTCGTTCCGGGCTTCATGAAAGCCGTGCCCAAAGATGTGCTGGTTAAAGAGTGGCCTTTAATGAAGAAGTACCAGCTGGGAGAATCGCTGATTCCCCAGAAATACAGGGAATTCATAGGCTTAGCGGTAGCGGCGAACCTCAAGTGCCCCTACTGTACGCTCATGCACACTGCGATGGCTACGAGCTACGGTGCCACGGGTGATGAGATTTCGGAAGTAGCGTTTCTGGCAAGCATGACAGCCAGATGGAGTGCGATGCTCCACGCGTTGCAGTACAACTATGAGACCTTTATGAATGAAGTCCACCAAGTCGGAGAGTACGCAAAAAAGAAGAAAGCCGCCAAAAAATAGCGCCAGACACTTCCCTCTTTTTTTCTTTCCTTCTTGCTCCACGATTGGACGATGGTGCAGCGGGCAGGATTCGAACCTGATGTATGGTTCTCTGGGTTTTGCTGGGAATTGTTAAATATCACTCATGTGTTACTATATGTAATGTAGGTGATATTACGGCTAAATCTTTGACGAAGACGCGGAAAGTGGGCGGTTCCTTAGTGGTTACGTTGCCCAAGGAGCTTGTGGAAAGCCAGAAAATCAAGGAAGGCGAAGTTGTTGAAGTCACAGTAAAGAAGTTGCGGAAGGCGGGTTTTGGCTCTCTCAAAGGCATTGGACCGTTTACCGCTGAAGATGAGATGGACACGCATGAGTAGTTACGTCATAGACGCGTATGCTTGGATCGAGTATTTGATGGGAAGCGAACCCGGCGCCAAGGTCAACAGCGTTTTGGAAAATGAGACAAGCGAAGTCTACACTTGCGCGGTTACAGTTGCTGAAGTAGTAAGCAAAGTCGCCCGTGAAGGGCGAGACATCAAAATTGCCTACGACGTTCTGTTAAGTAATTCGCAGGTGATCAATGTTGATGAAGAACTTTCTAAGACGGCAGGTTTGCTGCATGCTGAAATGCGAAAGAAGGAGAAGGATTTTGGCCTAGCAGATGCTTACGTGTTGGCAACTGCGAAGAAGCTAAAATCTAAAGTTCTTACCGGAGACTTGCATTTCAAAAACGTGAAAGAAGCAATCTTGATAAAATAAGCGTGATGCACCTGGCAGGAGCTGGAACCTGCGAGCCCCTACGGGAAAGGATGTTAAGTTCTGACAGAGGTTTTATAGTTACAGCGTTCTTTACAGATAGAGTGAAGAAAGGTGGCGTAGTGTGGAAGAAGAAGCCCTAAAAATATGGTTTGACCCAGAAGGCGACCTGCTAGAAATAGGACAGACAAAACCTACGAAAGGATTTTTTAGAGATGTGGGCGACGACGTATTCGTCAGAGTGGATTGTAAGGGAAACATAACGGGCTTGCTCATACTCAACGCGACAAAAAGAATGGCAAAGATAAGAGAGGTAAAGCTTCCAGAGAAAGCAACCTTTCTAAAACAGAAGAATAAACATCATAAATAATTATTTTGGTGTAGGGGTAATGGAAATAAAACTCTCTAAGACGGTTCTTGATCATATTGTTACAAGACACCCAGAAGTCGCGGCTTATACTAATGCAATAGTTAAGACTGTTCAAAACCCTGATTTGATCATTAGGGGATTGAAGGGCGAGCTTAAAGCCTTAAAGTTCTATACTGAACTCCATATAGGACCAGAGTATCTTGTGGTTGTTTACCGTGAGTTTCATGTAGAAAAGGTTATTATAACTGCTTACTTTACTTCTAATGTTGCTAGGGTTAAGGGCGAAGTAGTATGGAGAAAGTCGCGGTAAGTATAGAAAAAATCGATTTAGATTACGATGGGGAAGCCGATGTGCTATATATAAGCTTTGGAAAGCCCAGAGAAGCCAAAGACAGCGTTGAAGTTGAAGACGGAGTCGTATACCGAATCGCAGACAATGAAGTAGTAGGCATAACAATAACAGACTTCAAAGCCAGAACACTTAAGAAATAAATTCTTCTTAACCGCTCAGAAACCTTTTAAGTATTTTTTATCAGCTGGTTTTCATTCAAATTCAGCTCTGTGAGGAGCTCCTTGAAGCCAAGCAACCTCTTCTCTTGAATGTCTTTCAGGCTAGCCCGAATACTTTTCATAAGTTTCTCATCGCTTAGAATTTCCAGCGTCTCCATGAGCTCCTCAACAAGCAAGCGGAGTTTTGGCAGTTCCTCCGCTAAGGTCTTGAGGTTTCTCTTGTCCTCGTCGGTGAAGACAGTTTCAACCAACTTAAGTCACCAAACTGCTATGTAATCTACAAGCATTATAAAGTTATTAAAATTTCTCTCAAAACGCAACCTTGAAGACTTTGATGGTGCAGCGGGCAGGATTCGAACCTGCGAACCCCTACGGGAAAGGATTTCTCATAGAGGCCAATTCAGGCCAAATGATCTGATCTTGAGTCCTTAGTGGAACGCACTGCTATGCGCGCTCTTTCACCTTTGACCTGGCTTGGTTACCGCTGCACACAAACTACAAAATTCGACGCTCTTTCTTATTAATCATTTCCCGTGGTGAATAACGGTTTTCTAGTTGTCGGTATTTCTTCATGTAAACCTTGCTACTTCATGCCAAAAAATAAAAGCGTCTCTCGCCGAGGATAATTGGAGGAATGCGCTGTGTTATCAACCGAGCACAGAATCATACTCGGCAACAGCCAACAAATGCCCGAGCTACCATATTCCACCGTTCACTTAATGGTGACTTCTCCGCCGTATCCGATGATAAAGATGTGGGACGACCTCTTCGGAAGAATGAACCCGAAAATCGCCCAGTTATGGCAATTGTTGCGGGCTGAGTGCCGAGAAGAAACCGTGATGCGAATTTACGAGGGCATGC
>DATDQZ010000137.1:0-4784 GCA_035292005.1 Bathyarchaeia archaeon | reverse complement strand
TCACTGAATAGATATTCCTCTCCCCTGTACTGGATACGGTTGATGGCCTTGAGCTGATCACGCAGCATCTCTTCCAGCAACACGCCGCCAATCTTCCCCTGACGTTCAGCCACAGCCTGTTCGGGGGGAAGATAGTTGAACCCAAGGTTGATGAGCTGCTGTAGCGCAGGAATTTGGGAGAGATATTTTTCGTTAAAGCGGAAGCTTTTCATAAGCAGCCCCTGGATTGACTACGTGTTCTAACCATATGGTCATGTGTCCGCGAACGCCACTCAACATAACGATAGCAAAACCGCACCGTTACATCATACACAAGTTGTGCAAGCTGAAAACTCGTTAACCTGCGATAAGCTCCTTGTCTTGGAATCAGCTCTTCCCGATCAGCCATTTTTCAAAATCCTTCCTTCTACAATGCCGTCCATAGTGTCCATGTAGCACAACATGATACAAATAAACGTTCTATTGAATTTTATTTATTTACACCCTCTTTATAAATCACTTCATCAATCCAGCATATTGCCCGGCGAAGATTATCTGCCAAGGAGCCTTTAGCAGATGCATAATGTTTATTGAACCAATTTCTCAATAAAATACGAAGATATTTTGAGTGTTTGAATGCTTCTTTTTGAGAGAGCCCTCGAACAGCTTGCAGGCAGTACTCAAGATTTTTGCCAGACAGTGTTGGGTCCACAGAGTTACCTATCAGTTGTTCAACATATTCACGTTTCTTTTTGGCGGCATAACTATCACCTGCGGGAAGAGTCAACTGTTGCGTCGAAGTATTCATAATACGTTCTATAAGTTTTGTCTTGGACGCGGATCTTGAAACCACCTCGTTTAGCATATCAATAGTCCTGCCACTATTAAGACCAGCTGTGTGCATGTAGTAATAAACTGGCAGAAATGCCGTACTTTCAAAGCATATCTGTTTGATAAATTCTTGTGGTTCTGCAACACGCTCGCGGCTTAAAAAACTTCCTACGATATCCCCTATGCGAATCCCTTTTGTTTTTATAATCTGTTTCTTACCGGCATTCGACGGCATGCTTCTTATTGGCTCGACATTACCAATGAGTTTGAGTACTGGCTTGCCTTTCACTTCAGAAAATTCGCCTTCTTTGATAAATGACAACTGGCTGAGCAGAGATTCATCAATGAGAAATGACCCGCCAAATCCTGTAATTTGGCCTGTATGAAGATCAAATATTCCAGCCTCTCTTACACCAATACGGGCAATATTGGCAAGATGCTGCATCCAAAGCTGCTGCTCTTGTTCACGCCCTGCGTCGAGAATAGTGCGAAGCTCAGGGTATTTAATTCGTTCTGTGCGTCCTCGATACCGATAATAAATATCTCCCTCCTTCAATTCTTTACCGGCATCCTTACAGCAAACAACAGGCTTATTTTTCGACTCATACACATAAAGCAGTCCATAAACATTTCCATGAAGCTCATACTGATGAATGTTCCACTCAATTTCTGGAGCAAAATGATCGTTAAAATGATTAGTCATCTGTTCGGGATCAAAGCCTTCAAAGGAATCGAGATTCTTTCCTTTGAGCCCCTTCAAAATATGAGGTCGGTTGGCGATTCCAAAAACAATGTAGCCCCCCTTAGAATTTGCGAATGCTGCACATGAGCGAAGATATTTGGCAAGACTGGCCCAACCAAAGGACTCTTTGAACTCCAGCCAACTAGATTCTCGAGAAATTACCCGATTCGGTTTATTTGGAGAGACTTTGAATATTTCGTTCATGTTTTCTTGGGAAAAGGGTATGAGACTATCCATTTTCAACCTCCTCGCCATTTTTCAGCTGCCACTGGCCACTCAGTAGCTTCTGCATAAGGCCACGTTTCTGCTTGAGATAGGCTTCCGACTGCTTTTTCAGAAGATCAATTTCCTGCCGGGCAATGTTTAGGGTTGTGGCAATTTGTTGTTGCTGTTCAAGCGGCGGAAGTGGAAAAGGGATTGCGACAAGGTCTGTAAAGCTGACAGTTTCGCGCACACTGCCCTGAGCGCTCTTGCGTATACGTTCTTTGGCTTCGTGAGAAGACAGCCAATGCAGAAAGAAATCGTTATTGACTTTCTTCTCGTTAAGCCTGAACACCACATACATCGGGCTGAGAACGCCTTTCTCCCAGCTGTATAAGCGGGCAATGGAGCCGACATTGATGCGGGAGGGGTTGTAGGCATACTGGCCTCTGGTAATGATCTTGTAATTGTTCAGATTGCTACTGGCAACCCGTCGCTCGAACTGATCTTCCGGTAGGACAAAACCTCTGTTGTTGGTAACGCTGAGAACACGATCAATCACTCCACCGCTATTTCGTTTTGATACCTCTGTCGTGAAATCACGTATATGCCTACGAGGGTGTTTATCACTTGTAATCAACCTCTTGAGCAACCATGAAAACCACCTTTCTTTTGCCTCTATCAGCTGCTCTTTTTTTTCAATGGCGAGGTCCCAAGTAGATAGCATACGTGCAATTCGCGTCTGTTCTGCTAACGGAGGAAGAGTCACTGGAATAGGGTAAATGAAATTGCGATTTAGCGAAGGTTGAGCACCACCGGAGTTGTACTTTGTGAAATCGAGATAATCGAGAAGATAATAGACAAAATAGGGGTCATTACCCCGAAAATCGGATACAAAGAGACCGGTGTTCAATGCCCAAAAGTCTGCTTCACAGAAATGCGCAGTACCGAATCCAGCACCACTTCTTCCTACTACCACTCCAGGACCAGAAACGTTAGCCTTGTTGTGAAACCCATTAGGGCCCGCTGATCCGACAACACTAAATTGCCCAGGGCGCCGATCTTGTTCAGGTAGGTCGTACCCACGCTGAAGCGTTACGATGTCGCCAAGTATGACTTTCTTCCAAGTCACTTCTTTTCCCCCCGCCCTTTCTTTTCCAGCTTCGATCTTTGCAGTTCCATCGCCTTTACCTTTTTCACCGCCTCCTCAAAATGCCGCTCCACTGGGCTGGGTTCGTTCAGCAACTGCTGCCGGTATTTCTCCAACTCGATCTCGGCCTTCTTCAAAGCGTCTTCATGGGATACAGAGCCGGTGTGGTCAAGGATATCGCGCTCGGAGGTCACGTTAAAGTTGTAGTAGGTAACCTCACAACGTTTGCCGTCGGCAGCAGTTATCCGGACATTCCGGATAACTGAATCCTCCGTAAGTTCTTCCACGGTCAAGATGTCCCGAATGTGTTCTTTTATTGTACGCACATCCTTTTGAAATAGGTCGGCCATATCCTCCTGACCCGCTTGAGTTATAAAGTATTCCTTTACAACTGCAGTATCTTTTATCTTCCCTTCGGCAACCTGCCGAACTGTCATGTAATCCTTGACAGTTCCCCTCAGCGAGAAGAAATTGGTACTAATCATTCCTTTTTCCTTCGATCCTTTTCTTTTCCCGCTCAATTTGCTTGATGCTCTTTTCAGGTTTCGGCAAGTTTTCCGGCATGGTACCGCCGAGTTCTTTGATGGTCTGACGAACCTTGTGACCTACCTCAAAGTGTGTGCGGTTCGCCGCCTGCTTCTCCTTAATTTTCTCCCGCCTGAGCTTTTCTTCTGTCTGTGTTGTGCGGAACAGATTAGCGGCAAGTTCAGTGCTACCCATGTGGTCGAGAATTTTATGGGATTTTTTAAGTCCTTTTCGGGCATGAATGTTCTTTGCGCTAAGCCCTCCGTAAAGTCCTTTGTACCCGTGATCCTGAAAAATAGCATAGTCTAACCCTGTTTCTACACCTGCATATTTTGCTGTTGCAGTCAGGGCCTTATTGTGATGAGTCAACTCATCGCGCAGCATCAGCCGCCGCTCATCCTCAGTAAGTTGCGCGAAGCGCTCCTCGTCAGCGAGTTCCTGTCTCCGGGTTTGCATGGCAAAGTAAGTCTGGCCATTGGCTATCACCGGCTTTGAGGGATCGCCGTTCTGTACAATCAAGTAGCAGGCGTAGCGTGACAGTCGCACGTCTGGTACTGATCTTTTAGCGCCGGACCCGATATCAACCATTTCGAGGATATCCTCGAAATGGTCTGCTGCCGAATGTTTACTTGTTGTGCAGGCCTCTTTGGCTTTCTCGATGACAGGAAGAAAATGCCTATATTCCGAGTACTCAAGTACTCTGGAGAGTTGACGCGCAAGCCAGTACTCATTACCATCCTTATCAAAATGCCTGATGCTCTCAAAAGTCTCACTGTGTTGCTGCATAAGATCTTTTTTGCTCATTTACTTGTCCCTCTTGTCCATTATTTCCATAACTGTCCCTGAACCGGCCTGCTGCTCTTTTTCACGAACCATCCGGAATTTCCGGATAGTTCCCTCTTGCGCAAGTTCGACTTCGGCCTCAAGCCAAAGGGTATGTACAATCTGTACCCACCCTTTACCGAGTTCAGGATCGCGCTGTTTCATGCGCTGAATGTACTGTTTGGGGTCTTTTGAGTCGACCAGTACCAGAACGACATCTTAGACCACAAACCACCATTCATTCTGGTGCCAGGTGCGACGAATGCTTTTCTCCTGAAAGACAACAATCCTATTGTCCTGCTCTGTTACCGCTTCCTTCTTCTTGCTCATCGCTCTCCCTCCCCCAGCTTCTTGGGCAACTCCGCGCTCTTTATCAATTTTTTCTCATCAGATTTCCCCCGGCGTTCCAGCTTTTTCAGGTCTTCTTCCGGGGGGAGTTCTTCGGGTTTGATCCCACGTTCAACCAGCAGGTTGCGGACGCTCTGATTATTCTGGACGTGTTCGTCGGCAATAGACGATTCTCCGTGTAAATCA
>DATDQZ010000136.1:0-2426 GCA_035292005.1 Bathyarchaeia archaeon | reverse complement strand
AAATCAGAATTATCTCGAATGGAATTCACGTCTATTATCAATCTAGGCAATGTGGGACTTTGCCCTGCTTCAAGTGCGTAAATCACTTTGTCGATTTCTTGGTGAACTATTCTATATGCGCCAGTAATTGCAAGCACTTTAATTATATTTGAATTGAAAATCGCCATTTCTATAGAGTCTAAAAACTCTTTTCTTGCCCCAATGAGGGGGTCGCCAGTAACAATTATGTAACCCAAACCTTGATTTTCAAGTTCTGCTTTGACCCGTTTCCCGGGAGCGTCTGTAATAACCACGCTGGGCAATCCGCTACTTGATAGTTTCTCTCTGACTTTTGCCGGTCCAGGCATCGCTGTATTAGGTGATGTTAGAATCAAGAGATCTGGGTTAAATTCAAAGAGTTTTGGCAGGGCTTCTTCAACATCCTCAACGCCCATTTTCGAACCAGTGGTTACCGTTCGAACTTTGATGTCTCGACGATCAGCCAATTCATCGAACAGAAGCTCTAACAACGGCGACGTTGCAATGTTACCGCACTTAAATATTCCAATTTTTTTAAATTGTTGCTTCGTCATTTTTGATTCGCTCCTAACTGATAATACGCGATGGACTTTTAAAAATTGCCATATCCTTCTTGTCTTCAGAATGTATTAATCTTAAGGGTTATCCGCATAGCCGTAATAGAATTGCAGCAGAAACATTTGACGCGATTCGCTGGACACGCATTCAGTTTTTGTGCTTTGTCGACTTCACGCGCGACTCTGCTTTTGATGAGATTGGAACATTTAAGAATTATCACCTGCTCGCATGTTTCGAATATCTTTAATAATTGGTTCTCAGAGTTGTAACCATAAATCCTCAAGAAGGAATGTTAGTGTCACTATCTGAGAATTTAGAAAAGCTCTCGAACGCTTGCGGAGTGGCTGGCAGAGAAGAAGAAGTCAGAAACCTAATGATTAAACTGCTCAAGCCACACGTAGACGAAATCGCTGTGGACAAGCTTGAAAACGTTATCGCAATCAAAAAAGGAAAAAAAGCCGCGCCAAAAGTGATGCTCGCCGCCCACATGGACGAAGTCGGCTTGATGGTGAAAACCATCTCCAAAGAAGGGTTCCTCCAGTTCACAAAAATGGGCGGTATAGACGACCGAATCTTGCTAGCTCAAAAAGTAATAGTCTACACGGGAAAAGGTCCATTGCAAGGAATAATAGGTTCGAAACCTCCTCACATACAAAAAGAGGAAGAACGTAAGAAAGTCTTAGCGTACGACGAACTGTTCATCGACATTGGGGCGGAGAGCGTAGAGGATGCCAGCAGAATAGGCGTTAGAATCGGAGACGTGGTAGGCTTCGATGTGAAGTACGCAAGAATAGGCAAGGACACAGTCATCGGCAAAGCCTTCGACGACCGAATCGGCTGCGCAGTTATGGTTGAAACTCTGAAGCAGTTGGGAAAGACCGACTGCACAGTGTACGCTGTCGGCACGGTTCAGGAAGAAGTGGGTTTAAGGGGCGCGGCAACAGCCGCTTTCGGCGTAGACCCTGACGTGGGCATAGCCTTGGACGTAACCGTGGCAGGCGACGTCCCAGGAGTAAAGGAATCTGATACGACAGTGAAGATGGGAAAAGGCCCAACATTAACAGTGACGGACTCAGGATTGATAACTCACCCGAAAGTCTTGCGCTTGCTACTCGATGTGGCTGAAGAAAACAAAATCGCCTATCAACTCGAGACAGGCTTGATGGGTTCCACGGACGCGGCGCGCATATCCCTAACTAGGCAAGGCGTTCCAAGCGGCACCATCTCTATTCCAGCGCGTTACATTCATAGCCCAGTGGGCATGCTTAGCTTGAAAGACGCGGAAAACTCGGCGAAACTGGCAGCAGCGGCGATTCAGAAAATCCAAAAATACTTCTAAAGGCTACAAGCGAAACTGTTTTTAGACTTGTTCTTCATTCACCTATATGGTTGCGACTATGGATAAGACGGGGAAATTCGAGTTTCTGGAGCACACCGCAGACGTCTATATCGCGGCACATGGCAAGAACTTAGAAGAAGCTTTCGAAAACGCTGCACTTGCAATGTTTGAGGTTATGACAGACACGGCAAAAATCAGTGCGAACGAAGAGGATTCCGTCGAGGTTGAGGCTGAGGACGAGTACGCGCTTCTCTACAGTTGGCTTGAGGCTTTGCTGGTGAAGTTCGAAGTTAACGGCATGCTTTACTCAAAATTCAAAATCCCACGTGTAGAGGAGACCCCTGAAGGTTTCGAGTTCAAAGCAACGATTTGGGGAGAAAAGTTCAACGCTGAAAAGCACACGCAAAAAGTCGCCGTTAAAGCGGTTACATATCACCGCATGGAAATAATCAAAGAAGCAGGCAAGGTTACCTTGGAGTTTATCTTGGACATCTAGGCCAGTTTCAGCTTT
>DATDQZ010000135.1:0-21373 GCA_035292005.1 Bathyarchaeia archaeon | reverse complement strand
AGCGCTGCAAAGACTTCGGCAGAAAATGCATATTATTAGAAAAGAGGAATCGTCTATCTGGAAAATAAAGAAGGGGTTGATGTGTTGTCAGTTTCAAACAGTCTCAGATCTTCTTTTTGCTTAGGGTAGTGCGGAAGGTTTTTTTGCATTTTGTGCAGTCGAAAAGTCCAATTTCTATCTGGGTTTTCTTTCCTGTTTTGTCGGCTCTGCCTGCCATAACCCATTTCTTCCTCGGTGAAGCAGCTTCCGTTCCACATGTTTTACATTTTGCCATACATTCGCCTCCAGAGTTGACGATTAGAACCATGAATATAACTATTTGCTTAACAATCGATTAGGAGTACTGGAAAAGCCCAGGACCTGAAACGCACAGATTGGGTCTTATCTGTTCTACACCCTAAACGGTCTAGTCTCTTGGGACTAGCACCCAAACGGGGTCAAGTCCCCTATCCTATAGGGTTGGTTACCACTAATCCGTGGGCTAAAATGCTACACCCCAGGCTTTTTGTGTGTGGGGATTAAAATTTAATCCAACCAACCAACAACGGCCAATTATATTGGAGTGTGAACAATGAACCAAGGTCACTATCACTTTCGAAGCTTCGGGAAAAAACATCGGCA
Source organism: Bathyarchaeia archaeon (assembly GCA_035292005.1). GTDB lineage: Archaea > Thermoproteota > Bathyarchaeia > Bathyarchaeales > Bathycorpusculaceae > DATDQZ01. The sequence continues at coordinate 20,752 of DATDQZ010000135.1, read as the reverse complement.
CTTTCTTGGCATAGTCTTCGTATTCTTTCCCAAATTCTTTAACCAATTCTTTTTCCTCTTTTCTTGAAATAAGAAAAATGAGCAGCACCATTAGCGGCGTGGACAGCAAGGAATACCACGCGAAAAACAGAAAGGAAATTCCCACATGCGCCAATAATCCGCCTAGATATTGCGGATGCCTAACAACCGAATAAACCCCAGAAGTGACTATTCTTTCAGCTCGGTGCGTTTCAGCAACTTTCAGCGAAGTTTCCTTAACACCAGCAAGTCCAAGCCAGGCACCCAACAGAAAAAAGGTAACAAAGACAACCAGGTGAATTATTGATAATGGGAAGTTGGCAAATGGTGTTACAACTGACAAATTCGAAAAGATGGGAATGATGAATCTTGGTTGAGGGGAAAACCATAGTCCAGCCCAAAAGACGAAAAATCCCCACCCTGATAAAAAACTGTAAATCTTGCCGATTTTTTGTCCTCTAATAGCTCCGTATCTCTCTTCAAGCCGAATATGCTCGACAGATAGAAAATGAAGCGGTATCATCGCAATAACAGCTAGAACAAAAACAAAGAAAAGGATATACGTTCTGCTCACCCTAAGTTAGCTACGATTACCCCGAATAAAGCAGTTCCTCTACACGCGCATAACAAACAATTGTTTGGTCTCTTCTTTTTTCATGATTTTTTAAACGCGTGCGCTCTAATTTTTGATTATCGTCTTAGCGTATGATGCATAGCACAAAAAGAGGCAATTAGGCAGACTCAAAGGCATGGGAGAAAAGAAGTGCAAGGATTAAAATTTAGTCCAACCAACCAAACTTGACGACGTGTATGTTTTGGGAGAAAAGACTACTATGCCCTTAGCAGTTTCGAAACGCATGCTTTTTATTCTCAAAGCCTTCATGTTTGTTGATAATATAATGTTCGAAACCATAAGATCGCTTGGCACCATTTCCCGAGCAGAATTCTTGCTTCCAAATCTAGGATCGCTAATTATGGGACTTGCCTGGGGAGCAAAATCCTCCGAGAGCATCGTTAATTTGGCAGTTCTGATAGTCCTATCCTTTACCATAATCAATCTGAGTTCTGCCATCGGCGCGCAAGCGAACACCCTTTCTGATCGAGAGCTGGATGCAAGAGATGAACGAAAGAAACAACTTGTCGAAGCAACGAATTCCTTTAGGCCAAACCGACTGGAAAAAGTACTAGTCGTCGAGTTTCTTCTCACACTGATTCTCGTATCCATATTCATGTATATTCAGCAAAAACCAGTTCTCTTATTCCTGTGGGTGATTGGAATCAGCTTGGGCTGTGGCTATTCTCTTAAGCCGACAAGACTTAAATCAAGAAAATGGCTGGCTCCCATCTCGTTAATTCTAGTTCTTGCTATATTCCCAGTCCTGTTCGCCTATTACACTTTCACGAATGAACTGAACCTTTTCTTTCTCATATCATTAACAGGACTCGCTCTAACGGTGTACGGCGTAATAATTCCGACTGAAACGAGGGACTACTTTGGAGACAAGGCAATGGGCATAGAAACGCTGACAGTTACTTTGGGTCTTGTTAAAGCTTCTATTCTTGCCATAATGCTTCTAGCGACAGGAGCAACACTTACTGCCATTGCGTTTCTGCTGCAATTCACCTACTCTCAACACTCCATCTTGAGCCTTGTCCTGGTTGCTATACCCGTTTCCGCATTCTTCGTTTTGAAGCAATTTGGCAAACTCTACTCCCTGTCAAAAGAATACGAAGAATCAAACAACAGTGACGTCAATCGAGAAAAGATCGTGAACCTATCTGCGCGCAATCCTCAATGGATAATGATAATCACACAGACCTATAGCGCAATTTCCATCATTCTCTTGTTGAGCAAGTTTTTGCTTTAGTCACTGTCCGTTCTCGCGCGGTTAGTAGCGCGCGCTAAAGGTCAACGAAGGGTTATTTTGATTGCCAGAAAGCTGCTGTGGTGAAGTGAACACCGCAGGAGTCGCAGTCTCCTTCTGCGCACATTCTCCATCGGGTACTTCTTTTCGCTTTTGTTTCAGTTGCACACTTCGGGCATTTCGCAAAGAGTTGAGCCATGTGAATGTTTTTGTTGATTCCACTATTTAAGGGATTTTGAATCAAAGAACTGACAGAAGGAGTTTGAGGTTTGGTTGTTAGTTATACTCTGAGAGAAGTTTTTGAAATGTACGTCTTAATTAAATGTACGTCTTAAGCGTGATAAGACATACATTTCTTTAAATCTCTACCATCCACCAAGTGTTCCTTTGTTTTTAGGAAATATCCGTAGCCACTACCTATAAGGCAACGGATTAGCCGTACCTTCAGCTGCCCATTACGTTGGACAATATTTTCAACCAAAAGGTTAGTCCAAGTGTGTGTGGGGATTAAAATTTAATCCAACCAACCAATTTAAGGGGTAAGAAATAGACCGAATAGAAAAAGGGAGTAGTAGAAATCGGAGCGCCAACCCAGATTTATGACTTTAAGCATGCGACCCCGTTGTTTTCGACGCTGGTATGATGCCCAGTTGCTCCATCATGCCCAGTGTGTCAAACCTGCACCAGCCTTCCACGAACTTGCCGTCAGTAACACGGTCAATGTCAATTCCCCACATTGTTACCTTCTTGTTGGTGGGTGGGATGCCCCTAAACTCGCCTTTGTGTGTGCCGGTCAATGTCCAGCGGATCGCCACCTTATCCCCCTCAGTGATAAAGTCGCGTAAAGTAAAATGAAAGTCTGGGAAGGCTTTGACCATGTCATTAATGTATTTTTTGTATTCTTCGAAACCGCGTATCTCGCTGCCAAGGCTAGTATGCTCGACGAAGTCGCTAGCAAAAAACTCAGATAAGGCAGCCAGGTTCCTCTTGTTCAGCGCCTCATAATAACGGCGCTCAAGTGCCTTGAGTTCCTCTACGGACACGATGAATTCCTCCAAAGTCACTAGCTTGTCTATACCATATAAGACTTGCAGATCAACACTCTTCAACCCACACGAAAAGGAGGTGATAGAACCAGAGCTGAAGCCCTGAAAGGCGAATCAGCAATTCAATCTATATATAAGGAAGGGGATAGACACCTCAGAGATACAATCAACCCTTCATATTTGGAGCCTAATAGAAATACAATGTAGAAACCTATAGAGGGTCTACCCGCATTGGCGCTTTTCACAACCAAAAGCATGTTAAAAAACGCAGAGGGAAAGGAGCTAGAGAAAACGATAGGAGCCTACCAAGCAAAAGTTCAACCTATATAAAAGGGGGCTATAGCCTTTTCCACGCGCTAGAGAACACAAGAAAGAAAGCGAAAAAGTATAAGAATGCGTGTTATCCTCTTAATGCAAAGCTGGAAAGCGAAACACATGAACGTTCCCAAAGAAATCCGCACATACTGCCCAAAATGTAAAACTCATCAAACTCACACCGTAAGCCTATACAAGGCTGGAAAGCGCAGAGCGTTAGCCAAAGGCGAACGCCACCACGAACGAGAAAAAAAAGGCTACGGCGGACAAAAATACCCGCTTCAACGCGAATTCGCCAAAACAACCAAAAAACAAACCCTGCGCCTAAAATGCAAAGTCTGCGGCTACATGCGCCACAAAGACGGCATACGCCTAAGAAAACTAATCATAGAATAACCATGGAGGCGAAAAACATGACTGAATGGAACAAACTCATCCCCAAACCAAGCAGCACGTTCCTACGCGTAAGATGCCCAAAATGCGGAAACGAACAACTCCTCTACAGCAACGCCGTAAACACCGTCAAATGCAATGTATGCGGCGAAACACTCGCACAACCAACAGGCGGAAAAGCAAAAATCAAAGGCGAAATAACCGCCATACTCGAATAGGAAGCACCAAAATGACCGAACACAAACCAGAATGGCCCGAAATCGGCGACCTCGTAATCGCCACCATAGAAACCGTCACCGACTACGGCGCCTACGCAAAACTCGACGAATACAACAAACGCGGACTACTACACGTCTCCGAAATAAGCTCTTCCTGGATAAGAAACATCCGCGACTTCGTCCGCGAAAACCAAAAAGTGGTCCTAAAAGTACTCCGCGTAGACACAGAAAAAGGCCACATAGACCTATCACTCAGACGCGTCACAAAAAGAGAAAAAATCGAAAAAATACTTTCATGGAAAAAATACAGAAAAGCCGAAGCCCTACTCCGCGGAGTTGCAGAAAAAGTCGGTTTATCCGATGAAGAAGTTTACGAAAAAGCTGGCGCTCTCGTAGAAGAGAAATATGGATTGTATGAAGGCTTCGAGAAAGTGGTCAAAGAAGGCACAGAAGTTTTAACGAAAATAGGTGTGCCCGAAAACCTCGCAGAAGCTTTCGCTGAGGTTGCGAAAGAGCGGATTCACGTGAAAATGGTTAGGGTCAAGGGCATAATTGAGGTTCGTTGTATGAAACCTAACGGAGTTAAATTAATCAAAGACTCGTTTCTTAACGCTGAAAAGGCGGAAAAAGTAAAGGATGCGGATGTGCGGTTTTATGTTGTCGCCGCTCCAAAATACAGCGTTGAAGTTTTGGCGGAGAATTATAAGCGTGCAGAAGAAGTTTTACAGAAAGTTGCTCAAAGTGTCGTGTCCAATGTTGTTAAGGCTGGTGGGCAGGGTACTTTTAGGAGGGAGAAATGATGGTTTGGCTTTTGAGAAGATGCGTGAAATGTGGGAGATACACTTTGAGAAAGGATGGTTGCCCTTACTGCGGCGGGAACGTTCACATTCCTCATCCGGCCAAGTTTTCTCCTGACGATAAATATCTCAAGTACAGGATGGCGATGAAAAAGGAGCGGCTGGTGGAGTGAAAGACACTTATATTAAAGAGTTCGTGCAAATCGAGCCTAACAATCCCGTTTTGGTTGAAGGGTTTCCGGGTTTGGGGCTTGTGGGCAAGATTGCGATTCGTTATTTGATTAGGCAGTTGAAGGCGCAGAGGTTTGCTTATCTTTATTCTCCGCATTTTCCTTATTTTGTGCTTGTGAATAAGAAGGGGGGTGTTCGCCTTTTGAGAGGTTCGTTCTATTTTTGGAAGAACAAAGGCGGACAAAATGATCTTATACTTTTTACGGGCGATAGTCAATCGCAGACTATTGAGGGGCAGTATGAGATTGCGGATCGGATGTTGGATTTCGCTGGAAGGCATGGTGTGAAGACGATTGTTACTATTGGTGGTTATCGGATGGAAACGAAAGATAAGCCCAAGGTTTTTGTGGCTGGTACAGCTCAGGACATTTTGGATAAGGCTTTGCGTGCGGGTGCTGTTGTGAGTAGCTCTGGAAGTCCTATAGTGGGTACTGCTGGGTTGATTCTTGGTTTGGCTCGTTTTAGGAAGATTGAGGCGCTTTGTCTTTTGGGTGAAACGCGTGGGTATTTGCCTGATCCTTTGGCTGCGAGAAGTGTTTTGGAAGTGTTGAAGGCGACGTTTGGTTTTGATGTGGATTTGGCTGGGTTGAATGAGGACATTGCTAAGGCGGAGACGATGGTGACGCGTTTGCAGAAGATTGAGGAGCAGAGGGCTTTGCAGGCTGAGGAAACACGCAAAGAGGAAGATAAGAAAATCACTTACATATCTTGAGCAGAAAAAAAATGTGTTCTTCTGTTGTGCTCTGCGAAACTTATACCCCCTCTATAAGGAGACAACAATCAAACTGTGTTCTCTGCAATCGAAGAGAGAGCAGTCTAACCGTGAACTATCCACAACGATTAAAGGGAAAGAAAAACAGAATAGAGGTGATAAGAATGAAGAATGATAGTGCATGGTTAGAAGATTCAACAGTTCAGCAATGGTTCAAGAAAATAGACAATGAACGCACAATCAAAAACTACACATGGGAATTTCCCAAGTTTCTGAAATTTGCCAAAATGAAACCATGCGATATGGTTCAACAACGGTTAGACCAGTTAGCCACAAACGACCCAATAAAAAGAAGATTCTTCGAAGACAAATACGTGGAATTCAAACACACTTTAGAGAATGCAGAGCTACGCAAAAACACAGTTAAGTCTTATCTCAGAACTGTTCAAAGCTTTTTTGCTAACAACAATGTTAAGCTGATTCTAACCAAAAATGACACGAAAGTAAGAACAAGAGACAGTGAAGACATAGTGCCTACCCAATGGACACCAAGCAATGAGGAAATCAGAGTTTTATACCGCATGGCACAAACAGCAAGAGATAGGGCTATCCTGCTTACCCTATACAGTGGATACTCAGAGGTTGACGTAGCTTCAATGCAGATTCAGCGATTCCCATTCTACGATGATAAGGGAAATTGGCAATTAAAACCCAACGAAGACCTTTATCATGCAAGATTGCGGTCAAAAACCAAGATTCTGCAACAGTCGGTCATAAACAGAGAGGCACTTGAAGAAATTCGCATCATGCTACAGAGCAGAGGATTTCCAAAAGAAGGTTATCTATTCGTGAGTTTCAGAGACAAGCCTTTAGGTGTTAGAGGCATTAATGACGCAATGAAAGAGATTGTGCAACGTGCCTTTAACGGAAAAGCGAAAGAATGGGAGACTAAGCATCTCAGAGACGCATTCATGAACGCACTGGAAAAGGCTAAGATTCCCCAGAAAATTGCCGATGTCATGGTCGGACACAAGCCCGAAGGCGCAAAATCAAACTACGAAGTTCAACAAGAAACCATAATGACGCTATACCCAGATGTCTTCAAATTCTTAACGATAAACGGTTTCGGTTCACAGAGCAGAAAATTAGAAGAAATGGACACTAAATTCACAGAGCAACTTAAAGCCTTAACCGACCTAATCACGGAATTGAAAGGCGAAAGAGACGGTCTAAAAGCAGAACTAACCGCAATAAAAGAAGGTCAAAACACATTAAGCAAGAAGATAGACGCTTTCGAAGACTTCAAGGACACAGTAGAACGCAAATTAAACATAAAGCAACGTGTGCCAATAGACTAAATTTCCCCCTCTTTCCCTAAGTTTTTTTGTTGATTCTAAGTTTTTTTTGCACAAGACAAGTTAACAAGTGGAGACTCTGAAAGAGAGAACAATCCCGAACACAGTTAACCCATTAAACCCTAACAACCCAACATAACCGAACAATATTAACCATTAAACACCGAACAACAAGCAACCATATGAAGCCTATTCTCTCTTTAAGCATGAATGATTGTGGATGATTGAAAGTATAGGGATTGCAGTCTAACCGTATTCTCTTGATGAAGAGACTACAGTTAATCATTGATTCTTGCCCGCTAAATTGAACTAATTGGTTCGAACTTCATGGAGACTAACTTCGACCAGAAAAGCCCAATTTAAGCCATGTTTGGCATAAGAAGGCAATCCCCCCCACCCTTTCAGAATACGACCTTAATCGAAAGCCTATAGTCCCCCCCTTCATGGACAAGGTTAGGTTGTTGAATCATAAGAAGTTAGGGTTATGTGGATGTTGGATTATTCACTATCTGGTTCGTTTAGCCACTTCTTTAATTTGTTTGGTGATAGTTGATTAATCCGTTCTGTTTCTGCTTTTCCCTCATCATAATCTCTCTGTAGCTCTTCTTGTAATGGGTCATGTGGTTCTGTTGGTTGTGGTCTCCTATCGTACTCATTGTTAATTGCTTGTCCTAACCCTTCGCTAACATCATGCATTGAATCAATTTTTTCTTCAAAGGTTGTCGGTTCTTTAATTTCGTTCTCAGTATCATCACTATGCCAAATTTCAGTGGTGTACTCAGCGTTTAAAGTTCCATTATCCTTAGCGTCTTGCCACAGTCGGCACTCTGGGCATTCAAGAACATGCTCTTCCATGAAGCGCACATCTTGCGTATAACTACCCATTGCCATATGTCTAAACTTCTTGCATTCATTGCGGTTTGAAGGGGGATACAAGTCGAAATTCAAAAACCTTGCATTATACTTGATTCTTTCAGCTTTTTCGCCTTTAATCACTTGAACTTGGCTATCGGCATCAAATTGAATTTTGTGAACTGCAACATCTTGAATGTTTTTAATGTACTGCTCCCAAGTTAACTCTCTATGAAAATGAGTTTCGTAAAATTCCTTCATTTTGCCATAACTTAGATGTTCTGGGGGATTATCGCCAAATAGTGCCTTTAACTGTTTCTCAGCTTCTTTTTCAAAATCCCTTTCCGCACTTTCAACGGCATATGACGCTTTTCTCTTCGCCAAACAAATCGGGCATGTTAATAGCTGATAGTTGTCTTCCACAAGTACATCCTTTTCACATTTTGCACATCTAAGGGTTTTCATTCAAACCATGCCTCACATTCAATTGTTTGCCGAACAGAACCGCATCGTGAACATATGATAGACTTGCTCAAACCTTCATGCCGAACCACGCAAAATTTATTTCCGCATGTCGGACACGGTTCTTTAAGTTTAATTTCTTCGTTCAACATGGGGTTTGCCTCTTTTTTTGGGTTTATGGTCATTTCTACACACCATTCTAATCTACCTCTGGAATTTGGTATTTTTTGCCTTCTAACCTTAACTTCGCTTGTTCACTGTCGGTTCTTGCCCTGTCGAAAGGAAAAGCCTTGTAAATTCGGTCAATCATTTTCCTATATGAATAAGAACATTCTTGACTGCAATATTTTTGAATGTCGGGATTTCTAATTATATATTCACTTTTGCACCAAAAACAAATCGCCTTGAATTGAGGTTTTGGAGTTTTTTTGTAACTATAATTTATCCCACATGGTGCATGGCAATAAATTTGTTGACAACGGTTTGTTTCAAACCACTTACCGCACTTTTTACATTTTCGCTTATACATGTCAAATCACTCTTACGGTGTCCAACACCAGCACTTCGCAACCATTTTGCCATCAATTATCCTTTGCAGAATTGCACCTGATTGTTCTTTTAATAGTATGGCATCTCGAATTCTTTCTGCAACTTTGGCACAGTGTATGGTATAACCGCAACTTGGGCATGTTACCTCTTCAAGCGCATAAAATTTGCATCCATCGCATTCTACTGGTTTTTCAACCATTTTTTTATCACCTTGTTAGTTTGAGCATGGTGTTTGAGGATGCTCAGAGCAACATCCCCTTTATTATTGGCGAAGGATGTCAACAGATAACACCACACCTTTTTTAGTCGAATTAATCACTTTTTGGAGCAACGTATTCTTCGCCTTGCTCGTTGAAAATCCCCAAAAATGGTAAACTTTCAAATTGTTTATCTTTCAAGATTTTTTGTACTTGCTCTTTTGTAAGTCGTTTAGGTTGTGCCGTTTTGCGAACAAAATCCTTATCCGTCACGGTAACTTGAAAAGTTAAACCAGCCAATTGACCCATTCTTGAATCTAAAATTCTACAGCATGGCAATGACATATGCTTTTCCCATGCAAAATAATGGTAGTCATAACCATCACGATTTGGCATTTTATAAAGAATTTTTTGAATGAACCATGCGGAAATATTTTTCATAGTCAAGGGATTTAGTGCGGTTCTCTGAAATAGAATGCAGAATTCCTTTTCACGCCATAAACCTTTATCTTGTGGCGTTAAAACTTTTTCGACTTCGCCATTCTGTGAGTTAATCACTTGAAATATCGCATTTCCGCTTTCATCCATTGCGATTTTCTCATATTTTGTCATTCACATCACCTTAATAATTTCCCGAATTCAAAATTTCTAAAGCTTCTTTTGAGCCTCTTTCCGCTAAGGCTATTAGTTTCTTCTTTCTGAATGCATGTTCAATTCCCATAGGGTCTGGTTTAACTGCAAGTTTCAAATCTGGCGATAAGTCACTTGTCGTTGTTGGTGTCGGTTCTGGTTGATAAGGTTCGACATGAATTTCTCTCATGCCTTTCAACGCTTTAAAACTCAGTTGGTTTAAAGCCTCTTTAGCTGTAGCATCACCACGACTTGCTCTCTCTCGTAAATCTTGAATCATCTCTTCATGCGTTCCATAGCCTTGACTTTTATCTGTGCCATATTGCTGTGGTGAAAGTGGAGCATTTCCCCCCTCATTACCAGTATGACTTTCGCTTTTTGCCCTTAATTTCTGAATCGTTTGAATTGCTCTATCAAGGTCTTCTTTTGATTTTATGTTCTCTGGTTCTGTTGGAATTCCCAAATTTGTTAGTTGTTCGCTTGCTTTAATTTTCATATCGTCAAACAAGATTTTAGCTTCCTCTGAGTCTTGCACTTCCGATTCAAGTTTTTCTATTTTTGCGCTTTTCTCATGGACTTCTTCAACGAGTGCTTTCATTTGATTCGAATCCACTTGAACTTTAATTACTTGCGGTTTTCTTGGGTCGTTCTCTTCGGTCATTTATGATTCCTCAATCTCATTAAATCCTTCATAATCCTCATTTTCAAAATCGAATTCCTCTTCAACTTCTTCTTCAAACATCTTAACTTTTCAACCTCTTTTTGATTTGTCGGTCAACTTCTTTTTCCGATGTTGAACTTGGAATTGTGAAATTACCAGATTTGAGTTTATTCCGACCAGAGACCGTTATCAAGAGAGTTGAATCCGTCACGCATGTTTCATAATCAATGTTTAACCCTTCTTTTTCGTAACTCATGGCAAGTTGAAAGACACGTTCAACTAATTCCTCTATGACGCTTGCCATTGACCTATTTTGTATATTTGCAAGAAAACGAGCCTGTTCATGTGCGCTTTTGTGAATTGCTACGTTTTTAAAGTTCCGATTCATGTTTAACGCCTATACGTAAGTTATCGCACACAAGTATATATAGCTTATGGGCTAAAAAGTGTTAGTCCTGTAATACGTGACTCTTTTGGCAAAACGACCTCAAAATGTGGTTATTTAATCAATTGCTTAAATGACGGCAAGAACGGAGACCAGAGAGCAACAAGGAATAGAAAAAAGAAAAAGTCGGTTAAATAGTGGGGCTATGACCGACAAATATAACATAGGTCAAACTATCTTATAAATGTTACGGTTTGATACTTTCGTGGTCTATATGATGCATGATTGTTCTAAATGGCACATAGTGGTGTTACTGCTCTATGGTAATACTGTAAAATAGTGTTACCATCAATTTTGCATCATTTGCAACGAGTTTAACTTTCAGTGACCACAAAAGCATGGGAACAGTGTTACGATTTGAAAAGCATAACCTATATATAGTTTATTGCCTTTTAATAATCAGCAACATTTAAATAGTGGGGATAATCGAAAGTGCCGACCAAACAAGAAAAGATTAACAAGGTTATTACTGAACTATTTTTAGAGTTAATTATGCAAGATTTTGACTATAATAATATAGACACTAAGAACGCAGATAAACCAGTTGAAAGATACTACATTCTGAATCGGCAAAAACTAACCGAGATAATTCACAGAGGATTAGGCTTCGTTGATAGACGCACAGTTTACAGCATGATTCACTACTTGTTAGGTCAAGGCTTCATATTCCACAATTCAACCAGTCAAATATCAAGCCATAAAGAAGTTATCATGCCGACAAACGACACTAAGTATGAGTTAAACCACGACTACATTATTGAGGAACACGAAAAATCGTTTGTACACCCACACACCTTAGACCAGTTCACCGATAAAACTTCTAATCAACCTGTCCGTGCTGTGGTTCCAATAAACAAACGGTCAATCCCAAGTGGGTTAGACAATTAATTTTTTTTAATCTAACAACCATTTGAGGTAAAAAAAGATAGAGAACACCCTTTCAAATGGTTAAGTTAAGTTAAGTAGTTAAGTTAATAGTGTACAAAATTTATAAACCCCACAGAGCAAAAGAAGGGTGTGGGTGTACAAAATTTTTAGGCTTGTTTGTCATATTCTGATTTGAGTTTGTACAAGGCTTTTTCTATGGCGTGGCTTAAGGAAGCAAAAATTTAAGAGTGTAATATGACAAAACTAACGTGGGCTTAAGGATGGAAAAAGAAGAAAAAGAAATTTGTCCTGCTTGTGCGGAAAAGGGCATCAATGAATTGAGAACAGTTAAAGTGGAAAAAGAAGATGGAAAAATTATCAAATACTATTCGCCTTGCGGACACAAAGCCGTTTTGGTAATAGTGGAAGATACTATTGTGCTAAATGACCTTGTTAAAGTTCATCCAAGGACAGCACGAAGAATTTTCAGACAAAGAAGTTCAGTTATGAGGTCATTAACTCTTAGCCATGATGTCGGGAAAAAGGACAAAGGAGAATCAGCTTGTCAGAAGACAGGTACAGGCAAATCGGAGAAGCAATAGGTACTTATGAAAAGGTAGTTAAGTCCGCAATAGGAGACTTGCTGAAAGAAGCTGTCGTGGATTTGCTGTTTATAGGCGTAACGCTGTTCTTGGTGATTGCCGCGGCTGTATGGTCTAATTTGACTGGTTTTCTTATTGCACTTGGATTAGGTGGAACGAATGCCTTTGTTCAGGCGAAAAATTGGAGAGATACCCTCACGGGTTTTTGGAGAGACAAAGCAAGTCTTGAAAGAAGTATAAGGAAGTTGCAGATGGAATATCAACTCTGTACAAGAAACGATAACGCAAGTCAAAATAGAGTAGAATGCCTAATTCAAGAATATTTTAATAAACTTGATGAAGCAAGAGAAAAGACTTAAAGAACCAAAAGATTGTTAATTTCCGAATTCTTAAAAATTCCACGTATATTTTAGCATAGAGGTTTAAATAAACGTGTCGTAATAGTTACGATATAATGATTAGTATGAAGTGGTTTGAGGAATTTAAAGCCGAAAAAGAAAAAGCCATAAAACAAGCCGAATTTCATTTCTGTTCAACCATATACGTATATGTTCAAGAAACCTTAGAGCAAGAGGAATTTGAGTGGTTAAAAGAATATGCTCAGAACCATAACTTTTGTTTGAACACACTACCAACATTATCATCTGATTATGGAGAAATAGACCAAATTTTAACCATTCTAAAGCAAGATTCTACGCTTAAAGATAGTTGGAATCAAGAAATGCGAAAGAACATTCTTGATAAACTCCAATTTTAGCCTTTCAGAACCCCCCCGTGCCTTTCAAATTCCCAATTTTTCCGAGTGCCTTTCCAAAAAGACGTTCTGGAAAAGTGTCGGTTCGCTAACTTGGTTAATTTCTCTGAGAATTCCTCTGAGCAATTCCTTTCATTCTTGCCGTGATTTTCTGAGATTTTGCTCTGAAATTTGCCGATAATTTTTGGGTTTTTTAATCAGTTGTTTAAATGGAAATTTTCCAAGCCCTATGTGCAACGCTATGAACCCCTTTTGGCAAACCGAACCCAAAACGAAGCGCATGGAGCAAAAGCGACAAAAAGCATGGGAAAATCTCCGTACTGCTTATATACCTTCGAAACCGTAGCCTTTCTCACTGGTTGAAATACCATGACAACGACAAACCAAGAACAAGAGCAGTCTAACATGAATCAACATAGCGAAAGCGAATTTCAGAGGATAGTTCAACATGGCTTAAAATCTGGAGGAATTCATATCGTAGCGAACAAGGCACACGGCAAAACAAGATTAATGTTTTCAATGGTTCAAGAATTGCGAAGATTGCCAAATTGCCGAACTATTGTTTTTGACGGTTCAGAGACATGGCTTTATTGCTTTAACAGAATCGAAACTTTCACGGTCTCGGAGCATGACATTTTAGCGCAAAAATTGCGAACTATTGAAGAATTCGAAAGGTTCACACTGCAAAATGCGAACTTAGTTAAATTGGCACTTGAAAAACACAGAAACCTCTTATTCAGATTGAAGACCAGAAAACCGAGTAAAAGAGGCTTTTTTGTTAGGCAAATCGTAAACTTCTTAGACCAACAACAGAGAGACCAAAAGGCACAGAACCAGAACCACGAACCAGAGAAAAGCATAGCCTATTTTATCGAAGAAGCGCAAGATTGCTTTAACTCAAGAAGTACGGCAAGAACCGACACAGAGGAATTCCTAACAGTGTTCAACGAAGCAAGAAATAATAAAGAAGCATTCTACACAGCGTCACAGAGATTAAACGATTTTAGCAAAACCATAAGGTCTAAGCAGTTGTACTGTATCGGCAAATTGAACAGCGAAGACATTAACCCATTTTTGCGAAAAATTGAAAGAAAACACGGTTTAGACTTTTCCAACATGAAACCAAGGCAATGGTTTTTTGAAGGTCAAACCTTCGAAAGCCCAATCTTTAAGCAAGTCGGAAAACCCTATCAAATCAACAACGAAATTAAGCAGTTATGGCTTAACTCATTGCCCAAAAAGAAGACCTTGAAGCAAAAACTAAGCGAACTTTTCAAACCGAAAATAAGACCTCAAGCAGAACCTAACAGCGAAGAACTAAGACCAGAGAAAATTTATCATTGCCCTTCATGCGGTCAAGAATGCAGTAAAGAAGAATACGAAAGCGGTTTTTGCCTTGACTGTGACACTGTAGAAATGGGAATTTGAGAGCATGTTAGACCAAAAACGATTAGACTGTTATCCCTCTAAAATCCCAGAGGGAGAAACGGTTAAACTGTATTCTCTCTATAAATAGGTTCAACTATTGTTTGACTTAGACAGATGGGCTTGTGACTAGTTGCTCGGAAAAGACTATAGCCCCCTTATATATAGATTGAATTGCACGGTGAAGTGCTGGTTTAGGCTTTAGCGCTTCAGCTTGTGTTTGCTGAACAGCTCGTTTAAGCGAAGTAGGATTCGACTGTTCTTCCTAACTCAGCGCGGCTCTGATGGTGTTCCCACTTTTTCCGTTTTCTGCATCTTCCAAAAGCGCTCTACTTATAGCCTGTGACCGATTTAATTCCAGCAGCCGCGAAGCACATGCCCGAGAAAGGCTACAAACTCCGACATCACCGCCGTCGTCTTACACAGAAAAGAAATCTTTCCCAATTATCTCCACGATTTTCTCCGCTGCGTTTCCGTCTCCAAAAGGAGACTTGTCAGGCAGTTCTTTTCGCCTCGTTAAGGCTGTGTCTATAGCCGCCAAAATTTCATGTTTCTTAGTTCCGACAACTTTGGCGAATCCAGCTTCCACCACTTCCGGTCTCTCAGTTGAGAGACGAATCACTAACACAGGTTTCCTAATGCTCGGAGCAGTGGCTTCTTCCTGAATCCCGCCCGAATCCGTTATTATCAATTCGCATTTTCTCATTAGCACCAGAAAGTCCAAGTAGCCAACGGGCGGAAGAACCTGAACATTTCCGCGTTTTTTGATTTGCGCGTACATCTTATTCTGGTGCAGTCTCTTTTTGGTGCGCGGATGCATCGGGTAAACAATAGGCACGGGCGATTCCGCAAAAGCGTCCATAAAATTTTTTAGAACTGCCAAGTCATCCACGTTTTCTGCTCTGTGCGCCGTTGCTAAAGCAAACTTCTCAAAACGTATTTTCTTTAATATTTCCGACTTTTTCTCTGCTATCGGCAAGTGCTGAATCACAGCGTCTATAACGGTGTTTCCAGTCACGTAGATTTTGCCCCAAACGTTCTCATTTTTCAAATTAGCCCTTGCTCTTTCAGTAGGAGCAAACAAGTATGCCGATAAATGATCGGTTAAACGCCTGTTGTGTTCTTCGGGCATGCGCAGGTCAAAACTTCTCAACCCAGCCTCCACATGACCCACGGGTATTCCACGCTTATTCGCCGCCAGCGCCGCTGCAAGCACGCTATTCGTGTCACCCTCAACTAAAACAAGAGAAGGCACAGTTTCCTTCAGCAACTTGTCCATGTGTGTTAGTATCCGCGCCGTCTGCTCTCCAGGCGAAGAGGCTTTAACTTTGTAACCGTAGTCTGGCGGCGGAAGTTCCAGCTCTTCAATGAACTGTTGCGCCATATTATAGTCATAATGTTGCCCGCAATGGACAAACGTTAACGGGATTCTATTCTTCTTTAGTGCTCTAACGACTGGTGCCATTTTTATGATTTCTGGCCTTGTGCCTACAACGACCATTACTGGCTTCATTTATTCTTCACTGTTTCTCATGTTTTCTTTAGGCATCCTTCTCTAGGTTCATAAATTGTGCCCTCGCGCAACAACTGCCCAATCATGCGTTCGACTTCGCCTCTTGGAATTTGGTGCTTTGACTCTAACTCGTTTAAGAGCGCCGCTTTTTCAACTATACCCGTTTCTTTCTCCATTCCCATCAACACTGAAATAATTATCTGCATTCTGTCTCTCACGCTCTTGGGTCTTCCAGTCATTATCAGGTCAATGTCCATCTTGTACGAGGAAACATCTATCCCAACCTCCTCCAAAGACCTCTTCATAATCGTTACGGCCGCTTCCGCATCCTCAGCTGTGACCTCTTTCCTCAGCGCTACACGAGCTCTAGCTTCAGATATACGAACAAGCGACTCAAGCTGACGCGCAGTAATCGCTACAGGCGACCCTTCCGACTCGCTTGCCGCCCGCATTGCCAAATAGAAATCACCAAGACGCTTCAGCGCGTCACGGCTTAACACGGGCTTAATCGTTTTGGCGTAGCTTACGTATTTTCGCATAAGCTCCGACCCTATCGGCGCTTCTACGGGACTCGCTCCCTTCCTGTGAATTTCAAGGATGTGCGCTGTCATTTTCTCATCAGCCTCTTTGTTAGGCACATCTCTCAACACGAAAATTAAGTCAAATCTGGAAAGAATCGTCACTGGCAGAGAAATGTTCTCAGCCACAGTGCGATGCGGCTCATACCTGCCCAAGGCTGGGTTGGCTGCTGCAAGTATCGCGGTTCGGGCATTCAACGTTGCGACAATGCCGCCTTTCGCAACCGAAACCGTGTGCTGCTCCATAGCCTCGTGTATCGCAACTCGGTCTTCTGGACGCATTTTATCCATCTCGTCTATGCACGCTATTCCCTTGTCAGCTAACACCAGCGCGCCAGCCTCAAGGCTCATGCTACCGCCCTTTTCGCGTATCACAGCCGCAGTCAAACCCGCAGCGGTTGTTCCACGTCCTGAAGTGTACAAGCCACGCGGCGCTACTCTCGCCACGTACTGCAAAAGTTGCGATTTGGCTGTACCTGGATCGCCGATGAAAAGAGCGTTCATTTCCCCTCTTACCGTGATGTCAGGAAGGCTTTTTGGTACACCGCCAAAGAGCAGATACATTATAGCTTCCTTTACGTGTTCGTAGCCGTAGATTGAGGGCGCTATCGAACTCATTATTTTTCGATGAATCCACGGGTCCTTTGCGAGTTCCAGGATTTTTTTTTCCTCTTCAGGCGAAGGAAGAGCCGCCTCTGGCTCTTTGCCCAAAACCTCTAAAGAATTGGCATCCAAATGCAAAATGAAAGTTCGGAGTTTCCCAATTCCAGGGCGTGAGGGTGCGATTGCGCGAACAACCCCAACTATAGAAACGTGATCGCCTGGTCTGGCAAGATCAACTATCTCGCTTCCAACGAGTTTCACGTTTAGCGTGCGCGGAAGCTGACCTGGCGGCAGGTCTTCAGGCCTTTCTTGAAGGCGAAGGTCTTGAGAATCTATAAATGTGGACTCGTCTTGAACAAACTCGAAGGGTCCCTTTTGCCTGCATGCAGGGTCGCTGCACTCGAAAGGTGCCCTTAGAAACGCGCCTGTCTGATCCACGGGAGTAGGCGTTCCACATCGCTTACACTTGAATACAGCTCGCATGACCATGGGGCGAACCGGCGTGGCTCGGACCACGATACCCTCAATCATAACCAGCTTGCCCATCTGCTTTGAACCGAGTTTTCGCAGTTGCTCTTTTCCCAAGAGCTGCACAATTCTAACAGTCACTTTCTCGATTTTTTCCGCGTATTCTGAATCTTCTATTCCGAGCTGTGCATACGACGCGTTGTCGGCGTGATGCAGAAACTCATCTGGCTTTTCCAGAAGTCTCTCGGCGAGCCTTTGGTCAAAAGCGAAGAGCTCCTCAAAGTCAACTGTGATCGATTCTTTTCCCGTTATCGCCGTCTGTGAGATTCTCTGGCGGTACTTTTCTTTTTTGAAGAACTCGAGGAAGCGTTCTTGAGGGTCTATTGTTTCCAATTCTCTGGCCATTTTGCTCACCCTTCTCCTTCATGTTCTATTATCTGCGCTCGCCACTCAGTGATTATCTTGCCGAGCTGCTCGTAAATGAGTCTTTCCTCGCTTGTAAATTTTTTTAGAACTTGGTCGGTTTGTGTTGGACCTGCAGATAGTGCAACTATCTTTTTTAGTCTCGAATTCACGATGTCCCATGCTAAGTGCATAGCTTTCTCGTATTCTTGCACTTTTTCAGGCTGCTTTGTTATTTCTCCTTTTATGTTTGCGAGGTACCTGCGAAGTTTAGGATAGAAGTATTCTGGAAGTTCTGAGATTTGTCCAGCTATTTGGACGCGTTCTTTCCATTGAACCTTGTAAAGTTTGGTTGCGTCTAAGCAGTCGTCTTCACGGAAATGGGCAACGCCGGATTCCACGAGTTCCTGAGCTATCCAGTAATAAACTTCATATTCATTCCCTTCTTCGAAAGGACCTACATTTAATCCAGCAAGTTTGATTTCAGGATAATTCCGGTTAGCAGTAATTTTTGCAGGTGAATTTTCAAAGCGAAAATCCAAATTCTTGATTTTCAGCGGCATCTCCCCTTTTCCCTTCTCGCGTTATTCGCTTGCTAATTTATGCGGTGGAACAGATATAAGAAGAACAGTTTAAAGATTTAGATCAAAAAATTTGAGAATTTAGGGGGTTCAAGAATTTAGGGGGTTCAAATAAGTGAAGGGAGTTGCCCATTTGCTATGGCCAAAGTCCCCGCGTCTTTAGTGCGTGGGCGACTCTTCCTACTCCAAGCATCAACGCTGCTGTTCTCATGTCGCTTTCTTCTTTCTTTGATAGTTTGTGCACGTCATCGAACGCCTTGACCATTTTGGCTTCTAGCTTTCTGTTTACCTCTTCTAGCGTCCAGTGTTCTCGTGTCAAGTTTTGGACCCACTCGAAATAGCTTACTGTTACTCCGCCAGAGTTAGCTAGGATGTCTGGAATTAAGCAAATTCCTCTTTCGTAAAGCGCCTTGTCTGCTTCTGGAGTTGTGGGTCCGTTTGCGCCTTCAGCCACTATCTTTGCTCTGATTTTGTCCGCGTTATCCTTTTTTATCTGATTTTCTAAAGCGGCTGGAATCAGTATGTCGCATTTTGTTTGCAGCAGTTCCGCGTTGGTTATGTTTGCGCAGTTTTTGTAGTTTATCACGGAGCCTGTTTTTGATTTGTGCACGCGTACATCGTAGGGGTTTATGCCGTCTGAGCAGTAAATTCCTCCAGACGAATCGCTTACTGCAATAATTTTGCAGCCCATGTCATGCATTATGCTGGCTGCGTTGTATCCGACGTTGCCGTAGCCTTGCACTGCCACCGTGGCATCTTTCAGTTTCAAGTTCAAGATTTTAGCCGCTTCCCTCGCGCAGAATGCAACGCCCAGTGCGGTTGCGCATACTCTTCCTTCGGAACCGCCTATTTCTATGGGTTTTCCAGTGACGCTTTCGGGAACGCTGTAGCCTTTGAGTTGACTGTAAGTGTCCATTATCCAAGCCATTGTTTGGGCGTCTGTGTAGACGTCTGGTGCTGGTATATCTCGGTGCGGTCCGAGATAATCGAAAATTAAGCTCACGTATCTTCTTGTTAGTCTTTCTAATTCGCCTTTTGACATTTTTTTAGGATTGCAGCATACTCCGCCTTTTGCGCCGCCGTATGGTAAACCGATGACGGCGCATTTCCAAGTCATCCACATGGCCAGAGCCGTTACATCTTCCAACGTGACGTTTGGATGATATCTAAGACCGCCTTTAAACGGTCCCATCACGTCCCAGTGTTGTACGCGGCAGCCGTTGAAGACACCTATGCTGCAATCATCCATCTTTATAGTAACGGAGACAATGATTGATCTTTTTGGTTGTTTCAGTATCGCGTGTATTCCAGGGTCGAGTTCCAGTTTTTCAGCGGCTATTTTTAGTTGTTCTAACGCGACTGTTAACGCGGTGTGTTCTTGCCCCATAGAATGTTCCTTCTGCACGGTTGTGTATCTGCTGTAAGCTAGATTTAAGAATTGCTTTTTTGGCTCTCTGCGAGACTGTGACCCTTTTGTATAGGTCTCTATCGTTTTCTTGAGCCCTATCCTCTCTGTCTATTTCTGTGCGCTTTTCGATTGAGAAACATGGCAATGCGGGTAGACCCTCTACTGGTTTGTGCATTGTATTTCTATTAGGCTCTGTTGTTCTAGTCTGCGTGAGGCGTCTATCCCCTCCCTTATATATAGATTGAGCCTTTCCGTGAACTGGGCGTTCAGGTCTCCTAGTTATGCGAGTTTTGTGAGATCACTCGACAGTCAACAGCTGGACAGAGTTCCAAATACTTAGTAGTACTTTTTTCTAGAAGCAGAAAAAAGAAAAAGGTTGTTGCTATTCTAGGATTTTTTCTATGGCGCCTTTCTCAACCTCGTCTGCCATCGGGATGCCAGTGACTTTCGCCGCCCTTTCAGATAGGCTCATCAGGTCATTTCTGTCAAGAAGTTCGAGTTTCCACTTTCTCGCGCCAGCCATGAGCTGTCTTAATCCTACGCCTATTCTGTCTGTCAGATAAGTGTACAGACCTATTGCTTCTAGCGGTATCTTGCTGAAGCGTTTACCGTATTTCTCTTTCAGCTCTGGCGTTGCTATGAAGAACTTGTCAGGCGTAGCGCCGTAACGATCTGCGAATGTCTTGGGCAATTTAGCTTCTCGGGATAGTCGTTTAAAGTAGCTTGATTTCATGACCGCTGTCACTGGCGCACGACCCATAAGAACTGCTTTTACTAAGGGGCCTTTTCCAAAATTGCTCAACGC
>DATDQZ010000134.1:0-3617 GCA_035292005.1 Bathyarchaeia archaeon | reverse complement strand
TTTTCATTTTTTCTTTTCTTCCCTCCTTTTTTAGGATTAACGTGTATGATAGAAGACATAACACTAATTTAAATCTTACGACTCAATACACCATATCGCCTATGTGCAAAACAAAACTACAGAAAAAAGAGGAACCCCGCCAAAACAACATGTACGTGAACGTTGAAAAAGAAGTTGTACAACAGTTGAGCTACAATATGCTCGCTATGCTTAACTGCCAACTTCATCGAAGAAATTGAGAAGAAGCTTCGCGACTTTCTCGCCCAACTCCGTTTTCAAGTAATACTTCTTCAACGGATCTATGCGCTCGCTTTTGGCTAAGCCTAACTCCGCGATTTCTATCATCCTTGACCTGAAAGTGCCGTCGCTCAGCGTCAACTTATTCTCGCGCATGAAATCTTTTGCTTCCTTCCATTTCCCGCGTTTCATGTAAAGCAGAAAGATGCAGTCTATAGCGTGATCTTTCTCAAGCATCGTTTTGATGGCTGAAAGCCTCGGGTCGGTTAGAATTCGCTTTATCTTCTCCTCTTCTCCACTTTTCTTCATAATCCAAATCACACCCTGTTTATTGTTTTGAATATTAGCAGAATACCCTTAAAAGATTTAACCTATATTACGATTTATGACTTATTACAGGGGAATATAGGTTACTTCTTACGATACTACTTGCATCACTCTCCGATATTCATGAACAAAACCCCCAGCCAAGCTATTAGCCTGTACGCCTCCTCAGCAGTCTTTGCAGCGGTCACAACATCGCCTATCTCGAAGCGTTTAAATGTATGTTTAAACATAAATTTCAGGGTGTTCCAGTCTGGTTAAGACGATTACCATCCGAGACGAAGTGTACCGTAAGTTGCTCGCTGTCAAGAGGAAAGATGAAAGCTTCAGCGAGTTGTTTGAAAGGCTCGCAGAGGGCAAGGATCCTCTGGAAACTCTGACCAAACTAAGGGCGGCAGTAGAATTCAGAAAGAAAGAAGAAATGCTTTCCGAATTGTATTCTTCAAGGGCTGAACGAAGAATATGATCATCATAGATTCGGATGTTTTAATTGAGATATTGGACAAGAAATCAGACAAAGGCGACGAAGCCCTCAAACAGATTCTCCAAAGCGGTGAAGAAATATCCACAACCGTCATAAGCTTACACGAGATTCTCTACGGTCTGCACAAATACGGAAAACCAGTCAAAGAGATTCTGCTACTACCCATCCTAAACTTTACGAAAAAAGACGCTGTGCTCTCAAGCAAGATCGAGCTTGAAGCGGAAGAGAGAGGAACACCTGTGCGTAGAACTGACGCAATGATAGCCGCAATAACAATGAACAACGGGGCGAAACTCTACACCTTCGACCTGAAACACTTCAATTCTCTCAAAGCTCTTGGGCTCAAACTCTTTCCATGACACACTCAAAAACGACATAACCAAAAACAATGGAACATGAGCATTTTTAAATAAGCAACAGTTTAGACTAAACCTCAGAGCAGGAGAATCACCAAAAATGGCAAAAATCAGACTTGGCAATTCTTCCCGCCTCAACGAGAAGGAGGTTAAAGCTGAAGGCCACCTCATAGACTCCATGATCCTCACGAAAATCTGGGACAGAATAATGGAGCTCGGCGGAGACTTCGAAACATTAGAGTTCAGGGTTGGAAAACACAAAACTGACACGAGCTTTGTTAGGATGGTTGTTAAAGGGCGCAGCCCTGAACACTTGGAGGAAATACTAGAAGAAATATACTCGCTTGGAGCGGTTCCAATAGAGATTGCCGAAGCAGTTGCTGTGCCTGCGCCAGCCGACATGGTTTTCCCCGACAACTTCTACTCCACAACAAACAATCCGACCCAAGTTTTCTTTAATGGCGAATGGATCGAAGCTGAAGGCACAATGATGGACAAAGTCATAGTAGTCAACCCCGACACCAAGAAAGCCCATTGCAAACCTATCAGAGAAGTGAAAAAAGGCGACCTGATAGTCATAGGCGAGGAAGGAGTGCGCGTCAAACCTCCCGAAAGACCAAGAGAAAGCACGGGCGTTTTTAGATTCATGAGCAGCGGGTCCTCCAGCGAAAAACCCGCGATAGCAGTGATAAGACAGATAGCGCAAGACCTTTACAACGTGAAAAAAGCAGGCGGAAAAGTCGCCGTTGTGGTAGGACCAGCCGTGGTGCACACCGGCGCAGCAGGAGCCCTCGCAAGCCTCATTCGAGAAGGTTTTGTGGATGTGCTCCTATCAGGAAATGCCTTGGCAGTTCACGATGTGGAAGGCGACGTGCTGAAAACGTCTTTGGGAGTTTCCCTCAAAGAAGGCGTTGCCGTCGTCAGAGGCTGCAGAAATCACATAGTGGCAATTAACGAAATCTACAAGGCTGGAAGCCTAAAGGCTGCGGTGGAAAAGGGCGTGCTGAAAAGCGGCATAATCTACGAGTGCATAAAGAAGGGTGTTCCTTTTGTTTTGGCAGGCTCAATCAGAGATGACGGTCCATTACCCGACGTCATAACAGACGTGGTGGTGGCTCAGCAAAAATACAAGGAACAGCTAAAGGACGTGGCTATGGTGCTGATGTTAGCGTCAACCTTACACGCCATAGCGGTCGGCAACATGCTGCCTTCAACCGTCAAACTCGTATGCGTCGACATCAACCCAGCATCGGTGACGAAGCTTCTGGACAGAGGCTCAACCCAAGCGGTAGGCGTGATCTCGGACATAGGCACATTACTGCCTCTGCTAGCTGAAGAGATGGGAAAACTGAACAAGTAGCACCAAATCATACTCTGCGGTGAGCTACTCCATTGTGTAAGGCGCTAGGCAGCCCCCTCTATAGGCCTCCTACCTTTTCAGTAGCCTTTACCTCTCTACCCAATAATTATAAATTGAAACATGCTTGGGAATTGATTGACACTTAAGCGGTAAATCATACTCTTACGGAAAAAACGGCAGAACCTACTTATCATTTGTACTTTACTTTGAATATTAGGATAATAAGAGCTTGGATAAAACCCAGAAAATTTGCAATTATGATGGGTAGATCTTTCATCAAGATTCCATAAATAAACCACAAAAATACACCACTACAAAACAATGAAAACATTCCCAAGGAAATGTCTTTGGTGGATTTCGTCTTCCAAACCTTCACTAATTGGGGAAAAAGCGAAATCACTGTAATTGCAGCTGCTGCCCAACCAATTATGGTTATATAGTCCATTTACACTCCTCCTGTCTGCGTTATTTATCACATTATTTTATTTAGGTTTAGTTCGCAATCTTCTTGATTTTTCCACATATCCTGGCTGCGAATGCGTATATTTGCTGTGCGCATGGCGTAAAGCCTTCAATTGCACTTGAAAACCTTGCAAGTTATCACTTTGCCGAAGTGAAAACTGCAGTAACTAGAGTTCGCACAAATCTATTGATAATCGTTTTGGGAAAGGAAGGTTTAAATAAATTATGGCTCATTTCGTAGTTAGCTTCAAGATTAAACGGAAGAAATTAAATGTCACAAGAATTTCGTTACATACTCCGAATCATGGGTGCAGACGTACAGGGTACCCTAAAGGCTTCTTACGCTTTAACAGAAATCAAAGGAATAAGCCTAAGCCTCTCCAACGCCATACTA
>DATDQZ010000133.1:0-11634 GCA_035292005.1 Bathyarchaeia archaeon | reverse complement strand
TAAGTCGAACTTGCCGAGTTCTGGATTAGCCAGCAGAAGCGCGTACATTGTGGGGACGCCGCAGAAAACCGTGACCCGATGCCTTTGGATGCTTTCCAGAGCCGTTAGCGGCTCAAAGCGGGGAAGCATGACCATTTTCGCCGCTAAATGGATGGGCACGTTCATGCTCGTGGTCATGCCGTAGATGTGAAACAATGGCAAGGCGGTTAGGAATGTTTCTTTTGCCGTGGCGCCTTTTATCCAAGCAGCGAACATAATCGTGTTCGAAACCAGATTCATGTGGGTCAGCATGGCGCCTTTGGCGGTGCCTGTGGTTCCGCCTGTGTACTGAAGCGCCGCCAAATCCTCTTGGGGGTTGATGTTCACTTTCGGAGGTTTCGCATCCACGTTTTCGTTGAGCAGTTCTTGGAAAGAATGGACGTTTGACTTCTGTTCAGCTTCGCTAGTCGAAATGGCGGTTTTAGGAGCGTACTCGCCTATACTGGTTACTATCGCATTTTTTAACGTGGTTTTTTGCCAGATGTTCGCCACTATCGCGTAAAGCGAGTCTAATGCGATTATGGTTTCAGCCTCCGAGTCGCTCAGTTGATATTCCACTTCGCGTTCTTTGTGCAACGGGCTTATGGCAGTTAAAACGGCGCCAGCCTTGAGAATGCCAAAATAAGCGATTACGAACTGGGGAATGTTGGGCAGAAAAATCGCAACTCTGTCGCCTTTCTTTACGCCTAATTTGGCAAGTGCCGCGGCAAACTGGTCTGAGAGCGCGTCTAATTCGCCGAAAGTGATTTTCCCTTCAAAATACGACATCGCTGTTTTTTCAGGATGCTCTTTTGCAGTTTTTTTAAGAATTTCATTTAGCGGAACGACAGGATATTCTATGTTTTTAGGCACATCGCTAGGCCAAAATCGAAACCAAGGCTTCTCCTCCATAGGCATAAGAAACTCCTTTTGCACTATTAGGCAACAAAAGAAGTAATAACACTTTTCACAAGCGCAAAACAAGGCACTGCTACACTTGAAAAAGCTAACCAAAAGTTCAATATATGTATACAGGAGGGGCATGTGCTCAAACAAAAAAGTGGTGGTACCCCAAAATCAATAAAAATATGTGTAAGGGATAGTATAATAAAAAGAATAAGACAAATCAGTATTTTAAGGGTGGAGCATGGGAAATGAGTGTTAAGGTGCTTTTGGTGATTGCCCTCGGGGTAATAATGATAGTTGTTGGCACTTACTTGTTTTCCACCTATGGTCCTCATCTTTTAGCTATTGAGACAGGTGAGCTTATCCCCTTTCAGGTTGATAGCCAAAAAGATTTTGATGTTCAAATGGGCGGAATCCACGCCATTACGACAGCTACGGAACTAAGTTCGGGTTTTAACTTCAGTCAATATTTTTATATTAGTGGCTTTAACTATCCCTTTCAAATAAGTCTAAGTTCTGGAAAGCTCCTTATTTCTGCTGAAATAAGAGATAAAGATGGCAATGTTGTTGCAACAATCACGAAAAACCAATGGGGCGTTAGCAACAACCCTGTCGCCACACTTGATAAAAACTACAATTCTTATGCCTTTGAAGTAATAACTTTAGGTCAAATCCCAATTCTTCAAGTTGTTATGACCCCTGAAAACAGAATCTTTGTCGGCGGCGTCTTTTACAGTACAAATAGCACTATGATTGCTATGCTTAATGACACGACTATCATTAATCCAGAAGAGAGCGAAATTAGCAATTATAATCAAATGATATTTCAGTATCCGAGTGACAGTCATTTGGGCAAATTAGTTGAAAACAGCCCCTATGCTTTTGGTAGTGCTCTAATGATTTTAGCGCCTACTGAGATTATAAACATCGGATATGTTCTTTTCGGAATAGGAACTTTTGTTACCCTCGTTGTGAGCGTAAACAGTTTCAAGAAAAGAAATTCAGGCAAAAGTGGTCGAGGACAAAAAAAGAAGACTGAGCAGAAAAGCAAGAAACTGTCCTTACGATTTTATTTATCAGAAGATAAGAAAGGCTATAATTCAGGCAAAAAGCTGGATAAAGACCAATGTGAACGCATATTCAAAAGGTGGAATAAACTGGAAAAACAAGTCCTTCCGCTATTAGACAAGGAAGACTCTGAAAAAACAAAATGGGAGAAGAAACTCGAATCGGATTATACGCTTTTCTGGATGCATGAAGCTCTAAAGAAAGCACAAGAAACAACAATAAGCGAGAAGTTCGCTGACGGATTCAAAAAAGCAATACTGGAAAAGTGTACATAAAACAAATAAGTTGATGCATATTTATAAGGAACTATACAGACTTTAGATTATTGAGCTTTTCAGGTTTTAAATTGCCGATTTTCTTTTAGTTAGATAACTAAAGCACTTTTTTTCTATCTATATATAAGGGAGGGGATGGGCGTTTCCTCGAGGACAGCGAAAACAAGGTAAAGCGTTCCTGTTAGCTACTTCAACGTCACTTCACATGAAAGTATTCTCTGGGAGTTTTAGTCAGGAAGTATATTGAGCAACCTACAGCATAAATAAAAGGAACAGGCAAAAACAGAATTCTTGCGTAACTTAGAAGGTTATACCAAGAAAACCAAGCCTCACCTCCCTCTAAATAGAACAAGTAATGCCATACTCCCATGTAGGTGTAAGCCCAAACAAAATACGGAACAAGTGCAATCCAATACACAAGTAAACCATACCATAAATGTTTGGTGGCTGTTCCGCTGAGGATGGCAATTGAGGAAGCAAAACTGAAAAGTGCAAAGAGCAATGGAAGATAGAAAGGCAAATTACTAAACACTAATGGCAACCCAGAACCCATGCCCACAACAGACAACGCCCAAAACACAAGAAACAGAAATGCCAGTGCAAAAGAACTGAACAGGGTTAACGCCGCTACTATTGTCACACCAACGGGTCTAACCACAGCCACCACCCACTCTTTCTGATACGCCCATCAGCTCACTCAGAGACGCGCAGACCGAACCCCCAAACGTTGAACCCTTATTTCACACTGCAATTCAATCTATATATAAGGGGGGTATAGCCTCGCAGAGACTACTAGTTCCACGCCTACTTCTTATTCATCAAGTATTCATGTATGGCTTTTGCAGCTTTCTTACCCGCACCCATGGCGCTGATAACCGTGGCTTCACCAGTAACTATGTCGCCGCCTGCGTAGACGCCTTCAATGCTTGTTTTTCCGTTCTCATCAGCAACTATTGTACCCCACTTCGTAACCTGCAAGCCTTCAGTTGTGCTCTGTATAATAGGATTAGGTGTCCTGCCAATGGCAACTATCACCGAATCAACATCCATAACGAACTCTGAACCTTTAATCGGAATGGGTCTGCGTCTTCCCGACTCATCAGGCGGTCCAAGCTCCATGCACATGCATTCCATGGCTTTAACCCAGCCCTTCTCGTCACCGACAAACCGCAGCGGCGCAGCAAGAAACTTGCAGACTATGCCCTCTTCCTCAGCATTCTCGATTTCCTCTTCTCTCGCAGGCAACTCCTCTCTTGAACGGCGATAGACAATGCACACTTCTTCTGCACCCAAGCGTAATGCCGAACGTGCAGAGTCCATGGCAACGTTGCCACCGCCTATGACCACAACCTTCTTGCCTATTTTTATAGGCGTATCGCACTCGGGAAACTTGTAGGCTTTCATTAAGTTGACTCGTATCAAAAACTCGTTAGCGGAGTATATTCCGCCCAAGTTCTCGCCGGGAATCCCCAGAAACTGAGGCAGACCAGCACCTGTTCCTATGAAAACTGCGTCAAACCCTGTCTTGAGAAGTTCTGGAATCGTGAAGGTCCTTCCAACGAGGCAGTTGAGCCGAATTTCAACCCCTAGTTTCTTGACGTACCCGGCTTCTGCTTGAACTATGCTCTTGGGCAAGCGGAACTCTGGTATGCCGTACATGAGCACCCCGCCTGAATAATGCAGCGCCTCAAAGATGACTACTTCGTGACCGAACCTCACCAAATCAGCCGCGGCAGTCAACCCTGCAGGTCCAGCGCCTATAATTGCCACACGCTTTCCTGTAGACGGAGCTTTCTCTGAACACGCTATTCCAGTCTGGCGCTCCCAATCCGCCAGAAACCTTTCAAGCCTTCCTATGCTGACAGGGTCGCCGACCTTTCCGAGCACACAAAGCTTTTGACACTGCTCTTCTTGAGGACAAACGCGACCACAAATGGCTGGAAGACAGTTCTTTTCCTTGATTTCCTTTATGGCTTCATCAAACTTCTTGTCTTTCATCAGCTTGATGAACGCCGGAATGTCAATCTCAACGGGGCAACCTGAAACGCACTGCGGCTTGGGACACTGCAGACAGCGGGAAGCTTCAGCCAATGCCTGTTCTTCATTGTAGCCGAGCGCAACCTCGTTGAAGTTCCGCCTGCGGACTTCAGGCGCCTGCTTAGGAATAGGAACACTCGTCTTCTGAACCTTCGGCTTAGACTTGTTTTCACTTGCCACAGGCGCACCGCCTTTCCAGCATGTGCTGCAGAGCCATTTTTTCTTCTGACAGGTAAGCCATCTGTCTTTTCAGCAACTCTCCAAAATCGACCTGGTGAGCGTCAAATTCGGGGCCGTCCACGCAAGCAAACCTTGTTGAACCGCCGATGGTGACTCTGCAAGCTCCGCACATGCCCATGCCATCGACCATTATGGGGTTAAGGCTGACGATCGTCTTTATGTTGTAGGGCCTAGTGGTTTCCGCAACTGCACGCATCATGACTGTTGGACCGATCGCATAAACAACGTTGAACTTGTATCCCTTCCCGATCAGTTTTTTCAAGACATCGCTAACAAAGCCTTTTTGACCCTTCGTGCCGTCATCGGTAGAGATGTGAAGCTCATCCGAAACCCTGCCCAGCTCATCCTCGAGAATCAGCAGATTAGCGGTTTTGGCGCCGTTTATTGAGATCACTCTGCTGCCAGCCTCTTTGAAAGCCCGAGCTATGGGATATGCCGAAGCCGTGCCGACTCCACCGCCTACCACGCATACTAGATTGTATTTCTTTATCTCGCTCGGCTTTCCAAGTGGACCGACAATGTCCATGATCGTATCCTGTTCTTGAAGTAAGCCCAGCTTTTCAGTTGAAACGCCAACCTCTAAAAAGATAAGTGTTATCGTCCCTTTTCTTTTATCCCAGTCAACAAGTGTTAATGGAAATCGTTCGCCAACTTCATCAAGTCTCAGAATGACAAACTGTCCAGCCTGAGCCTTTTCAGCTATTTCAGGAGCCACAATCTCGAGTAGTTTAATTTTGGGAGCAAGCTCCTTCTTAGTTATTATCGTATGCGTTTTTCTCTTGCCTCCGTCTTTACCAGTTTCTGTGAACCTCTTTACTATTTCTCTGGTGTTTTAACGCTGCAAGTGCGTCAGCTTATGCTTATGAAGTTTTGAAAAGGAGTTTTGGATGATATAATGTTTTTCCTCTATTTTCGGTAATATGGTCGTCGAATGTAGCCGTATGCTTCAAGGGCTGCGGTTATGCCTTGACCAACGGCTGTCCCAACCTGTTTGACAGGATGATTCGTGACATCGCCAGCCGCATAAACCCCGGGAATGTTTGTGCGTTGAAAAATGTCGATTTTGATGTGTCCGTGCTTGTCAACTTCCACGCCTGCTTCTCGGGCTAGTTGGCTATTTGGTGCCTCGCCGACCTGAACGAAAACCGCGTCAACAGCTAGTTCTTTTGTTTCTCCCGTCTTGTTGTCAAACAGCACCACTT
Organism: Bathyarchaeia archaeon; assembly: GCA_035292005.1. Taxonomy (GTDB): domain Archaea; phylum Thermoproteota; class Bathyarchaeia; order Bathyarchaeales; family Bathycorpusculaceae; genus DATDQZ01. The sequence goes on along the minus strand of DATDQZ010000133.1, from coordinate 5,888 downwards.
TGTTAACGAGCTTTTCGCCTTTGATTTCCTTCACTTCAGTATTCCATAAAACCTGCACGTTCTTTTTGGAAGCTATGTCTTTCACGAGGGCTTCTTCGGCGCGAAAAGCGTTTCTGCGGTGAGCTACAATGACTTCTGCGACGATGCCTGAAAGGTAAAGCGTAGTTATCGCCGCGGAGTTGCCGCCTCCAGCCACGAGCACTCGCTTGCCCTTAAACAATGGGCCATCACAGACGCCGCAGTAGCTTACGCCTCTTCCATGAAATTCTTTCTCGCCTGCGACGCCGATTTCGCGGTAATGGGCGCCTGTGGCTATTATAAGTGCATCGGCTTCGTATGCCGTTCTGGTGGTTTTCACGATTTTTCTTTCGCCTTTAAGGTCTAAGCTAGTCACGTTTTCTAGTTCATGGATGGTTACGCCCGTTTTTCTGCAGTGCAGCACCATCTTTTCTGCCAGTTCAGCACCGCCGATTTGAGAGAAGCCTAGATAATTCTCCACGTTGGGAGCGTCTGCGGTTGTTCCTCCAGCCATTTTTTCTTCTATAATCAAGGTTTTCAGTCCGCTTCGCGTGGCGTAGATGCCAGCGGCTAAACCTGCGGCGCCAGCGCCGATGATTATGAGTTCCAAGTTTTCCATGCGCAGACAACTCTCTTGACAGAATAATTTGACTGGGGCGGTTTATGAATTATTCGGAATTGATTGTTTAGTTTTCTTTGAGCATGCGCGTTTACTTTTTAGTGTGTTAGAGTGGTCAGATTATGCTGATTTCAAGTATGGCGCTTAAGATTGTAAGAGCGCCTATGATAATGAAGAGCGCTGATGTGCCTATCTTCAGCCATTTTGGCGGAAGCCGCGATAACAGTTTTGCTCCCATGACTACTGCAACGCTGGTTAGTAATGCAAAAGCCATTGTCATTCCAAGAAGCACCAGAACTGGTGAGGTTTCCGCGGCTAAAGTAATCGTTATGAGTTGAGTCTTATCGCCAAGCTCCATCAGAGATATGAGCGAAAAACAAGCGAGTAAAGGCAAAGTGCTACTTTTCCGCTTTAGCTTGACATTTTCCTTTTCTTTCTTGGATAACAATGGCACTATGCCAAAGATGATGAAGACGATGCCAGAAACGATGAGCACAAGCCTTATTGGAAGAAGCGCTAGCAGCGATCCACCGATGGCTAAGCTGATTCCATCAACGGCGAGAAAAGCCAACATTGCTCCAGCGAAAACATGTGACGCTTTGTATTTGGAAGATAGGGAAATGATCGCCAGCTGGGTCTTGTCTCCAAGCTCTGCTACAAGTATCAGCAAGAACGTGAAGATGATCGGCAAAGCATCCATATCCGAGGAATTTGATGCCCTACTATAAAGGCATTCCCTGAGTCCGAGAGATGTTAAGATGAAAAGGTATCCTATTACTTGTTTATGCTTCTCCTAAGGTTTCTTTTACCTTTAGAATTCCTTCCGGGCTAAGTGAATAGGTCATTGACCCTCTTGTTGGATGTTTGACAATATATCCATGCTTAACTAGGTCTTTAACTGCCTTACCACAGAAGCCACGCAAGGCTTTGGGAAAATGCCGCTGGATCGAATTTAAGGATACATGTGCATGGATTGAAAATCCGACTTCTGCGAACAAAGACATTAGCGTGGCTTTTTCTATACTATTTAGTACTCTATCACTTTTTTTCAATCTCTCGAAGCCCCCTCAATAACTCCCCCTTATATTGCGAATACTTAGTAATATAAACATTTTGCAGTAAGCAAATGTTTACGCGAAATTCATATAAAGTTTACGTAAGGTATATATGCTTGAAGTATAGTTAATTGTTTTCAAGGAAAGGAGAGTGGGGAGAGAAGCGAGAATGAGGCAGAGTTTCGGTAGGATCACTTTCTTTAAGAAATCTGGGGCACGGTTGTACATTCCAGAAAAAATAGCCAGCAACTCAAATTTTCCTTTCAAAGACAACGAAATCGTAAAAATCGAAATCGGCAACAACAGCTTAAAACTAAAAGCAGTCGAATGGTGGGAAATGTTAGACTGGAATACAATGCCCGAAGCATTTGACAAATTGCCTAACGAAGTAAAAGAGAAAATATTAAACGCTGGCTTAATCCAGCAACAATAACAACCACAACTTTTTACTTTACAAACTCTTCAAACCAAAATAATAGACTTAACTCCAAAGTTCAGATAGGCAAACATAACAAACAGTCGCATGCAGTGTATCCATTTTTTGGAAAGAAACATTGTTTTGAGTTATCTTCGCTAAATGCCAATTTTTTGTGCTGTACATAATGCCGTACCCAGTTGAGTTTTTAGGGTCTCTCGGAGACTATAGCCCCCTTTTATATATATTGAAGTAAAGGTTGACGCGTACGTTTAGCGCGGCGCTTGCATTTCAAACTTGTTCTTCATAATCTCAAGAACGAGCTTTGGTACTTCGGCCGAAACCTTGGAAAGCCGTTTCCGAAAGCCTTATTCACGTAGCCTAACATGTTCTTTGATAGGAGGAGAAAAGCGTGAGCACAAACAACAATTTGGTAGAGTTCATGAAACGGCAAATAGTGATTGAAAAGGAAATTGTGGATTCCCTGAACAAGGGCATAGTGGACATTAAGAATCCGCCTGTTAAGGGCGTTCTGAAAGGCATATCCTTGGACTCCGTGAAACACGCCGAGCTTTACGCTTCAGCCGTTTCGCTCTTAACGAATGTTTCTCAAGCCTTAACGCAGGAGAACCTTGACGCGCAGAGGGCACTTGTGGAGAAGCACATTCAGATGGAAGCTGAGCTAATCAAGAAACTGGAGAAGATGATGCCCACCATCGAGAATAAGAAGGTTACGTTTCTCTTAAACGCAATTTTAACCGACGAGAGAAGACACCACGCCATGCTGAAGATGGTTCTGGAGATAATTGTGCATGGCGAAACCATAACAGAAGCAGACTGGTGGGAACTCCTATGGGAAAACGTGCCTTTCCACGGCGCACCAGGCGGATAATCAGTTACCATTTTTTTCAAGTTTTTAACCTCTTACGTATAGTCATCTCCCATTAATTGCGGAGATTTCTGATATTCATGCCCTCGATTCATGGCTCCCAAATTAGCGCCAGAACTCCGCCAGATATTCCGAGAAGTATGCCTATGCCCATTCCGCCCATACTGCTCACCAAGCTAAACACCGAGAACGCAATTATCAATCCGCCCCACGTGACATGCTGTTTAGGGTTCGCATAGAGCATGATCGCAGCAGCAACAACTACTATGCCAAAAACTACCCCTAGAATATTTATCAGGGGAGTGTAGCTTCCAAAGCCCCAAGAATGTAGGTGACCGCCCCAATTATGCATCATCCAGTCCATCCAGTTCCATTCCCAGAATGTTAAAAGATGCAAAAAGCCGCCAAGAATTATGAACACGCCAGAAAGCAATGATAGCACGAAAGCATTGATAGGTTTTCGATTAGAACTCACCAAATCACCATTACAAATTCAGCTGTGGAGTTTATAATGTTAACTATCCACTAGGTGAATGTTCTCTTTTATCCGAGATTTCTGATTACACCCGCTAAAATTTAAGAAGAAAAGTAAAAGCTAAATTGATTGAAGCGAAATTTTTATATCTTAATGAGTTTCGTGTTGATTTTCACTTTCTTCGCGTTCATGTCCATGCCTGTGTCCGAAGAGATGCATGATGATCATAGCCAATACAAGAACTACATAGAAGAATATACTATTTACCAAAAAACCCAGCAGCACAAGGGCTATAAAAACTGCAATAAGAGAAAACCACAAAACTCGCCTTTTCATTGATACCTTCACCTCATATCTTATGCCCAAAATTAGCTTAAATGATTTCCAAACCATGCAGCACATGGACGACAATTATTAGATAGAATGATACTGCCACGCTGGTGTGCAAGAATCGTAGCCGTCTTGTCAGGTTTCTGGCGGCTTGGAACCTCAAGAAGAAACCTGTCAGCGTCAGCAAAATCATGGCTGCGTACAGCACTATTCCCGTTCCTAGCTGTGGATAAGCTTGTGGGGGTCTGCTGATTTGTTGAGTTAAGTGAATTGACACGAACATTACTGAAAGGAGGTTACCGAACACGTGAGCCTTGAGCAGAGTTCTGAACTTCTGAGGATAACGTCGCTTCAGGAAATAATATGCAGGTGTAAAAAACGCTATGAACAAAGTCCCAGTCCAGCTTAACCAATGATGAATGTCAAATTCGCTTAGCGCAATGTGTAACCTAAGGAAACGAAAGTAGACAGCGATCATAAGAATTACAGTAACAGCAACTATCGACAAGGCTAACCAAAGAGACGCATTTTTGAATCGGCTTTTTTCCAATTTCATCAATCGCCGTATCCTTCAGAATTATAAGCGTGTTATAGTACTATATATGTTTTTTAAAGATGTACCTTCTTGCAGCCAAAGCAACCTTGCACTAGGAACACAGGCAATACTTATTTATTCGCTCATGTGCATATTCAAATAGCAAATTTTTGCAGGGATTATGTTTATGGAACATGAATACGAAATAATAGAATTGAACGTTCGCGACTATATTTCTCCAGAATGCTCCTGCAAGATAGAAGACATGGTGAACAGTGTTCCTCACGTTCTAGAGGCCACTTTTGATCCAATTTCCAACCAATTAAGAGTGAAAGCGCACAAAGGCATGGTTACCGCCAAAGACATAATAAAAGAGCTAAAGCAATGCGCAGTCCGTTGCCAAACACGCATGCCAGCGCATGAAATGGCCCACATGGAACACGAAGCCATGAAAATGAAGAAGCCTGCCAAACATGATCACCATGCAATGATGGAGGCAGAACTTAAGAGACGCTTCCTTATCGCGGCGATTTTCACAATTCCAGTCTTAATACTCTCACCGTCAATCCAGCAGTGGGCAGGTTATTCTTTGCCGCCTTTTTCAGGCTGGAACATCCTACTCCTTCTTGCCTCTTCAATCGTCATCCTGTACGGAGGCCTCGTCTTCTACAAGGGTTCAATCACGGCTTTCAGAATGCGCACGCTCGACATGAACGTTTTAGTAAGCATTGCGCTCTTGTCTGGCTACTTGTACAGTGTAGGCGCGACTTTCTTCTTTGTGGCAAGTGATTTCTACTGGGAAATCAGTACTCTGGCAACATTCATACTTTTTGGACATTGGATGGAGATGAAAGCCGAAAGAAGCGCGGCAGGAGCACTAAAGGAACTTGTCAAGCTCATACCGCCAACTGCAAACCTTTTAAAGAATGGCGAAGTTGTTGAGGTCCCTACTGCCGAACTTAAAGTTGGAGAGGTTGTTCTCGTCAAGCCTGGTGAAAAAGTTCCGATAGACGGCGTAGTAATCGAGGGAGAGACTTCGGTTAATGAGGCAATGGTGACGGGTGAATCAAAGCCTGTTGAAAAGAGGAAAGGAAGCCAAGTTATTGGTGGAACGTTAAATGCTGAAGGTGCTATTCGGGTTCAAGTGGCAAAAACAGGCGAGGAGACGGCAGTTGCCCAGATCATCAAGCTTGTGGAACAAGCCATGACTTCTAAGCCTCAGGTCCAAAGACTTGCAGACAGGGCTGCTTTTTACTTAACTTTGATAGCAATCTTTGTGGGTGGCAGCACATTCTTTTTCTGGTTCGGGATTGGAGCAGGCAGCCTGTTTGCTTTGTCACTTGCCATCACGGTCATCGTGATTACCTGTCCGCACGCATTGGGCTTAGCTATTCCCGCAGTCACAGCAATATCAACGACTCTCGCCGCCAAGAAAGGGATACTAATCAAGAATGCCAAAGCGTTGCAGATCGCGAAGGCAATTGACGTTGTCGTTTTTGACAAGACTGGAACATTAACCAAAGGCGAATTCGGTGTTACAGACATTGTCAAG
>DATDQZ010000132.1:0-2289 GCA_035292005.1 Bathyarchaeia archaeon | reverse complement strand
TGTTGGCGACCCAAGAGAGACCAGAACTGCGTTCGGACGATGGTACTCTTTTCACGGGAAGTTTATTGTCACCGATAAGAGCGCTATAGCTTTGTCAGCCAATTTTACTCGCGGTGAGGAACTGGATGCTGTTGTAATTTTCAGAGGGGTTAAAGACAAGATCATTGAATTTAATCAAAAGTTTGACGACTTGCTCCAACTCTTCATCCAGAAAGCGAATCACTACGATGGTTCCATTCGAAGAAGAATTCTCCATGTGGTTCCTACGAAAGGAGAGAGCTTATTCGAGTTACCTGAAAATGTAGATGCAGTGCATAAAGACCACTGGATTCTTCACTACCCAGTAGAATTGTGCCCGTCAAACGTTAGCATCGAGGACAAACTTTACCTTACACCTTTTGATTGCAGGGGTAGAGATGTTTTCAGCCGCATAATTGCAAACGCGGACAAATATGTGTACATATCCACGGAGAGTTTTACCGATGAGGATTTTTCGAAATTTCTAATAAATTTCGCAATAAACAAAGATGTCGAAATGAAAATTCTGAGCGGTACGAAAAGCCGAGATTTTACCGATAGAATAGAGAACATGTTTAGAGACCTTTTGACACAGAAGATAGGAATTAAGACAACAGAAGAAGCCATTCACGCGAAACTCATTATTACTGACAAAGCCCTAGTTGTCAGTTCCATAAATCTGAACAAAATGAACCTTGGACATTACAAGACAAAGAAGTTTTGGAGAGAAAACACAGAATCCATTCTAATTTGCCAAGACCCAAATGTGATAGCCTTTGCAAAGAAAAAATACCTGGAAATGTTCGACCAGAGTGTTGATATCAGAGACATGCTTTGCCAAAAACTGGAGAAACAAGTTTGGGATGTCTTCGAAGGAGCTTTCCAACTTAGCCCAAATCCAGAAGTGAGAGCTCTGTTTGCCAGGTTTATTCTAAAGAGGGAAATTGACACAAAAAAGCTCATTATTAAGGTGGGCAGAATGACGAAAAAACTTATGGATCATTATAAGCGAACTCGAATTGAGAAGGAAGACTTCATTTCTGCAATAGTTTTGTACAATTTATCTGAAGCCAAGAAAAATTATAACCAACTTAAAGAAAGTATCAATGAGATAGACGAAAACATCAACCTAAAAGATATCCTAAGCAAGCTAACTTTTGCCAATTTAATTGAGAAAGAGGATGAATACTTAAAAATTAATATTAATGCGTTGTCTCTATGAAGCGTGTGGTGTGATACAGCATGTATACTGGCAAATTGACTATAAAGATCAAGTCGCCAATCACAACTGAAACCGCCGAAATACTGGAAGAGAAAATTAGAGACTTGCTTAGGAACTGCAACATAGACGCAACAATTGATGATAGTATAACGGGCAATACGACCACAAAAGATGACCGCGACGACGAATAAAGCAACAGTTTAGGAACAGTTTGTGAATTAATTGGTAAAGTTGTAAATTTCGTTAGCGCAGTTCACTCAGCATATTTGGAGCCTAATAGCCAATCAATGCAGAAACCTATAGAGGGGGTCTATCGCTATTGGCGTTTTCCGCAACCAAAAACATGCAGAAACCAGTAAGGGGTCTATCCGTATTGCAAGCGTTTCCTTCCAAAAAATGCTATTTTGGGCTTTGACGTTACCGCTAATGCTCTCCTTGCTCCTCCAGCTAAGCTTTTTACTTAGGAGGTGATCCGGCCGCAGGTTCCCCTACGGCCACCTTGTTACGACTTTTCCCCCCTTACAAAACTAAGATTCGACGCAGCCAACAAAGACTGCGCCTCACCCAAGAGTCGCTCGGGTGGAACGACGGGCGGTGTGTGCAAGGAGCAGGGACGTATTCACCGCGCGCTAATGACACGCGATTACTAGGGATTCCATGTTCACGAGGATGGGTTTCAACCCTCGATCCCAACTACGGCAGGCTTTCGAGATTGCCTTCCCCTTACGAGGTCGGAACCCATTGTACCTGCCATTGCAGCTCGCGTGTGGCCCGGGAGATTCGGGGCATACTGACCTGCCGTGGCCCGCTCCTTCCTCCGCTTTATCAGCGGCGGTCTCCTCAGTGTGCCTGGCTCAAGGCCAGTGGCAACAGAGGACGCGGGTCTCGATCGTTGCCTGACTTAACAGGACACCTCACGGCACGAACTGGCGACGGCCATGCACCTCCTCTCAGCGATTCAGGCAAGGTCTTCAGCCTGGCCTACATTTTGCTGTCGCCCCCGGTGAGTTGTCCGGCGTTGAGTCCAATTAAACCGCAGGCTCCACCCG
>DATDQZ010000131.1:0-20107 GCA_035292005.1 Bathyarchaeia archaeon | reverse complement strand
GTAACGATCTGCGAATGTCTTGGGCAATTTAGCTTCTCGGGATAGTCGTTTAAAGTAGCTTGATTTCATGACCGCTGTCACTGGCGCACGACCCATAAGAACTGCTTTTACTAAGGGGCCTTTTCCAAAATTGCTCAACGCAATAGCCTTGAAAATCGAGCTTTCTTCAATAAAGCCACCCGCCATCACCAAATCTGGGACATGGCGGCCTTTGTTTTTCAATATTTGCGCGCACTTCAGCACGAGCGCTTCTAAATACACTGTTGGAATGCTCATTTCGTCCATCATTGGCACGGGACTCATGCCTGTTCCTCCTCCTGCGCCATCAAAGGATAACGCGTCAATCTTGGCTTCTGAGGCTAGTTTCATTGTGAAGGCGACTGCTGACGGCCTGTAGGCGCCTGTTTTCAAGAATACGCGTTTTGCGCCTTGTTTTCTTAGCCATTCTATGTCTTCGATGAAGGATTTTTCTTTTGGTATGCCTACCCTGCTATGTCTTTCGAAGGTTTTGAATACTCCTTCTTTGAATGCTTGTTGGGCAGTGGGGTCTTCGGGGTCTGGGATTACTATGTAGCCTCTCTTTTTTAGTAAGACGGCCTTTTCCAGGTCTTTTATGCGAACTTCGCCGCCTATGGCTTTGGCTCCTTGTCCAAATTTTCTTTCAATCACGTTCACTTCTAATTTGGATAATGCGTAAACATCTACGCCTAATTTTTGATCTTCCACATTAGTTTGAATTATAACGTCACCATATTTTCCATCCCAGAACTTCCTGAACGAGTCGACTCTGCGCTTTAGCTCTTTAGAGTATGTTAACTTTCCATTTTCTATCCTAGCCTCTATGTCCATGCCGCAGACGTTTTCTCCGATTGTTACTGTTACTCCTGAAAGGGCTGCGCCGGTGGCCAAGCCTTCCCAGTTTACGCGCGCAACATCTGTTGAGCCAAAAGCGCCGGTCAGTATAGGGAGTTTTAATGGTATTCCGCCCACTTTGGTTTCTGTGATTACGTTCGGAAATATTGCCACTTCTGAACTTTCTTCGATGCCGTAGACTTCGAAGAGGCTGGCTTGAATGTTAAAGTGTGACCAGTCTAATCCGTAGTCTTTAAGAGCTCCAGCAGTGCTTGTTCCAAATTGGGCTGGTTCTGGGTAAAGGGCTTCTCTCCCTCTAAAGGCAGAAAGGCTGATTTCACACAAGAACGGGCAGTCGTGGATACATATGGGGCACATTCCGCTTATTGAACTGGTGTCTTTAACACGCGTCATTGTTCCCGAGGTTGATTTCCCGTTTAAGTAAGAACTATTTTTGTGTACACGTTCACTCATTTTAACATCTCTTCATTTGCATTTGCATATTTTCTACGGTGGATTGCGCGGGGAATTTGTGCAAATGTCTATTTAATGCTATCCAAAATCATTCACATGCAAAAAACGAAAATTATGCGAAATAAATGAAACATATACACGGAATGCTCACTCAAAAGTAGTGTCCAACGAGCAGCCTTGAAGCGCTTGCCATAAAGAAGAAAACTGTAAAATGCAAGAAATGTTTTCGCCCAAAACAAATATAATCAATGTCAGCATTTACTAGCACGAAAGAGGAGGCTTAGCCACTTGAGTTTTGAAATGTGGGCTGAAAAGTACCGCCCAAAACACCTACACGACATGGTTAACCAGAAGGAGATTGTTGAACGTTTAAAAAGTTTCGCCAAATCCAAAAACGTGCCACACTGCATCTTCGCCGGACCACCAGGAACGGGCAAAACTACTGCTGCCCTATGTTTAGCCCGAGACCTTTACGGTGACGGCTATCGTGAACATCTTATGGAGTTGAACGCCAGCGACGAGCGAGGCATAGACGTTGTCAGGGAGACTGTGAAGACTTTTGCGCGGTCGCGCTCGATTGGGGCGATTCCTTTCAAAATCATGATTTTAGATGAAGCTGACAATATGACTTCTGACGCCCAACAAGCCTTGCGGCGTACGATGGAACGGTACACGGAAACATGCCGTTTTATCATGTGCGCAAATTATAGCGGCAAGATAATTGAGCCGATTCAGTCCAGATGTGCGCCTTTCAGGTTTACTTTTCTGCCCAAAGAAGAACACGATGATTATGTGAAACACATTGCGGAGTGCGAAAACGTCAAGCTGTTAGCTGATGGAGCCGAGGCGATTTTTGAAGTCTGCGGCGGCGACCTCAGAAAAGCAATAAACACGCTACAAGCAGCGGCGTCAGTGAACAAACCCGTAGACTCTAAACTGGTATATTCCATAACGGGCAGAGCCAGCCCTGCAGACGTGCAAAAAATGCTAGACACTGCCATGAAAGGCGACTTTCTAGGCGCTAGGACGCAACTGCGCGATATGATTCAAAAGTACGGCGTAGCCGGTAGCGATATAATCCGACAGATTCACACGGAGATTTTCAAAGCGGCGGAGATTCCGGAGCCTTGGAAAATAAGGTTAGCCGGCATCGTGGGCGAAATAGACTACCGCCTCGTGGAAGGCTCAGACGAGGAAGTCCAACTGAGCGCCTTGTTAGCGAAACTCGTTGAGGCGGGCAATGACCTAAAGAAGTGAAGTTCTTGTACGCTGCATGGACAGTCAAGCACAAACCGCGATCTATCCCCGGCATCGTTGGAAACGCGGAAGCCATCAAAACGTTTAGTGACTGGGTAAAATCCTGGAGTAAAGGCGTACCAAAGAAGAGAGCCGCGTTTCTTTATGGACCGCCCGGAATCGGAAAAACAGTCACCGTCGAAGCCTTAGCCAATGACCTGCACGTGGAATTTGTGGAAAAGAACGCAAGCGATTACAGGACAGAAGAAGCCATAAACCGTTTCGCAGGCTTAGCCTCACAATACGGCTCACTGTTCGGCGGAAAAAGAATAATCCTGCTCGACGAGCTAGACGGGTTGACGGGAAATGCAGACAAAGGCGGAGTCAAAGCCATCACCGAGATCGTTAAAACAGCGCGGTGTCCGGTAGTTTTGATTGCCAACAGCGCTTATGATCCGCGATTCACGAATCTCCGCACTTATTGCCTCCTTATAGAATTCAAGAAACCCCCTACAGGCGAAGTGGCAAAGCACTTAAAACGCATAGGCGAACGCGAAGAAATTCAAATTGACGAAGACGCGTTGAAGTTCATAGCGCAGCGTTCGGGAGGCGATGTTCGTTCAGCAGTGAACGACCTGCAGGCTTTGGCTCAGGGAAAACAGCGGCTAACGTATGAGGATGTTTCGTGGCTCGGCTACCGTGATCGGCAAGACAGTATTTTCAATGTGCTCAGAATGATAATTTACGGCAGGACGTGTGCAGGTGCGAAGCAAGCAGTAAACATGGCTGACGTCGACATTGACATGCTCTTTGAATGGGTCTATGAGAATGTTCCCGCGCATTTGACTGATCCGCATGACTTGGCCCAAGCCATGGATGCGCTTTCGATGGCTGACGTCTATCGCGGTAGGATTCGCTCTACTCAGGATTGGAGCTTCACGCGCTACGTGATCGATTACATGACTGCGGGCGTGGCTATGGCTAGGCAGAACTCGAAGGTTCAAGGGTGGGTGCCGTTCAAGTTTCCAAGTCGTATTCAGATGCTGTCGAGGTCCAAGGCTGAGCGTGCCATGCAGCTTAGCATAGGCTTTAAGATCAAACGCAAATGCCACATCTCAGCCGCTCGCGCTTCGAAAGAGGTCTTGCCCTACCTGAAGATTATTTTCAGAAACGATGCCGCTATGGCTGCTGGACTTGCGAAGTGGCTTGATTTAGACGCGGAAATGGTTGAGTATCTTGTCGGAAGCAAAGAAAAAGCCGAGGCTATAGGTGCGCTTTTAAGCTGAAACTAGTGGATTCTGCTTCCTTCAGCAATGTCCTTTTCAGGTTGCAACACAATAACGTTGCCTTTGTCGTCCTCAGCAGCCAAAATCATGCACTGCGACTCCACGCCCATCATCTTACGCCTTTGAAGGTTAAGGATAAACGCGCATTTTTTGCCCACAAGGTCTTGCGGTTTGTACCACTGCACGAGTCCTGCTACTGCCTGCCTTTTCTCCGTTCCAAAATCGACAATCATTCTTATGAGATTTCTTGAACCTGGAACTTGGTTTGCTTCTGTTATTTTCCCTACGCGTAGGTCTAGCTTTTGAAAGTCTTCAAATGAGATTTCCATTTTCCAGCGCCACCTTGCTCTTTTTCGTATGGTGAGACTATTAAGTTTTCTGTAAATTTCTTTCTTTTGAGGCTGTCTTGTGGGCTTGTAGAAGCGGCTCCGGGATTCGACTGTTGCGCACGCAGTGTTTTACGATTTTTGTGGCTGTCTCCAGCGATATGAGGTGGCCAACGCTGACGTAAACAGGCTTAGCGCTTTCTTTCGTTGTAACCACCGAACCTATGATTTGGTCGTTTTCAACCAAAAAGACATCTCTCCCAATCTCTGTGGGCTTGCCGATCAGTCTGCTTTTTGCCACTCCGATGGTGGGTTTTCCTATTGCAAGTCCCAGATGACTCGCGAATCCACATCTGTACGGGTGTGCTACCCCCTGCCCGTCGGCAAGAAAAACGTCAGGCTGCTGCTTCAGCCTCCTGATGCAGGCAACTGCTGGTGGGATTTCTCTGAAAGAAAGCAAGGTTGGAATGTACGGAAATTTCACTCTACACGTGGCTGTTTGCAACTCTAAAAGTTCGAGAGATTCGTAGTCTAAAACTGCAACGGCGCCTATGGCTAATTCGCCAGCATACGCGACATCAACACCAGCAACAAGGTTGATTTTGTCGGGCAATCGGTCTTCTTGAATGATTTTCTTGGACAAATACGTTTGCGCTTTATGAGCTTTTGAAACTGAAAACTTGCTTATCGTGGCAGCAGTAGCAGTGTCCATTAATTCAACCTTTACGGGGCTTTCGCTTCTTTAGCTGAGCCTGTTCAAAACGTCTCAAATAATCCTCCAGTGACTTTCTCCGCACTTCTTGGGTGATGTCTCCACGAGTAGTTTCGATAATTCTTCGCGCAATATCACATTTTCTTCTGAGCCCGGGGACAAGCATGTATGCTTCATCCATAGCCATCAACTCAATGTATATCTCATCCATAGTCTCCAAGCATTTTTCGCCTTTCGCCACATCTCCTTCACGTAGAGCATCCAAAGCTAAGCGTCTGTATTCGCCTATAACGTCGGCTAAACCCAGCACGTAGTCAACCGAGGGCACGTTAATGTCCTTTGGCGAGACAAACCGTGATTCTTCGATTAGCCTCAGAAATATGTTGGCTTCAGAATACTCTTGAAGAGCCGCACTAAACATGCCGCTGTATATAATCTCGGGATACTCCTTCGCCAAGCCTTGGAGTCTTGAAATGATTTCCTTTGCATTTTCAATTAATCCTTTTGCTTCTTCAATCCTCTTTTGATGAATGCGAAGTATTGCTTGTTTGGAAAGACTCGTTGCCTTCCGCATGCTCTCCTGCGCTTTTTCTCGCACCTTATCTTTGTGCATAAGCTCTTTTTTCACTTCTTTTAGAACAGTTTTTAAAGACGACAAACTTTCACCGCACTATTGGTATAAAACACAACTGATTATTTATTGTATTCTTAAAAAATGGAAAAGAAGAGAGATTCGCTTTTCTTTTTAGGCTGCTGGTTGCGCAGGTTCTACCCATTTTTCGATTAGAATATCCGTTTTTCCTAGCTTGAAGCTCACTTTGACGAATATGGAGTCTGCTCCTTTGAATGGGAACATGCTGTCTTCTGCGAGGTCTTTTGGTAGGTAAATCAGGTATTTGCCGTCTTTTCTCCTGAACAATCGTCCTCTTCCTTCATTAACCATTCTGTCACCACCCGCTCAATTAAATTCTCGGTTTAAGAATAGGGCGCTTCAAAATCTATTTAAGGTTTCCCGTCGCCTTTCATTATCAGCCTATTAAATCCGCCAGATAGGATTAAAAATTGAATTAGTTGCCGTCACTCTTGCGTAATTTAGGGAGACCCAAATCGTATAGGTTTCTCGCGTCGGCTTAACAATACAACTCGGCTTTCAACCGATTCATCTACAATCTTGTACCCTGTTCTCTCTGCTAAGTGCATCGCAAAATCGTAAACCTCTTCGTGCTCAGGCATCTGCTCATAATTTAGGCGAAGGTTCGAAAAACCAACGTGCATGTACGCCTTAGCTTCAATATATGTTGGCTTGGCTCTTTCAACAAGCTTGGCGTATCCATCCGCGTTTTCCATGTTGTGTCCTTTCACCAGCGTCATGCGAATCACAGTCGGGCATCGGAAACTCGGCAACAAACCAAGAGTCTCATTCAGCTTCGCCCAAGCGCCGGGAAACTGGGGGCGGCAAACGCGTCTGAACACTTCTTCATTTGGGGCGCAGACAGAAATGTAGAGTTGTGTTGGCTCTTCGCTTAATTCCGCAAGTCTATTGGGCATCGTACCATTGGATACGAGAAACGTGGTAAACCCCCTATTGTGAAATGTGCGGATTAACTCTCCGAGCGGCTCGTAAAGCGTCGGTTCTCCAGTCAAACTTATGGCAACGTGCCTCGGCGTTAAGGCTTCTTTGAACTTTTGTCTGTTCGTTTTCAGATTCCCTTTGTACCCGCTTAAGATTGCATTCTGCGCCTTTAGGCTTCCCTGCACAATTTCTTCAGCAGAATCCCATTTTGGCAGTTTCATCTCGTCCCATGTGATTTGTAAATCGCCGCTCTGCGCTCTCCAACAAAACAGGCACTGCTGTGTGCAGTAAAAAAGCGCGGGCGTCATTTGGATACACTGGTGGGTCTTTATCCCATAGAACTTCTGCTTGTAACATGGTCTGTCGTGGATTAGCGTTTCGTAAAGCCACTTGCACCTTTTGACCGCTGAATGCTTGCCGATTAGATGGTATCTTTGCTTCTTTAATGCTTGCAGCAGCGAAGGCGGAACCAAATTCTCCAAGTTGCTTCACGAGTCCATGCCGATTGTTCTTGAAAAACAGACTAGTGGAAACCATTTTATAAACAGTCTCATCTAAAAACTTGTCTCAGAAAGTTTCTCTTTCATTGAAGATTTCTTCCTCGTTCACTATTTTGCCTTTTTTTCTCACCTAATAATTGAGCGTTGTAGAAAGTAGCGAATGTATTAAATTGATTATTTGATAATTACTATGGCAGGCGCGAGATGATACCTTCAATGGAAATCAGAAAAACTCTGTTGAAGATTGTCGGGTTAATGCAAGCTGCCATTGGCGGGTTCTCCATTGTTTTCGCGTTCCTCGCGTTTTACAACATCTTCAGCATCCAAACAATGTTAGGCGCAACTGAAGCGGACATTGGATTTTATCTTTCGGTTTTCGTAATCGTTGGCATACTCTCTATCATAAGTGGTCTCTTTCTCCTTTATGAGCAAACGCGAGTTGGCAATCATGACTAAGCCTCAGCTGAAAAGAGAACTCGGTCTTCTTCGCGCAACAATGCTAGGCGTGGGCGGCGCCATCAGCGCAGGCGGCTTCGCCACCATAGGTTACGCCGCGGGCATAGCGGGCTATGCGATAGTCCCTGTGGTCTTTGTGATTGGATTCATAAGCCTAATTACCATGTTCAGCTACGCCGAATTGGGCACGGCTCTTCCGCTTGCGGGAGGCGAGTACACCTTTTCAAAAGTGGCGTTCGGAGGTTTCGTCAGCTTCCTCACGGGCTGGTTTGAATGGCTCAGCAACATGTTCTATACGGCACTATCCGCCATGGGCTTCTCATACGCAATCGCCTACATCTACCCCCAAGTCAACATACCGTTCATCGCAGTGCTAGTGGTGATAATATTTGCTTTCGTGAATTTGAAAGGCGTCAAAGAAACCGGCACTGCAGAAACTATCATAACCATTATAGTTCTTGTTATCTTGGGAGTGTTCGTATTGGGCGGTTGGTCTTACACTCAAGGAACACAGCCGACTCACCCGCCTTTCCCCGTTGGAATAATAGGAATCTTTACGGCTGCCTCTTTTCTCTTTGACCTGTACCTTGGCGGAGAAGCGGTCGCTGCATCTCAAGCTGAGATAAAAAATCCTGGACGAAACATCCCTCGAGCGATAGTGATTTCAGGCATACTCTTAATTGCACTTTATACGAGTGTTATAGCCATCGCTGTTGGCGTTGTTCCTCCTGCAGTTCTTATGGAGCAGGTGTCACCAATCGCTTTTGTGGCGGAACAGGCGATGGGGCCTGTCGGAGGCATATTGGTCACGATAGGCTTGGCAATTGCAGGTTTGGCTGCAACCAACGAGGCTATTATGGCTCAGTCCCGTGTCCTCTATGCGATGGGCAGGGATGGCTATTTGCCAAAGATGTTGTGCAAGGTTCATCGGCGTTTCAGCACGCCTTACATTGCAGTTATTGTCTGCGCTGTTTTCACGGCGCTTTTCACAGCAACCGGCCTCGTGAACTTTGTTGTTTACGCGGTTAACCTCGGCTTCATTATAGGCTTCTCAATCGTGAACTTGTCGTTGATTAGATTGCGGAAAACCGCTCCTCATCTGGATAGACCCTTCAAAGTTCCACTATATCCTTTTATGCCCCTCGCTGGGTTAGCCACATGTGCTTTTTTAGTGTTTTTCATTGAGCCTTCTGTGATAGTCTTGGGCTTGGAGCTCGGCATCGTAGCGTTGTTGGTTTACTACATAAGAATGGTTGGCTACCATCGCATTCGCATTGCCCTCGGAGGAGTGAGCTTGGGCTTAGGAGTTTTTGCGGCGTTCGCAGCGTATCTGTTGGGAACAAACTCGATAGTGCTGCATGATGTTGCACCCAGCGTTTCAACACTGATTTTCGGTTTCTTAATTTTCATCAGTATCGTTGAAGTCTTAGGTGGGTTGCTGAACATACTGGCGTCCAGCAAATAGGAAGCAAGCATATTCAGGGAGCTAAAGTGAAAGATAGTAATAAAAAATAAAAAGTGAAGTTTCGAATTGCTTCATTGAAGATTTCTCATAGCCTACAGTAGCAGTCGAAGAGCAAAAACGTTATTTCGGGCTATTGATATTACTGGTGATGAGAAAGCGATGCCGTACTTTCCACTTAAGCAACGGCTCAAAATAGCCCTAGGAGGGTTTGTTTCTTTAGTAGGGTTTCTGATACTAGTTTTCGCGCTTCTAGCAACGACAAGGACCGTAAACCTTGAAAGCGTTGTGAAAAATGAGTTTATAGTTGCTGTTGCTGTAGTTGTTGGAATATTAGACATCCTTTGTGGTTTTCTTTTATTCAGGAAAAAATAAAAGTCTATCACTCGCTTCCCATTAAAAGGAAGCCACCGATGATGTTAACTATCCCTATGAAAACCCATAAGACAAGACTGAACGCTGTCGCTTCAGACGACAAAGTAATCCAGCCTACTTGGCCAGTAATGCCTATGTAAGCAACAAGACACAATAACAAAACGCCAGCAAAAATAGCCGAGGCGCCAAAGTATGACCCAAATCTCTTTGAGATTTGGAGGGTTCCAAATTTCTCTTCCTCTAAAGCCTTTTCAATTGCTTTCTCAGCTTTTTTCTCCGGAGAAACAACCGGTTTGGAAGGTGCTTTAACTATAATCTCCTCTTTTTCTTTATCCTCTGTCATTAAGAACATCCGCTAAACCGAGTTCAAATAAGAGTATAAACTCTGCTTAGTTAAATTTTTTATGATGCAAGTTTTCCATGTTCTCTAGGGCAATTCGCAAGTTATAAATTCGCCTTCATTCAAATAAAATGAATCGGTTACAAAATGGTTGAGATTGTGCAGCGAAAAACTAACAAAACTCTTCTTCCCTTTGCTACTCTCGCCCCGACAAGTGGTAGGTCCTTTACAATTGATGCTGAAAGAGCTGCGGTTTTCTGTTTAGCCGAGTTGGGTAGAGACAGGGGTGGGGGATTTTTCAAGAAACGGCCTCCGGAAAAGCTGGTTTTCATAGCAGAGGTTTATTATCCTTTTTGGGTAGCTCCATTTGGTCGTTTAACCCTTCTCTTAGACGGATTGAACGTTACTTCTCATGCTATAAACTATTCAGTTTTGCCAGACCTCAAAGTTTTTAAAGATAAAATGGATATCCGCTCAGAAACACGCCAAGCTTATGTAACTTTCCTCTCAACCAACCTCAATTATTTCAAAGGTTCGGATAGCGAGGAAACGAAAGTTATCGATGGTCTTATGACGGACGCGGGCTTTCTCAAAGAATTTATGCCCTATTTGGATGAGGCAGCAATGACTGAAGCTCCCGTAGTCGATAGTGTATTAATTTCACCTGCTACCGATGAAGCCGCAATTCTGGTGATGGCCAAAGAACTAGAGGATTTGCAATCAAAGTTTGTCGGAGAAGTAAAAGAGCTGAATAAAATAATTAAGCTCCTGAACCTTAAAACCAAAGAATTTTTAGAACTGCTCCGTAAGGAAGTGAAGGAAACTGAACAAAGGTTCAGTAAACCGATTGAAGAAGCAAAGGTTTCCATAGAAAATAAAACTTCTCAAATAAACCGGGAATACACAGAAAAAATCACGGAAACTTCAAGCCAGTTTGAACAAGAAACTTTGGTTGCGCAAAAAGAGATTATTGCATTAGAAAAAACAAAAGAGCAACTTACCACTGAAATTGAACATTGCGAAGCAGAAATAAAAACCGCCACAATCAACAAAGATGATGTCACTGAGCAAAAATGGAAAGAAAAAAGAAGCGCGCTGAAAAAAGAAATTTCTGAAATTCTTAAGAAAACTAGGGTGATTGCAGAAAAAATCAAGAAAATTGACGAAAACAAAAAGCACGCAATTTTCCAACTGAAGTCAGAAAGCGACGCCAAAATCAAGGAAGCCTCAAAGGACTTGATGGCGGTCGAGTCTTCACGCGACGCCGAAATAAGCATTTTCCATAGCGAAATGGAGAAACTTGAAGAACTGACTGCAGACATTATTAAACAAATCGACCAATCGGCAAAAATGAGGGAAGCGACCATTGCTGAATTTGAAAATTTGGGCATCCAGCAAAAAAGGGCAAACTTCTCCCTCGTCCATATGCCCTTCTACTTGATGCGCTACCAGTCGGGACCAAATCGGCGGCACACATTTTTTGCTCCATCATTCGTTGGCAGCGTAGGTGTTGGCGCAAAACTAAGAAGCGCGATGGGCAAGATGAAAATTAGCCAGTTGTTTCAGCCACGTTCCAAAAAAGTCGTTTCGCTTCTACACAAGTTTGCCATTCTGCTAGAAGAGGATGTCGCGTTTGGCAGCGAGATTAATGAAGCTTGCCGCAAAGCTAACTTGCTAGACGCGGAAAACCTGAAACAATCAATTGCTGCAGGTTTGAACAAGCTGAAAGAAGATGGTTGGTTGTCAGAGCAAGAACGAAAATCTTTTAGCCAAATTGCGCGGTAAGACTGCCTATTTATCGCGTTCCTTATCAGGATGATGCTGATGAAAGCATAATTTAGCTTGTCATGAACAGAAATACGGATTTGACCAAACTGATGATATGGGAAATGGCAAAGTTTAAAATGTTCTCTTAATAGTAAATGTTCAATCTCGATGAGACCGTTAATCTAATGCGGAGTAAGTCTGACTTGAAGAAAAAAGCTGTTACAACGCCTCTCCTAATCGCGTTGAGCATGATGCTAGTGTTCATGCCCCTCTACACGGTGTCAGGGCAGGTTGGCGTGAGTATAACTACTATTGCCCCGTCACAGTCCGGAAAGGCAGGCGACACAGTTCGCATTTTTGGCCTCATCAACACTGCTAATGGCGCGTACGAAATTTGGTTTGGAAATAATCTCGTCGTTACAAACACTTCAATCGGCTACGATGTGGATTCGAGCTTCGCAGTGCCAGAGCTTCCAGAGGGAGACTACACTATAACCCTAGTGGACGTTAGCATAAACGTTAACGGTACCCACGCGTTTACCATACTTCCAGGCTATAGCGTTAAAGCCCTTGTTCCTTCCCCGCCTGCACAATTGCAGGAAGGAAGTAACGTGGTTCTGAATGTCACATTCACCGGAGGACAATCAAACACAACGTATTACGCGAATATCACGGTTAGGCTTCCAGCTCCGCTTAACACAAATTATTCGAGACTGATTGAGCTTAGCCTAACCCAAACAGGAACCGCACAAGTCCAGCTTACTTATCCAGACGCCGCTTTTGAACCTTCAGGTTCGCTTACTAACTTCACGGGTTTGTACCGTGTGTATTTCAATCTGACTCAGCAGTTGGCGGAGGACCAATTTTTCGTCGGCTTCACTGACACAAACACTTATCACAGAGGGCAATCTGTGGCAATGCGAGCGGTAGGGTATCAAGCGAATGTAAACTCAACAATAACTATAACATACGCGAAAACTGGCGCTAATGTACACTCTGAAGTGGTGAATGCCTCAAGCGAGGGCATAATTAACGCCGCTTGGACAGTTCCGTCCGATGCGTTAATTGGCGACTATAACATAACCATAACGCCGCAGAATACGCCCAAACTCATTGTTGACTCGCAACTCTTCACTGTTCCAGGCTATGCTGTTAAAATCCGAACTCTAAACTTGGCAGGTGATGTCGCGCCACAAATATTGGTTGAAGCCCTTGACCAAGCGACAAACACGCTATACAACGGCACGAGCGGAGTTGACGGAATAGCCACTGTGAACCTCGAAAGGGGCAATCACACTATAAGCGCGTTTTGGAATAATGTCAAAGTTGGCGAAATTAATGCATCCATAACTGAAGAAAGCGCGTTTGATTTACCATGCAGACTAACCAACCTTAAAATAACCGTTCAAGACAAAAACGGCCTCTTAATCCCCTTCGTTAGTCTAGACATTACCTATCAATACGTGACGACGAAAGAAAACGCATCGAAAACCGGGCACGCCTCAGGCCAAACAGACCTTTCAGGCACTTTTTCTTTTAACTCAACTCTTCCCGGAATAGGTTACACAATCAACGCTTCTATTTACAGCGTGGTTTTCAACATCAACAACAACACTGTCAGCGATGTTCCAGCGCAACCAACTTTCCAAGTGACGATACTGTGCCCAAGTCGAACTCTGACACTTACAATAGTCGATTACAATCTAGCAGCGATTCCTAACGCGCGCATAGAGTTGGTTGAACAGACAAGCGGCATATTCTATGGCGCCGTGACTGACAATGCGGGGACAGTTTCTGTGGAAATTACATTTGGAAAGTACCGGTTACGAGCTTACACGGACAATATTCTGTTGAATGAAACTGTCATTGAAGTTTTCAGCGACACGCAAAGCGAAATTCGTTGCATTATCTACGACCTTCAGGTGTCAGTGTTAATCGTTGACTATTTCGGGCAACCAATCCCTAACGTAAACGTCATGTTGCATGGAGCCGATCAGGCAACGCGATCAGCCACGACGCAGACGGATGGAACCGCAAAATTCGGCAACTTGATTGGCGGTAACGTGCAGATAATCGCGTATCTCGCTGGGAGGGAGGATTCCTATGAAGCGGTGAACCTTCAGGTTGAGGCGCCGACAACAAGAACGATCAAAATGGGCAAGTATGTTCTCTTAGGGCCATTCCTTATTGAAACAAGTGTGTTAGCAACTTTAATCGTAATTTTGGCGGCGGTAATTCTGTTTCTCTCCATGGAAGTTTACACAAGGAAAAGATTCAAGCTGAGCAAAAGCGAAAGTTAAAATGTGCAATCAGGAGTCTGAAGTAAAAAAGTTTATATTGACTCTGAAAGAAATACTCTCTTTGAGAATGCATAGAGACATTGAATTTTGACAATTAAACAATAGAGGTGTATCTATTGGCTCAAGTAAAAACTTGTTCTCCCACGTGCCCAGCTTTCAAGTGCGCCCAAGATTCCACTTTCTATCGCCGCGATGCTGTATGGTGCAAATGGACCGAAGAGATGTGCAATGTTGCAAACTGTACGTATGCTCTTTGCGTTAAGAGACGTTTGCTGCCGAGAGGAATCTGCGGGGAAACCGTTAAACGCAAAACCGTTGACAGGGCTCCCGAAGAGGTTATTGCTCAATCGATAAAACTTCGAGGAAAGACACTGCGCAAGATTGGAGAAAGAGAACTCTTCTAAACTCATCACAAAACGCAAAAACGCGTTGCTTCACTCGCGAATTTCGGAGACCCATTCAACCTCTCTTTTTATGTTGCTTGAACACGTTTAACAACTGGCGGTTTCATCTTTTTCAAGATTCTGTAGCCGCAGACTATACATTTTGTTTCTCCACCACGGAGTTCCAGTTCTTCAGATGGAACTCTCGCGCCGCATCTCACACATTCGTAGACAATCCCTGTTTTTTCCATGGAAGCAACCTCTTTCTACAAAGGAAAAGCATTTTGCTTTTAAACGTTTCCAAAGATCTTTGTGTTAACGAAGGGTGAAGCTTGAGAAAACGGTTGCAGAAACACCTTTCAGATGTTCTCTCCCCAGAAGATTTAGCCAGTGCTTACAATTCCTATGATATCATAGGCGGCATCGCAATATTCAGATTGCCACAGGCTTCTCGTAAAAACGCTCAAAACATCGCGAAAGCAATAATGAGTGTCCACACGAACGTGAAAACCGTTTTAGCTCAAGTAAGCCCCGTTGCTGGAGACTTTAGACTTCGACGCTTGGTGCATGTGGCAGGTGAAAACAGAACAAGCACCATTCACAGGGAATCTGGGTGTTTGTTCTCTGTTGATGTGGAGAGATGCTATTTTTCTCAAAGACTTTACCATGAAAGATCATGCATCGCCAGGTTAATAAAACCCAACGAAACGGTTGTTAACATGTTTGCGGGTGTCGGCTGTTTTTCCATAGTAATCGCCAAACATGCAAGCACATCGAAAGTGTTTTCAATAGATGTTAATCCAGCGGCATTTCAGTTTATGCGTGAAAACATCAGGCTTAACAGGGTTTACGGGAAGGTGATTCCGTTATTGGGAGACTCAAAAGCAATCATTGAACGTCGATTGCAGCACGTGGCTGATCGAGTTCTGATGCCCTTGCCGGAGAAAGCCTTTGAGTATTTGCCCTCTGCTATATCCGCCCTCAAAACGTCTGGCGGCTGGCTACACTACTACGATTTCGAGCATGCAGAGAAAACTGAAAATCCAGCCGAAAAAACTAAACTAAAAGTGACTGAAAAACTTTCCAGCCTTAATGTAGCTTTTGGGTTTCCTTTTTCTCGTGTTGTCAGAACCACTGGTCCTAACTGGTACCAAGTGGTTTTAGACATGCAAATCACGCGCGTTCCAGATAAATTTTAATAACTATCTCCGCTATTTGTGTATGCGTGATGTGGAATGAAAAGAAAGTTGATGGAGATTCTGGCTTGTCCAATAGATAAGCATCATCCGCTTGAACTTCACGTTTTTGAAGAGAAAGAGGAAATAGTAGAAGGCCTAATCGTTTGTCCCAAATGTTTACGATGGTATCCCATACGCGATGAAATTCCAGAAATGTTGCCCGATGAGCTGCGGAAGGCATCTGAGGACCTGCCGTTCCTGAAAAAATGGAAAAACCGTATACCAGAGAAAATAGTCTCTGAAGGCAAACCCTTCAGTTTAAAACGCTAAACAATAAAGGCGCTACTTCAGCTTTATCGCTCTGTTTTTTGCCGAAGATTGCAGTGCCGCTTCAGCAATTTGCAGGGCTTTTAAGCCATCCGCTCCTGTTATGACGGGTTTCTTATTTGTTAATATGCAATCTGCGAAGTGTTGAAGTTCAAGTTTTAAGGGTTCTTGCCACGGATATCTCGGCTGCAGGGTTTCTTTTGGCTCTTCAATCCACAGTTTTTGTGTTATGTAGTCCAGTCTAATTATGGCGTCGCTTCCAGTGACTGTTAGGGTTCGTGTTTTGTACGGCGTCAGCCAGTTGGATTCTATGAACGCGCTTTTTCCGTCTTTATAGGTGAGCATTATTTGGGCATAGTCTTCGAATTTTTTGTGTCTCATGCTTCCTGTCTTCGCGTAAACGGCAATCGGGTCTTCATTGAATATGTATCGCATAACATCTATGTCATGAATCGCCACGTCTTTGACTACTCCCACGTCGCCTACTCTTTCAGGCCACTGAGAAACTCTCCTTGCAGTAGCGCACACGAGTTCTCCAATTTTTTTGTTTTCAACCGCTTCTCGAATATGCTGTAGTCCTGGGATAAACCGCATCAAAAAACCCACTGTCAAGTGCAGATTGTTTTTCTCAGCGGTTTCCAGGAGCTTCTCTGCTTGTTTAGTGTTGGTGGCCATGGGTTTTTCCACAAGAACGTGCTTTCCAGCCTTCATGGCTTTGAGGGCTTCTTTGGCGAGGACAGTTGACCAAGTGCACACGCTTACCGCTTCGATTTCTTCGTTTTTCAACATACGTGTGCTAGTTGTGTATGCTTTCACGCCGAACTGGTCGGCTACGCTTTTTGCTCTCTCAGCGTTCACGTCGCAAACGGCCACAAGCTCGGTGGATGCTATTTCTCTGTAAACTCTTGCGTGGTTTTTTCCCCAAAACCCAGTTCCTATTACTGCTACGCCCAGTTTTTTCATTTCTTTCCAGTTCCTCTTCCTAGCCCACGATATGTGAAGCCTTCTTTTTCAACTTTTTGAGGTTCGATTGTCCCTGTTAAATCAACGATTGCCGCTGGCATCTTCATCACAGCCCGTAACTTCTTTAGGTTTAGACGTTTAAACTGGTCGTGTTCAGTCAATATTACTATGCAGTCTGTGCCTTCTACCGCTTCGTTTAAGCTTCTTTTGAGCGCGCGTGTCATGTCTGATGGTTCATTTTTAGATAACAGTGGGTCGTAGATGCTGACTTTTGCACCTTTTGTTTCTAACATTTTAACAAATGTGTCTGCTGTTGTTTTTGGTCCCGTTGTGCCCAGCACAGCAACTCTCGCTCTTCTTAAAGTCTTTCCGCAACTTCGCAATACATCCTGTGTTAAATTGACCGCGTGTCTAACCATAGTTTCATTTATCTGTCTAGCAAGCGCGGTAAGCCTGAGCTTGGTGTTCAGATTTTCCGCGGTTTCAAGCAAGAGATACGCCTCGTTTCTGCTATCTTCTTCCGCAATCGTTGGAACGAAACTTATTTCACGCGTGTCTGGAACTAAGAGTCTGAAAATTTCAAAATAGTCCATGCCTGCGTTTTCGCAGAGAACAGCCAACTCGTTGGCTAAAGCTACGTTTGCATCTCGTCTGGCAACTGCAAAAAGCGCAGCCAACTCTGCTGTTTTAACATCTAATATTTGTTTAACGCCTTTTTTTGTTATCGTTCCCAGAACCGTTGAAGCCGCGTTTAGGCTGGTCTCATCATTCGCGGCAACCGTTAACTCTTGGTTACTAATTGATTCTGTGAGTTGTCCATCTGGAATCTGGAGGGGGTTGTAGGCTAGGCCGAAGTCCTCTCCCACTCTGAGTCCTGACGTGTTTTCCAGAGTTTCCTTAATGATTCCTTCGGTAAAACCGAAGCTCGCTATGCCTCCATAAATAACCAATGCGCCTCGGCGAAGTGCTGCCCCGACTTGTTTGCAACTGCTTTCTGCTTCTGAATAATCAGGATTTTTCCTGTCGTCAATCTTCGCAGTGATTGTCATTATAATTATGTCACTTTGTGAAACTGCGCTTTTCAACTCGTTTGTGGCGCTTAATTGCCCTGTTCTCATAAAGTTCTTCAATTTAGCTTCCACTTCACGTTCAGAGAAGAGCGCTTTTCCCTTTGCTAAGCGCCTTACCAAGCTTTGGTCAGCATCTGTGCATATGACTTTGAAACCCGCCTCAGCTAAAGCAGTAGCATAAAGAACGCCTTTTTGTCCGCATCCTATAACGCTTACAGTGTATTTTCCGCGTTTTTCAATTGTGTTTATTTCTTCTGAGCTCAAGTGCAGAACTGTGGACATGCGCACGTATTCTCCATTTCGCCTTCAAATTCGCTTCTCTTGTTAGATGGTTTCGAGGATTTTTCTGAGTTTTGAACTATAGTCTTCGATTAGCTTTAATGCTTTTTCTTGATTTTTCGCTTCTGCGTATAACCTGTAAACGGGTTCGGTTCCGCTGGGCCTCACTAGGATGGCGCTTTTGTCTTCAAACCAGATTTTCACTCCGTCAATGGTGCTTACTTTTGCGCCTTTCACCTGTGCAACCAGTTTTTTCAGCACCTTCGCTTTTTTATCCTCTTGGCATTCAACCTTTCCTTTTTCAAGGAAATATTGCGGTTGCTCCGCGATGAGCTTTGAAAGTTTTTTTCCAGTTTCAGCCATAATCTCCATAATCAAGGCTGTTGTCATGGCTCCGTCGCGGACTGCTTGGTGAGGACCGTAAAAGACTCCGCCATTTTCTTCTCCGCCCAGTTTAGCTTTCAATTCTTTCATTTTCTGCGAGACAGTTACGCTTCCCACTTTGGTCCACACGATTTCGCCTTTGTAAGCGTCCGCGATGTCTTTAACAAGCGTTGAAGAGCTTACGGGAGTGACTATTTTTGCGTTGGGGTTTTCCTTTAGGAAATGTTTTTCAATCAGGGCGAAGGTTTTGTCTCCCCAATAAATTTCTCCGTTTTCATCAACAAATATTGCCCGGTCAGCATCGCCGTCGAAGGCTACTCCTAAATCTGCGCCTACCGCTTTCACGGTTAGGGCTATTTCCTTGAGGTTTTCTGGGCGTGGTTCCGGCGGTCTTCCAGGGAACGTTCCGTCTATGTTTGCGTTTATGCTCGTGACTTTGCAGCCGAGTTCTCGTAGAAGACGAGGTCCAGTTAGGCCGCCTACGCTGTTAGCTGCATCGACGACAACGTGATAATGTTTCTCTGCTATCTTGGCAACGTTCACGTGTTTTTTTATCGCCTCTATGTACTCGTCATTCACACCTGGCAATTCATGGGTTGTTCCCAGCTTGTCCCATTCTGCAAATTCTGTTTCGTTTTCGAAGTATATGTTTTCGATTTCGGTTTCTTGTTCGTGAGAAATCTCTATGCCGTCGTTCCAGATGACTTTTATCCCGTTATATTCAGGTGGGTTGTGGGACGCTGTTATTATAATTCCACCGTCCATTTCATGATTTTTAACCGCGTATTGCAGTGCGGGTGTAGGAGCCATTCCAGCAAAAAACACGTTGCATCCAGTGGCTGTTAAACCCGCGATAACCGCCTTAGCGAACATTGGGCCGCTGGTTCTGGCGTCATGGCCCACCAGCAGGTTTTTCCTTCCGAAGAATGTGCCAATTGCTGAACCCACTTTTATCGCCATTTCTGGGGTCAATTCTTTGTTGACGACTCCGCGGATGCCGTTTGTTCCGAAAAGTTTTCGTGAACTCATCATTTTTCCCTCTTCGTGTTTAATAGATAATCTTGGATTTTAATATGTTTTCAGAAACTTCTTTCGCTGGGCAGACGGCGGCTTTCTCTGCGAGCGAGACGTTATCTTTGACTTTTGCTTGGTCAGCGATGATGCAGCCCTTGCTGATTCTAACTTTCTTTCCGATTATTGCGCCTTCGCCTATAATCGCTCCATTTATCGATGTGGAATCATCTATTTTTGTGTCTGGAAAAATCACGGAGTCTCTTATCTGCACGTTCTTCCCCACGGTCACGTTTTTCCCCAGAACGGCGTATGGTCCAATGACTGATTTTTCTCCTATGGAAACGCCTTTGTCCAATGCGACGGGATTCTTCAACTCAAATTTGTCTGCGCTTTTGTGTTTTTGTCTGTTGCCAATGGCGTCAAGGAGGATTTTGTTTGTCTGCAAATACTCTTCCGGCTTGCCTATGTCAACCCACAAACCTCGAACAACATGCCCGTAAAGAACTCCTTTTTTGACTAGTTTTGGGAAGACCTCGCGTTCCATCGAAACCGTCCTTCCTTTTGGGATATACTGGAAAACTGTCGGATTTAGAACGTAGACTCCCGCGTTTATGAGGTTGCTTGGTGCGGTACCTTTCGGCGGTTTCTCTGTGAACGTTGTTATGCGGCTGTCCTCTGCTATTTTCGCTACGCCGTATCTGCTTGGGTCTTCAACTTCGTAGAGGGCGATGGTGACCATGGCTTTTTTTTCTCTGTGTTTCTCCACTATTTCTTTGTAGCTTAAATCAGTGAATATGTCGCCGTTCACTACCAAGAAGGGCTCTGCGTGTCCGATTAGTTTTTCAGCTTT
>DATDQZ010000130.1:0-4792 GCA_035292005.1 Bathyarchaeia archaeon | reverse complement strand
ACTATATGTGGCAAACAATACAACTGTTGAAACGGTACCAGATGCTGTGGCAAAAGCTTTCGCATAAGCCTTCGTAGTATTGCCCGTAGAATCAAGCTTTTCTAATGTTTCATTAGCTGTTGTGGACAGCCCAGTCATCTGTGCTATTCCTTGAGCGTTGTCGCTGATAGGCCCAAATGCATCACCCGCCATAATTATTCCAATAGCCAAGTCTGTTCCCAAGTTTGCTGCAACAACACCAAAAATGGAACCGTTTGTTATCACATACGAGAACAAAACTGCGCCGATCATGGAAACAAAAGCCAAAAACGGACTCTGGAGTCCATAAGACATGCCTGTTATGATGTTCATTGCAGCTCCTCGTTTTGACGCTTCTCCCATCTCTCTGACCGGTTTTCCACCAGTGCCAATATAGTATTGCACAACAAGCCCCACGGCCATGCTAGCCACTATTCCGCTCAAAGCGCAGTAAAAGATACGGACATCATTTAGAAGCCAAATTGATGCAACATATGCGCCTGCAATGGCGATTGCAGCAGCAGTAAATAGTCCGATGTTAAAAGATGTTATTGGTTTAAGATGTTTCCAACTTCTAACAACGAAAACTCCGACGATAGTGGCTAGAACCCCCAGAATACCCAAAGCAAACGGAAACATGATTGCGTTTGCTCTGGCGGCTCCGAAAAAGACACTCCAACCAACAATCATGGCGGTCACGTAGTCGTCGCTTATGGACTCGAATAAGTCTGAGCCTCTTCCGGCGCAGTCCCCTACATTATCGCCTACTTGATCCGCGATGACGGCTGGGTTTCTAATGTCATCCTCCGGTATATTTTCCTCAATTTTGCCAACTAGATCCGCGCCTATGTCCGCTGACTTTGTAAAGATTCCTCCACCCAACTGTGCGAACAAAGCGGCAAGGCTCGCTCCAAAGCCGTATCCAATTACTAAATTGGGATCTCTGTATCCGTAAAGAAGATACAGCAAGCTTATTCCGACTAGGCTCAACCCAACAACCGACAAGCCCATCACTGATCCTCCTCTGAATGCAATGGTGAATGCCCTTGCTGGAGTAGCAGACGCTGCTCTTGCTGTTCGAACGTTTGCCCGAACAGCAACATTCATTCCGATGTACGCTGCGGCTAGGGAAAGCAGTGCCCCGCTGTAAAAGGAGATGAGTACTTCTGCTGAACGGAAAATAATTGCAATTGGAATTGATAATATGAGCACAAAAAGTAGAATCGTTTTGTATTGTCTCTTGAGGAAAGTTTTGGCACCGTTCCTGATGTGCCTGGCTACTTCACGCATTTCAGGAGTTCCTGGGTCTTCGCGGTAGATGGAGAGCGTCAAGTATGCTACGATCAGCATTGCAAAAGCTCCGGTAGCTAACGCAATCCATACTAAGAACAATCTTACTACTCCATAGCACTCTTCAAATGCAATTTTTCTTTCGGATTCGAATGCCAATTCTACAGTGGGCGAGTTTATTAACTCTTTTAGTTTGAATTCGACGTTTGTGTGGTTGCTGCAGTACCGTTCGCTCAAAAAAACCTGACTTGGAAAAAGGGTAGGCTGAGGAAGAAAGGATAGAGTGTGAGTTTTCTTCGTCATTCTGATTGGTGGGTGCTGTCCATACCAGAGGCGAACAGTCGATTTCCGAACTCGGAAGAAACTAATCGAAAATGTATTATCTTCCTGCAGTTATATTCAGCATGGGTTTGAAAAGGATGTTTGATAAAATCAGAATACTAGTTGGTTATGACGAATCGCCGCAATCAAAAAAGGCAGTCAAGGAAGCAATAACTATTGCTAGGTGTTTTTCCGGGTTCATAAAAGTAGTCTATGTCTACGGGAAGGGCATGGAAGGAAAAGCTGAAACGGCGGTCATCGAGGTAAAGGAAAATCTTACAAAAGCCGAAGTAGAACATGATGTATCATTGGTACTGGGCTCCAATCCGGCTAAAGCTCTACTGATCATTGCCAAACAAGAAAACTTTGCCCTTATTGCTGTAGGAAGTAGAGGCTTAGGAAACACACTGTCAATGCTATTGGGAAGCGTTTCAAAACAAATTGTTACCAACGCACACTGCAATGTTCTAGTCGTAAAGAACTAGCGGGCAAAGGCATTTCGTAGGCTTATGGGGTCATCAATTTCTAGTGTTTTTCGCAAAAAGTGCACTCGTGAGACCTCTGGGATTTGAACCCCCCCACCACGGTGGAGACATCACCCGCAAACCCTTTTTTGGAAGAATGGTGGAAGCAGGATTCAATACGTTACCGAGTTTGAAGGCGCGAAAATCTTTAGGAAACGCAAGCTTTAGCATACGCAAAGCCAAAATCATCTCCACGCGGGACCCCCCCTTCAATTTCCGTATAAAGGTGCGGGGGGTGGGATTTGAACCCACGAACGCCTGCGCGACAGGGTCCTAAGCCCTGCTCCTTTGACCAGACTTGGAGACCCCCGCCAGCAAGCCATCTTAAACTAAAAAACAGTTTTACCTTAATATCTATTAAGGATGCCCTATTTCTCTGAGGTAGAACCCTCGCTTGATTTAGCTAGGGATTGGACCCATTCGCGTTTTTCCCAAAGTGCGCAACCCTGAATCTCCCGCAATTCAGCATGGTTTTCCCTAATCGTCTTCAGAATCTTCGACTGCAGCGCTTCTTTAAGCGAAATATTCTTCAAGTTGGTATCCGAATAAGCGACGAAGGGGCAGGGTTCCACATTGCCTTCTGCGCTGATGTGCACAAAGCCGCGTCCAGCTGAGAGGCATCCGCCGATTTCTTCCTCATCCCAGGGCAAAGCGATGAATAACGCGGGAAACTTGGAGCGGAACGAGTTGCGAATGCCTATGACCCGTGCCTTTTGCTCTTCGGTAAGTATCCAGTCTTCGGTTTCCGCTACCACAGGCGTATACTCAACAAGCATAAACAGCTTGCAACCTGAATCAACAAGCTGTTTAATGAAGGCTTCGTCTGTTACTTCTTCGAAGTTTGACCGCGTCATGGTCAGCGAAGTGCCCCAGAAAACTTTCTTATCCTTCAGCTTGGCAATCGACTTCAACAGCAGACTGTAAACTCCTGAACCGCGTCTACCATCAGTGTCGATTTGGTAACCCTCTAAACTTAGCAGAGGAACTACGTTCTTGTTCTTGACGATTTTCTCCAGAACTTCATCGTTAATTAACAATCCATTTGTGAACATCATGAACATGATTTCAGGCGTCTTCTTTGAAAGGTCCAGAATGTTTGGGCGCATCAAAGGCTCTCCGCCTGCAAGCACGATAAAAGAAATCCCAAGCTCCTTTGCCTCCTCAATCAACCGTTCGATACGCTCATCGCTCATTTCAGTCTCAGTGGGATTACGCAGAGCTTGATGGTAACAGCCCTCGCAGTGAAGATTGCATTGGCTTGTCACGCTGATGACTAGAACTGGCGGAACGTGGATTCCTTGACTTTCCCAGCGCAATCTTGTTTTTGCAGCTTTTTTCTGCCACCGAAACGTTTTCAAGAAGAAGACTGATTGCGACGGACTCGTCAAGGCAATCTTAACAGCATTCTTAAAGAAAACCCTTAATGCACCGTTAAGGATTTTGTTAAAGTCAGGGTCAGCCTCGGATTTCACGGTATTATTCATTGTCGAACACTTATTTGCACAGAGGCAAAGGCACTTCTTATACATTTGCATTAGCCCACATTCTTTTGACCGTTACAATGCTTACGCACGGCTCTGGAACCCAACTTTTGGGAGTAGCCGCGCACCTTTAACCGTAAGCTCTTTATTTCTTAGCGCACGTTCTTTTCAGAGAGAAACCATAGTGCCTCGGTAGCCTAGCCTGGTGGGGCATCACCTTGGTAAGGTGGCGGTCGCGGGTCCAAATCCCGCCCGAGGCTCCAACTCTTAGTGGTGAATAAGTAATAATGTTAGTTAGAAACCACCTGTTATGCCCTTATGATGATTGTGTTGCCCATAGTAGGAAAAGAGCTGAGCGGATTCAGGTTCTTGTGGATGAAAAAAGAAGTGTGATTTTGAAAAAGACGTTTCCAGAAAAAACCGCAAAGACAAGACTGCCATACTTAAACAAGAAGTGGATAGTGCCGGGAAAGTGTCCTTACTGCAGTAGGGGCTTGGAAGTAGTCATAGATGAAACGCGTAAGGGCAGAAACATCCATCTCAAACTTCCATAACAGGCTCCAAAAAATTATAAAGCTTCTTGGAATGTTTGTGAAGTGAAAAAAGAGAGAGTAGTTTTCCATCTTAGGAATGTTTCAGGATTGCGTGTTGAACATGGGGCTGGAGATTATCAGGTCTGCTGTTGCTCTGTTGCA
The DNA here is from genome assembly GCA_035292005.1 of Bathyarchaeia archaeon. Taxonomy (GTDB): domain Archaea; phylum Thermoproteota; class Bathyarchaeia; order Bathyarchaeales; family Bathycorpusculaceae; genus DATDQZ01. Next base: position 463 of record DATDQZ010000130.1, on the reverse strand, counting down.
AGCAGTTGGTATATTGTATAGGACAGCCATTCTGAGAAGAGCTTTCACATCAACATCATGAGGAAGAGATTCTAATGGGTCCCAGAAGAATATCAGATAGTCTAGTTTTTTGTTTGCAATCATAGCTCCAATCTCCATGTCTCCTCCATGTGCGCCATCTTTAAGCAGCCTAATTTCCAAATTGGTCTTCTCAGCAATCTTCTTTCCTGTACCGCCAGTTGCATATAGGTTGCACCTAGATAATGTTCCTTTGTTGAAATCGCACCATTCAATCAAATCCTTTTTCTTGTTGTCATGTGCCACAAGCGCAATATTTTTCATACATTCACCACCTGTTTAAAGCCTGTCGTAACAAGTTTTCTAGGTAAGTAACGGCTCATCAGATAAAAACATACAGTAATAAAATAATTTTGATTTTGTCTTTCTATGGACTCCTTGGAATGTTTGTGAAGTGAGAAAGAAT
>DATDQZ010000129.1:0-6233 GCA_035292005.1 Bathyarchaeia archaeon | reverse complement strand
AATGTAATGAAGTGGATATCGTACTTCTTGGAAAGTCTTTTCATGAGCTCGAAAATCCTCCTGTCTGCACCCAATCTGGGAGGGAAACACTCCGCTATCACGGCTATTCTCCTTTTCATGATTTTCGGCACCTTAAGTGTTCACATAGTAGGAATAGACTCAACGGTTCATGTCTAAAAGAACTTCAGAAGACCAAACTAAAGTTCTCATTCTAGGAACAAAAATAGTGTCAATCTATTTTATGCAAAGACTTCATGAATAATAGTTTTCAAGATGCGGAATCCATCTTTAAATGTACTTAGGTTTGACTTGCCATGTTTTCTTCGTAGTTCAATGCTTGGAACTTCCACTACTTTTAAATCCAGTTTTTTGGCTTTGATGAAAATTTCTGTTTCAATCTCAAAGTTTTTGGACCGTAAATGCGGATAAAGTCTCTCGACCGCATCTCTTCTAAAAGCTGCAAAACCGTAACACAAATCCGTGTAACTAGTGGAGCACAGAAAATTAGTCAGCAAAACGAACAAATTGTTTCCTATCCGTCGCGTAAAAGTCATGTCTTCCGAGTGCCCTCCTGGCATAAAGCGGGAACCCTTCACCAAGTCTACGCCATATTCTAAGGCCTCGATAAGCGAAAATATCTCTTTTGGGTTCATCGATCCGTCAGCATCCATTATTACGATGAAATTTCCATCGAGTCCGTCATGGCTGAATGCCTGACGCAGAGCTTCACCTTTTCCTTTTCCATTTTGATGAATCACAGTAACTCCAAGTTTTTTGGCAATCGCAACCGTTCTATCGTTAGAATTGCCATCTATGATTAAAATATTCGACAAACCTGTAAGTTTTAATTCTTGGATAACTTCTGTTATGTTCCTCTCTTCATTTAAGGTGGGAACGATCACCGTGACATCTAAATTTTCAGCTTTCTTCAGTTGTTACCACCCTAAACTTCTCTGTTTCAAACTCGCACGCACAATTATCAGTAACATTCTCGACCTTGGACGAGCTCCCATTTCTCTCCTTTTCTCCTCCAACTAGCCGCTACACATAGTAGCGCTCTTTTTGTACTTAAACTAATAAGGACAAAAGCTCTATAACAAAATTCTATAAGAATTTTCTCTGAACTCATTTATTAACATTATTTTTTTGCGACCAAATAGTAAAATCCATTGGCAACCCAGCTTGTTCATTCCTCACTGTCGAACATAGTCCTTCAGAACTTTCACTTAAAGCGTTATGAAAAACTTTGCTTTTAGATGATAAAATCTCCCAACAAAGCATTAAACAGTTCTTGTAATGTTCAGCTGAATGCCCACAAACCGGTTATGAAACTGAATAGTCTTAGACTGAGTGTTGTAAATCCATAATTCCAAGAAAAGCTGGTAGTAATAGCCCTTGTCCTCCGCATCCCACACAGCAGCCTTATCAACGCTAAAGGCAACATCGTTCACCGTCAAACTCTCAACCAAAGATCTGTTCTCAGAAAATGAAACTCCGGAAAATGAAAATGTCATGGGGATTTCCCAGTCGTCGCCGTCTTGAAGAAACACATAATACGTGTACAAAGGCGAAACAGGACTTGGTGTTTCAGTTTTGTCATTCGGCAAAGGCTCAGCTTGGTTCTTAAACTTCACATAGACAGCATAATAAGCTGAAGACTTCATATGATTGCCGACACCCACATAAACCGAATACTTCTCATTAGCCGCGACATCAAAGGTGTAACCCGCAGTCATGTGATTCGACCCTAAAATCCACAGTTCAGAAAACCTTTCACCTTCCGGAAAAGTAACAACTAAAGCCAAAGTCGGCGCTAAAATAATCAAACATAACGCAACGCACGAAAGTGCATAAAACAACTTCAAATTTCCAAAATTCACTGCACGCCCTCCACTTGAGGTTTCATATCTAAAACTCGCCTAAAATGCCGCCGCTTCAGAAATTTCCACCCCAAAAACCCTAAAACCAAGAGCGAAACTTCACCCATGCCTGACCACATCGCAGTAAAAAGCAATCTGTCGCCTTGCGCTTTTTCCGCATCCAACTTTAAACTCGCCGCATCATTAGCAAGCCCTTTCAATGTATGGCTACAGTCTACAGCGAGCGAATTTGCATTTTCGTAATCACCAGTTCCAAACGCCGCGTAAGCTCTTGAGAGAAAATCACCCGCAATTTCAAGTTTATTCAGCAAAGCAGAAACATTCGCTCCAGCACTTTCAGCCTCAGCAACCATAGCGAAAGCCGAGCTTAAATCATGTTCAGTCTGGTCTATGGTGCCACTTGCCTCAGCAGCGTCGACTGCAAAGCAAGCAGGCACAAGCCAAACAGTGAGCAGCATCGACACGATTAAGCAAACGGCAACGCTTCTGCAAGTCTTTGCTTTATGTTTCATCTACGATTACCTGTAAAATTGAATTATCCATTTACGATTGTTGTTAAGCAATTTTCCACTCAAAGATTTCACTGGATGATTAAGGAAGAGGGTTACTGCTTGAGCACAACTTTTCCAAGAGGCTCCTTTTCGTGCGGACATCATTTAGCCGTTTCTCCACATGCCTATTGGTTCTGGAGTATTCTTGGTAGGCGTCTAAAAATTCTTGCCCTTTAGTAGTGAGAGTGTAACATTGTTTTTTATCTTCGAAGCTAATTAGGGATGCACTGGTAATTTCAGCGAGATATTTCTGAAGAACCGCGTAACTCAAATTGGCTTGGTACATTATCTGCGTTTTCTTAGAATCTCTGCTAGCGACATGCAGAATGTCAGCTATAATATCCAATCTGCCTCTATAATTTCCCAAACTAAATTCCTCAAAACATCATTAGAAAAGAAGATGCCCGTAAGGAAACATTTATGAAATATGTATAGCGAAAGGTTCCTGCTATCGTTGGCAGAATTATAGGTGAAGCCAGCCCCTGCCGCCTTTTTTGCGCTGTTGTTCCTCTTTCTTGTCCTCACAATAAAGTGAAGCTCGCTTGTTTTTCCGCGGTCTCTGGTTTGTGATGTTTGTTTTAACGAATTTGGTCCATCCGCCAACTTGAGGACTGGGAGGAACAAATCTGTCCGCATCAGCGATTTGGTTTTGTTCCAAGATTTCCTTGAAATTCAGGGCTTTGAAATCGCGAGTTGCGTGAATTATGGTGCCCTTCTCAATGAACAGTTTAAAATAATCATCCGTTGCTACGCCTTCAGCTCTTAACCTATCATCCAACCGTTCTTGCCACAGCTTTTTCCATTGGATTCTTAGCTCTTCAACCATTTCTTTTTGAGTTAGAGTCATCCTTATGAAGTCCCTCCCTGACAGGAGCGGATGAGAATGCTTACTAGTCCAATTGTGGTTTTGATGCTTCTCCCTGCTCCCATTCCCCTTTTGAAGCGTGTTATTTAAACAGTGTAGAATGAAACTTCTATATAATTTGTCTAGAAGAAAGATATACTTTTCTATAGTAAGCATTTGAGTCTTCTAGAACCCCTAAAATTTTCCATAGATAACACGTCAGTTTTTCTGTTCGCCATTTTTCGGTAACAGTTTTAGTTTAGAGTTTTGCAATGTTTAAATTCTACTTTATCCATAACGAGGAAGAGGAAACAATGATGAGTTCGATTTCCGTAAAAGATGTCTGTTCGAAAGGGTTTTCTACCGTTTATGAAAGCGATGCACTGTCCAGATGTCTGGACCTGTTCAAAAAAGAGGTGCCGCCAGTTCTAGCCGTCTTGAATGACAGAGGCAAATACGTCGGCGTAATCGCGAGACGGTGGATAATAAGGTCGAGACTTGACCCTGCAACAACAAAAGTTAAAACCTTAGTGCGGCCTGCGCCCAAGGTTGATCCAGATGTGCCTCTTAGTAAAGCAGCTAAGTTGATGATAGAAAGCGGCGTTAGGCAACTTCCGGTTTTTGAAGGAAAAAAGCTTTTGGGATTTGTCACGGATGAAAATATTATTCACGGAGTCGTAACTCAAGAATGGGGCAGCACTGAAATAAAGGAGATAATGACGAAAGCCCCCTATGTTATTGAAGCAAATCGGTCGGTAGGAGCCGTGCTTAGCCTCTTTAGGGAACATGGGATCTCTCATGTTCCAGTGGTTGACGAAGGAAAACTTGCAGGAATCATAAGCCTTCAAGACATTATCGAGCAGGTTTTTCAGCCGCGACATCGCCAAACGCTGGGCGAAATCGTCGGAGAAAAAGTTCCTATGTTGAACATTCCAGCAAAAGGCATAATGACTTACCCAGTAATCACAGTTCAGCCTGAAACCACTCTAAAAGAAGCAGAGAAAAAAATGCACGATTTTGATGTTTCCTGCCTGCCCGTTGTCGCCAAAGAAAGGTTAGTGGGAATCGTAACAAAATTGGATTTCCTCGAACCAATATCCCAGATGGAAGTCTCTGAAAGAAAGTTCACAGTTCAGTTCGCAGTCAAAGATGTCAAAGTGAACCCAGATGAGCAGAGTTTCATGATGAACGAGTTCGACACCTTCATTCGCAAATACAAAGATGTCTTTGAAACTGGAACGCTCTTTGCTTACATAAAAACTCACGGCACAAACTACAAAGGCGTGCCACTTATTCACTGTCGTCTGCAGTTGAGAACCGTAAGAGGCTCTTTCTTCAGTTCAGGCGAAGGCTGGGGAGTGGAACCAACTTTTCGAGTGGCACTAGACAGGCTTGATAAGAGAATTCTGCGAAGCAAAGAACTGGAGCACGATCCAACATACGCTAGGGATTACTTGCGGAAAGTTGGATTTCCCCAAGAAATACTCTAAAATCTCTAACCTTTCTTGGCATTCTTATCGAGCCTTAATCCTGTAGTCTACTTCGAAGCTTCTCGGACTTGTTTGTTTGGTCTTGTCAATTTTTAATTCTACTTTGTCGGTTAGTATTTTGAACTCGTAGATGAAGTCTTCAATGTAATCGAGCACGCCGCAGCTGTAGCAGAAGGAACCCGAAAACGCGATGGTAACGGTTTCTGGCGATACTTGGACAAGCTTAGCGATGGCTTCAGGACTCCTGTACCTGTTGTAGATGATGATTGCTTTGAGAACTAATTCTTCTAACTCTGAGGAGAGCATCATCCTATGCCATGTAATAACACGTGGCTTTTGGTATTTTGAGGTTTCGCCGTCTGCCACCGAAGAAGCTCGGTGCTAATTCAGTTTTTGCGTTTTTGACCAGCAGAAAACCGAGTAAAGGGTCAAAGCGACTACCGTTACCTCTACTATTCCCGAAGCTTGTCCGAGGTAGAACGGGTTGCCGAAAACCAAAGGATAAATCACGTAGGGCATACTTGCATGAGTGAACATGTCAAAGAATACGTGGCTGAAACCGCCAACTAAGCAGCAAAGGTATATGGTCAACAGCGAGTACTTGACTTGATTTGGTTTAAGTTTCAGAGCATTGTACGTTGACCATAGCTTATTCTCAAAAAGGCGTTCCACAAAGTATACGCCTAAGCTGATTAAGACTGGATAAATCGTCAATGCCAAAGCGAATCCATGCCAAAGTCCATGGGTTAAAGACTCTCCGACTAGAAAGTAGTAAAGCGGCTCCAAATCGACAAATGTCGCTGAGACTAACATGGCAAGCGGGTCAATTCTTCTCTTGTCTTTGAAATAGAGAAACAACACGCCAAGTCCATGAAGCGGAGTTAAAGGCATTTCTAACACCTGCAGAATTCAGAGCGGGATTCTGTTGCCGTCAAATCCCAGTTTAGAGATTCCAAGCTCATCTTCAACTTCCTTCAGCTGTACCGCGTTGAACACTGGGCCGTCTCTGCAGACGCGGTACTTGCCTATAACGCAACTACCGCACAAGCCTATGCCGCAGCGCATCAGCCGCTCTAAGCTGGCTTCTATTGCGATTCCCCGTTGTTCTGCAAGCTCGAAGACTTGGCGCACCATGGCTTCTGGCCCGCAAGTGTAAACCATATCAAACTTTTCTCTATCGAGAAGCTTTTCTAAAGGTTCAGTTGCCAAGCATTGGAAGCCGTAGCTACCATCTTCCGTAGTCGCAATCGCGCTTTGCTCAGTGCACAGTGCATCAAGCTCGCGTAGGAACAGCAGCTCGCTTTTTGTTTTGGCGCCCATGACGAAAGACAAGCGTTCAGCTTTCGCCGCCAGTTTCTTGGCTAAGAACAGCAGAGGCGCTGTGCCTGTTCCGCCGCCGACCATTAGGATTCTGCCATAGTTTTCGGTGAAACTGTTTCCGAAGGGCCCACGCACGCCTATTGTGTCG
>DATDQZ010000128.1:0-4381 GCA_035292005.1 Bathyarchaeia archaeon | reverse complement strand
CTGTGAAGCCTAAGAGCCTAGGTGCGTCTGCGTGTATTTTTGGCCAGTAGCGGATTCGGGCTACGGGGTGTTTGGCGCGTTTCCTGGGCAGGTAGGCGAGTGATCCGTGTTTTGGGGCGTGTTTTTTTCGGTGACCCATTGTTTTTTCGCTTCGCGTCTTTAGGGAATGAGAATTTAGGGTTATAAACGTTGCCGTCGATGGGCATGTTGGTTTTGCTGGTGTTTGCTGTTGTTGTTTTGTTTTTTGTTGGCTTGTCTTTGCGAGACTGTAGCCTTTGGTAGGTAGCTATCGTTTTTTGAGCCTCTATCCCTCTGTGCTTTTTGGGTGAGAAAAAGGGCAATGCGGGTAGACCCTCTATAGGTTTCTGCAACGTATTTCTATTAGGTTGCAAATAGGCTGTTGCTTTTGTGCTGATGGTACTGATGTGCTCTCTGCAGACTATAGCCCCCTTTTATATAGGTTGAACTTGTGTTTGAGGTTTGGGCGTTTGGAATCTGCTGCTCTCACGAGCCTACCCCCTCCCTTATATAAAGACTGAAACTTACAGTGAATTACTGGTTAGTTCTAGGAGAACCTGAGTTTTTTGGCTTCGTTTTGAACTTGGTCGCAGCGTTGCCTTGATTAATGAATATTTTTAAGTAGTTGTTGCCACGGGCGTGGATATTGTTTTCCCATGCCTATCGCCATAAGTCAGAGTGAAACTTGCTTTTGAAGAACGTGTGGAGATGTCGTTTCTCACTGATATGTAGATAACAGTTGCATGCGTTCAGGGTTAAGCGCTGTAGTCTCTTCCTTCAGGTTTTGCGCTCGCCGCTTTCGCTTCTGGTATCTGCGGCAGTGGTATAGGCGGCGGAATATTCAACGTTTTAGATATAAGAACAGACTCGATGAAGACAACGTTGGATATTGACTGCACGATGATTTGCGGCGGCGGCTTCTTCTCCCCATAATCCTTAAGCACTTTGTCAATTTCGCTTTTGTCGCCAGAAACGTGAGCGCTTCCTTTCAGGCTTATCTGCGCTATTGAAGGATTGTAGTTCATCGTCAAAACAAAGGGGACTTCCAGCGAACCATCAGGCTTCTTCTCCATGTTCACTAAGTTAATGTTCGTATTTATTTGGATGGGCGGAATAGGTTTTCCAATATCCCAGAAGCGGTCAGCCGAAATATTCACTATCACTACATTAACTCTAATCATCTAAACCCACAAGCACTATCAGCACGCCCAGAATTTAAAACTGCTCATTTTTCAAGAGCGCTTATACCGTGTGAAACCGCAATGTCCACAAGTGAATCTGTCGTGGTGATCCGCCATGAAGTATCCTGGTCCGCATCTCTCGCAGGTTGGGCGTAGCCTCGTGGCTTTGTCATTTTCTATCTTGTACAAGGCGTGAATGCCCTTTTCCTCTTTTTTCTTCTTTTCTGGCTTGGGAGCTTTTTCGACTTTTTGAGGTTTCGCCTCTTCCTCTTTCTTCTCTTCCTTTTTCGGTTCTTCAGCCGGCGGCTCTTCTTTTTTCGCTACTTTTCTGGGCATTCTATTCATTCGCCTCTTCTTTCGGTTTTTCAGGTGGGCTGTTCCGTTTTATTATGTACGCGGGCTCGATGAGTTTCGCTTGTTCTGCCGTTTCATAAGCGTTAGCAACTCCAACAGCAGTGTTTGTTCCAGTCATGGTTTGCATTTTCTCAACAAAAACCAATTCTTCGCTTATCTTCAGTTCGGCGGCTATTGCCTTCTTGACCTCTAACCTTGGCGGCGTCTTTCCCTGTGGACCATGTTCAACCCTGAAGTTCACTTCTTTTCGTTTCAGAAGAGGATTTTCCTTTGCTGACACTATTTTAACTTCCATCGCTCTCTCACTTGCTTAAGGGTGTTGAGTTCATACAATCATCTTCTTATTTAGCTTTTCGAACAGTTTTCATTGCTTTTAGAATTTCCATAGCTTCAGCCTTTTTCTCTGGCGTAACCTTCACGACGACGATGCCCTCGCACGGTTGTCCATAAACAACCAACGAATCTTCTGGCGCATGCAAAACGGCAACAAGCGTCAGCAAATCTTCCTCCCCGTCCACGATTATGTGGACCTGCCTGTCGTTTTCCAGTGCCTTTCGTACCGCAGTGATCGCTTCTTCAGTTATTGTTCCCTGAGGATTTTTAACATGAATAACCCTTTTGGCTGGGAAGATTCTCAGTTGTATTCTCTTTCTCATGCGCTTGTTATCGGTAATCGACAGTTGAGGATTCACCTTATGCTCATGAAGGTTTCGTGAAACCGTGTCTCCAACGGATATTATCCTGGGCGGTTTTTCTCTTTCTACAATAATTTCCAATTTGCTCATGGTTTCAGAAAACGTCCCTTGGATTAACGTGCCAAAGGGCTCTTTAAGTTTCGCCCGCAGTTCTGGCGTGACGCTATAGGCAACAGCCATTTCCTTTTCAACCCTGAACTGAAACAGTAGTCACCTAAACTATGCTCTTCGTATGCATAATAACGTTAAGGGCGAATCGGCCCTATCTGACCTTTAAAGCGTAGCGACCGTTCTCTTTTATCTTCATGGCTTTTGCAATGGCTGACCCTTCTGAATCAAACACAATGACTATGCCGCTGAAATCGTCGCTTAAACTTGTTGATTTACATTTTGGGCATATGTTTTCTTTAGTTATAAAATGGCAGTTTGTGCACGCTTTCTCGTTCATTCCAGTCACTTCTGTTCTGTGCTACTTGCTTCTTTGCTTTTTGTTGTTTTCTTTTCTGGCGCTTCTTTTGTTTTTGCTGCCTCCTGCTTAATCCACTCTAACTTGCCCAGAAAAGGCTGTCTGGCCGTTACGCCAATTTTTCCAGAGCTTCCTGCCCTGCCAAGAGAGACTGCTGTTATCCGAACCCGCACTTGATCTCCGCTTGCTAGTTTTCTTTTGGTTTCTTTTCCCAACAGGACCCCTTGTTTTTCATCGTAGGAAATGTAGTCGTCCATGAGTTGCGAAACGTGGAGTAACGCGTCCACGGGGCCTATGCGCACGAATGCACCGAAATCCGCGATTTCCACCACATCTCCCTCAACTATCTCCTGAATTACCGGATAGAACGTTAAAAGAGAAAACGTTACTTTGTGATAAGTGGCGCCGTCGCCGGGAATTATCTTTCCGATAGGGCTCACTTCAACATGTGTCACTGCTATGACGTAGCCTAATTCCTCATCCACGATTCCCTCGTATTTCGTCTTGACCTGTTCGTGGCCTACTTTTTCAAGAGGGTTGCCGAAGGTTTCAGGCGGAATGCGGATAGTATCCTGCAGCGTTACAAGTTTAAACATCGGTTATATCATCCCGTCAATCTCGAGATGTGATTTTTGTCTCACATAAATCACTGGCACACTTATATCTCTTAGCCTCTTCCTAAGCTGTTTATCGTTCGTAAACACTGGGGAATTCCACTCCTTGGCTATTCTGACTATAATGTCATCTGTGAGCGCTGAGGCTAAATCGTCCACTTCAACGTACTTGCATCTCTCAGCAAGTTTTAACGCGTAAGAGGCATTTCTGCGCATTTTAGGCGAGCCCTTCTCTGCAAGAGCCTCCAGTTCCCGTTTTACAGGAGAAAGCAGAATCAACTCGAAGTTCCTGTTCAGCAGCCGCTCTAGGTCACTGAAAATGTCGATTTTGAATTGAAGCGGAACAAATAAAGCGTTTGAGTCCAGAATCACCCTCAACATCTCTTTTTGCGCTGATTTGGGCGTCATCTTAAACCTGCACTCCATAAGTGTTCCAAAACGGTGGTGCACCAGTTCTCTTTCTCTGCGGGTAAACTTAAACCTGCTTGTTAAGATTCTGATGAAACCTTTAAATCAATAGTCTGAGCATTCACTTTTAAATTGTTAACTATTTAGACTGAGGAAAGCAGGAATAGGATTGGTGAAAGGCTGTGCTTCGTGAAAAATCTTGTGGCGCCGTGGTGTTTGTGAAAAACGTTGAGGTTAACTATCTCCTTTTGCATTATGAGGCTGGACATTGGGACTTTGTAAAAGGCAACGTTGAGCCGAACGAAAGCGAAAGAGACACGGTTATGCGAGAGCTCAGAGAGGAAACAGGCATAGTTGACGCTCAATTCATAGACGGCTTCAGGGAAAAAATAGAATACTTCTATAGAAGGCAAGGCGCCACAATTCATAAAGAAGTGGTCTTCTTCCTCATTGAAGCGCACACTGAAAAAGTCGAGTTATCATATGAGCATGCGGGATATGTTTGGCTAGATTACCCGCGGGCAATTGAAAAGCTCCCTTTCAAAAACGCTAAAGACGTACTGCAAAAAGCACATGAATTCTTGAAGCAACAGGGAAGAATAAACCCCTCTGGCTAAACTTTTGAGTCCATCCCCAGTGTTCATG
>DATDQZ010000127.1:0-12406 GCA_035292005.1 Bathyarchaeia archaeon | reverse complement strand
CACCTGCCTCGTGGATTCGGTCAACCGTCTCGTCCGCGCTCAAGCCTCTCGGCACTGGCTCTTGAACGTTAAGCGCAACTATGTGACCGTTTCGGCTTGAAACCTCAATGCCCGGAATAATCAGGAAGTCTGTTTCTCTGGCAATTTTTATGGCGCCATCAACCCTGTCGTGGTCTGTCACAGCCACAGCGGTTAACCCGCGTTTTTTGGCGTAAAAAACAAGGTCTTCAGGCGTGATTAGCGAGTCACGCGAGTAAACCGTGTGCACGTGGAGGTCCACTTTTGCCTGCATTTTTCTCATCTATCGTTTGCCATTTTCTCTCTGACTTTCACCAGCATCTCATCAAGCTGCTTTTCATCAGCATCTATCTTGCGGAAGAGCGGCTTCGCCTTGGCTATTTTATGTCCTGTCTCTAAAGGCGTTAGGGCTTCTTCCCATCTGCTCTTTTGAACACTTCCTGAAAGGTTAAGCGTTTGCCAGAGCTGTTCCGCAGTGCCAGGAATAAAAGGTGCAGACATTACCGCCAGAGCCTTCACAATCTGCGCGGCAACATATACGATGGTTCCCGCTTTCGCTTTGTCTGTTTTAAGCAGGTTCCACGGTTCCTTCTCGTTCAGGTACTGATTTCCCACGCGGCTTAAGCTTATCAGCGTGTTTGCGGCGGACTGCAGCTTAGCGGCTTCGAATTCTTGGGCGATGGTTTCCACTTTTTCTCTTATGCCCTGAAGTATCACCTCGTCTTCCGCCGTTAGCTTTTGGGGTTGGGGAATTTCGCTGTTGAACTGGGCGTTTATGAAGGTTAAGGTTCTGTGGATGAAGTTGCCGAAGGTGTCGTTCAGGTCCGCGTTGATTTTTTCAAGGAAAAAGCCCCATGAAAAGTTTGTGTCTTTAGCTTCGGGTCGCGTGGCAATCAAAAAGAAGCGCCAGTAATCCACTGGAAACAGCTCCAGCGCCTCGTCTATCCATATGCCGATTCTCTGGCTTTTGGAGGCTTTTTCGCCTTTGAACTGGAGAAACTCGGTTGCCGAAACGTTCCAAGGAAGATTATAACCCTCACCAGACGCCAACAGCAAGGCGGGAAGAATTATCGTGTGGAAGGGGATGTTGTCTTTCCCCACGAAATACAGCGTCTTGGCGTCCTTGTCGAACCAGAATTCTCGCCACTTCTCCGGCTCGCCTACTCGCCTGCAATACTCAATAGTTGCTGAAACATAACCCAAAACCGCGTCAACCCACACGTAGATGGTTTTGCCCTCTGCTCCTGGAAACGGCGCTGGAATTCCCCATTCAATATCGCGCGTGACGGCTCTGGGCTTTAAGCCTTCTCTTATCCAGTTTAGGCTGAAGTTCTTGGCGTTGGCTGGAAGCTGCTTATTGTCCCTGATATACTGGCTGAGTTGATCGGATAATTTCGAAAGATCAATGTACCAGTGCTTGGTTGTCTTAATTGTTGGCGCGTTCCCGCAGATTACGCAGTATGGCTCTATGAGGAACGTGGTTTCTAAAAGTCTTCCGCAGCGGTCGCACTGGTCTCCGCGGGCTCGCTCGTGCCCACAGTAGGGGCATTTGCCTTCCACGAACCTGTCGGGCAAGAAGCGCTGGTCGTGCTCGCAGTACAGCATCTCAGTTTCCTGGGCGAAGATGTAGCCGTTCCTGTAAATTTTCCTCAAGAGCGCTTGCACGAATTCTTTGTGCACTGGGCTTTCGGTGCGCGTGTAATTGTCGTAGGATGCGCCCCACCTCTTGAATAGCTCGACTACTCGCGCGTGGTTCCTGTCAGTTAATTCCTTGGGCGTTATTCCCTGTTTTAGGGCTTCCACTTCTATGGGCGTGCCATGCTCGTCTGAACCGCTTACCAAGAGGACATCGTTGCCCCGCAGCCTGTAGTAGCGTGCGGCAACATCCGCGGATAAGACTGAGCCGACTAGGTTGCCCAAATGCGGCGTCACGTTGATGTAAGGCCACGCTGACGTGACTAGAACTTTTCCGAGCTTAACGCACCCTCCAACACTCGTGTTTTGAACGCACTTAGAGATGTGAATTCTATTACTTAATAATGTCGATGCCGACGAAGTGCTTCTGTTTCCTCGTCCTTTCACGTTTCTCTTACAACTATGGTTTCTGAGAGGTGGTTGAAGATTCTCTGTCTCCTTCTCGGGTACAGTATCCAGCCTAGCAGGCAATCCAAAGGCAGCAAGAACGCTTTTCCCACGCTTTCCAAAGCAGCATGCGTCACGCCGATGGGTCTGCCATCCAGCCGCACAACTCTTATTCTCATGGCCATCTTTCCGATTGACTGCCCATAAGCGCCTTCCATGAACATCCAGTATACGAAGTAGATGACGCCGGCTGGTCCGAGGTTAAAGAATGGAAGCCAACTTGACCACTCAGGCAACCACATGAACGGGTGTACTGCAAGCCACCATATCAGCAAGCTTAGTGTGCCTACGATGACTCCGAGGATTACGACGTCTATCAGCCACGCGAGGAAGCGTTCGCTCCAAAACGCCAACTTAAGCGCAGGCGCTTCAGGCGTGACAGGCGCAGTGGGCACTGCAGGCGCCTCTTTTATTGCCACAGCGGTTCCGCATTTAGGACAATAACTCGCTCCTTCGGAAAGTTCCGTTCCACATTTCCTGCAATAAGGCATAACGGTTTCCTCGCTGCACACTATTTGTTCTGGGTGTATATTTCCTTTTTTGCCCCCTAAATGTGCTTGGCAATGTTTAAATTTGAAAACGGCGTTACGATAACGTGAGGTTTTACACGAGATGCCTTACTGTCGTAAATGCGGAGCCAAACTGGAGGAGGAAGCAAGGTTCTGCCATGTCTGCGGCACTCCAGTGGCCGCTGTCACCACGCCAGCCATGCCCAGAAGAAGACCATTTCTTTTCCCCGTCATTATCCTCATAGCCATCCTAGTCACGGCAGTAGTGGTCAGCGCCTTAGCCTTTTTGCCTGTTTACCCTGTGCATTTCGACCAGACAAACCAAGTCGCCAAGGCTGGTGTGGACAACCTTATTCTGGACTTTCAAGCTGACGTTGCCCAAGTGAATGTCTTTTTCATGAATTTGCCTGACAAAATGGTTGTCTTGAATGTAACCGCTGATGGTTATGTGGGCATCTTCGACGACCCAAACCGCACGATAAACGTAACTTTTGACCACCAAACGGCAACGGCAAACAACACCAAAATAGTCACCTCAAGAGTCTCCCGCGCTACTTTATGGCCTTTTTCTTATAACTTGCATGTGGTCTGCAACGTTTTCATCGACCCCTCAGCAAACTTGAGCTTAGTTGTTCATTCAGGCGTCGGCCAGATAATGCTGAACGTAGACGCCGCAACGACTATTCAGTCTCTGAATCTGGAAACAACCACAGGCAACATTGACGCCAGCGTAGCGCAAGGCGTTGTAATCACTGGCACTGTTTCGGCCAAGACAACAACTGGCAGCGTGACATTCAATTGGATGCAAGCTGATACCGAGGGCAATGTTTCAGTCAATCTGAAATCAACCACGGGCACCGTGAACTTGTCTGTGGCTCGAAACAGCAGGCTTTCGGGCAATGTTTCCATCGAAGCTGGAACTACAACTGGAAGTGTCAATCTCGCGATGGCTATCTATGATGATGTCGGCGCCAAGATTGAGTCTCACACGAGTGTGGGAGGAATAAACGTGGAGCAACAAGGATTTTCTGGAGACCAGTCGCTCCTGCAGTCCAGCAACTACCCGGCAGGAAGCAATTTCCTCGTTAACTTGGCAACCACTACAGGCGGAGTCCACATAAACGCTTATTATGAGTCATCAGCCGTTTTCAGCGCGTGGCAGACTCGATAAGCCGCAGCCTAAACGTTTAAAGAATCATTCTGCACTTGTACAGGGCGTTGAAGGTGACGTTTTTGGCAGAAGAACCCAGAAAATTCACGCTTAAGGAACTCGAAGAGTACAACGGGAAAGGCGGAAAACCAGCTTACATAGCCTATAAAGGAAAAGTCTACGAAGTCTCAAACAGCGATTTCTGGATAGCCGGCGACCACATGGGAGCGCACCAAGCAGGGAAAGACCTTACCGAAGAGTTGGAGCTTGCCCCTCACAGGGAAGAAGTTCTGGAAAGAACTAAACTGGTAGGCGTGTTAGTCTAACTTGCATCAAAATACTACTCTTAGAATGTTCGCTTGAATCAATGTTGATTATGAGCACGTTTCTCAATTCACGAAAAACGAATAATGTGGCGAAAGTGCTGGGACATGAAAAGTGGAAGGATAGAGAAAACTGCTTTTCTGTCTTATTGTCTTTATTCTCTTCTACGCCTCATCATTTCTGGCATTTTGGACATTGCTTCTTTCATCGCGTCCATGAGTGCCTCGTTGACTTCCACTTCGACCGTGATCTTCACGCGGCCTTTTTTCTCTTCAGACATTGAACCACCTCCTTACCTTTTTAAGCCTGTTAGACAAGTCACCAAAAATGTAGACGACTTGGTCAGAGTTCAAGTCCAAGTCAATCTGCGTTCTATAATGAAATTTGCCGAGCCGTTTGGTTCGGGCTTTGTAATCGAGAATCAACCCTTGCTGTTTCCACTTCTTTAACAGCCGCGCCAAGTAGTATGAAATAGCCCGCGGAGCCAAAGGTTCGAAAACAAGGGCTATCCTTAGAAGTCGACGAAAAACGCGTTCACCCACCGAAGTGATTCCATTTCCCTCCTCTACTCATGTTGTCTCATTGAGTTTAAACGTGAAAACGCCCTCTTTCCTGAGAGAGCGTAGTGCACTGTTTTAATTAAGGCGAGGCAATTCTTTAAGGTTGTGTGGCTGTAACATCCCAACAACAAGGCTGACCATAAATGTCGATAACCGAGTTAAATGAGCAGATAAAGAAGTGCAGAAAGTGCAGGTTGTGGCGAGACGCCAAAAACGCCGTTCCCGGAGAAGGCTCCTTCCATGCCAAGGTTATGCTGGTGGGGCAGAACCCGGGCGAGGAAGAAGACAGGACGGGCAGGCCCTTCGTTGGGAGAGCTGGAAAATTCCTAAATGCTGTGCTGAACAGAAACGGCATCAACCGTGGCGATTTGTTCATAACGAATGTGGTTAAGCATAAAACGCCGCTCAACAGGACGCCCAAGCCTGATGAGATTGCGGCGTGCATGCCCTATCTGGCAACGCAAATCATGGCTATTAAGCCAGAGATAATCGTTTTGATGGGCGCAGTGGCGTGGCAAGTTCCACGAAACGAAGGCATAACGTACGTTGAGACTTATCATCCTTCAGCGGCGATGCGTTTTTCGAAGATGAGAAAAAAGTTTGAGGAAGACTTCAACGCTTTAAAAGGGCGTTTGTAAGCGCTTTTCTACCATTTTTGAGCGTATCTCCAGCCGCCGTCGAAAGTGCCTGCTAAGCATTTGACGCATTTGCTGTATTCCATGGTGGAAACGCTGAGTACGGCGTCGTTTAGCCATGCAATGTTGAAGACTGTGTTTGCGAAGTTGATTGAGCCCGAGTTTGCTTCTTGTCCTTTGTAGTCAACGTATATTCGCGCTTTGGTTGTGGCTGTCGGCGCCAACTGCTTCAGTTCTTCGGTGGGTTTTTCGCCCATGGGCAGGATTATCATCAAGTCCTTGTCCTTCAGAAGCGGCTTTAGCTCTTCAAGCAGGCGCATTGGGATGTTGCTGATTCTGATTCTCCGTGACTTCTGAATCACGCGTTTTATTTCCGCTATGCCCTCTTCAACAGTGGCGAATGTGGCGCCGATTTTTGCCTCGTACTTTCCATCCACTATTGGCATGTTCCTTTTTCACCTCATGTTTGGCTGGCGGAGTTCCAGCTCAGCTTGCTCCATTCTGAGAAGCATTTGGAGCACTCGTCATACAGCATTTCGTCGACGATGTACGTGTGGTCGACAGGGTCTTGAAAAGCCGTGAATGTTCTGCCCTCGTCAAGCGTGATGGACATGGAGGGCACTTCCTTGTTTCTCACGATGCTCACAATGGCTATTTCAGCCTGTTTGAACTCCACGCGCTGCATGTTGCTTGGTTTAGTTTCGCCTGGGAACAAAAGCACCCTGACCACGGCGTCTGGTCTGAAGGCGTCGCTCACCTTCTTAACGAAACCAGTAGTGGCGTTGTTGATTTGCACGGTTTTAGCTTTCTTGATTTCTTGTTTGAGCCCCTCTAAGCCTATGTCAAATTTTTTTATCACAAATTTTTCTTTCATGTCGTTCACCTCTTCTTTGAGCGTCGTCTGTACGGATTCCAGAAACTCAGCGTAGTCTTCCTTGGCTTTCTCGAACACTCTTAGCGGTTCAACAGCTTTGAACAGCAGCGGTACTCCAGAGTATATCTTTACCCAACCTTTGCGTTCCAGCGCCTCCAAGACTGAGTAAATCTTCGTTCTCGGAACGCCTGATTTCTCAGAAACCTTTGTGGCGGTGCATAGGTGCGTGTTCAAAAGAGCCAAGTACGCTTTAGCTTCGTACTCGGTAAGCCCGACTCGCTGAAGTTTCTCAACGACGCTCTCCATAACGCATCCGCTGACGATAATGGCGCAGAAAAAATAAATAGTTACTGTAACCCAAGAGAGTTACTTTTAACGAGTTCTCTCCTGACATCAAAAAAGTTAGGAGACAGTTTCCACAAGTCTGCCTTTTGCGTAGGGCACAAACTCTCTGATTCGCTCAATTGATGCTTTTCCAACTTTTTCACGCTGTTCCTTAGGCAACTTTAACGCCAGAGCACGCAAAACCTGTTTAAGAAGCTCTTTACCCATTACATCGCCTGGCCCTATGGTCACATAAGTCTTTGTTTTGGCTTTCACCGCTTCAAAGGGGCCTCCCACAAACTTCACTTCGCCGTTCTCAACCACGCCGATAGCCAGTTTAAGCGGCACATTTCGCATCCAGTTTCGCTTTCCGCTCACGGCAAATGCGCCGTGAGGCACGTACTCGCCTGAAGGCCCGCTCTTGCTAAGCTGGCTGGGCTTGACCCAGTAAACGTCCGCTGAACCAAAGCCTTCGCGCCATCCTCTGGAAAAAGCAGCGGCAAACTCGCCAGCCTCACGTAACGCTTGCTCACTGGGTTCTTTGCCTTCGATTTTGACGACGACGAAGGGAGCGCCCGTGATGTCAGCGTGAAAAACCACGTCATCTGGCGCAGCGTACTTCTTTATGAGTACTTCGTTGCTGACCGCGTCTTTACCAGCGACTATTAAGAAGCTATCGGAAGAGATGAACCAGCGAAATTTCTCATACCACTCTTTGCCTTTGACTTTGCGTTTAACAAGTTCTTTCATGGCTTCCAGAGGCTTAGCGCGTTTCAGAGCCTCGGCTTCGCGCATGCTCTGCTCAATCTCAGCCAGCCTTCGGCGGGATTCCTCTAAGGCTGTCAACGCACCAGCGGATTTCTGCTTAGCCTTTTTTCCTCGTTCATAAAACTCGGCAGCGTTTTCGAACAATGTCCTGCGCAAGTTTACGCTGAACCGCAGGTTGTCTATGCAAACGTTAACCGCGAGGTTCCGCGCATCAAAAGATTCAACGAACGCTTCCGGCATCCTGCCAGAACGTTTAGCAGTTAAGACTTCAGCGATGACCGCATTCCAGTCTTTTCCTTCTCTCTTCGCAGGTGAGAACCTGTCCAAAAGAGCTTGGAGTTCGCTTGAGTGCGCATAGATAACGTCGCCGATGCACTTGTCGCGTTCCCCTTTACTTTCAGCTTCACGCAATGCTTGTTCCTGTTCAGCCATAACGCGCTTGAGTCTTTCTGCTTCTCGCTGTAATTCGTCAACTCCGATGCTGGCCACCGCTTTTTCAGCGGCAGTGACCTTCACGTAAAACTCGTCCAAAGCTTCATTGAAACTGCTGTAAGGCTGAGACTTGAAGACGTCATAGCGCTTAAGCCTGAACGGTACAACGTCGAGAAAACTGCCATCTTCAGCCAAAACTATTCTAGGCTCCATTTTGAAGCTGGAAATGGTTGAAAGCAAACTTTGAAGCCCATCAAAGATGGCGTTGACTTCGGGATTGGTTAAGGCATTGCAGTGCTTGGTTTTTTCCACATTAGCCCTAAGCAGGACTTCTTCCGCGTAAACGCCGCCCACGCTTAGGAAACGCGCTATCGCCCTGACAACTTCAACCTCTCCAAAGTCTTTCACAGCCTTTTCCAGCTCTTCCCTTGTCACTTTAAAGGGGTTTTTCCCGCTGGAAGGCGGAAACTGAAAAACCTCATTGCGGAGAATGTTGCGGTCGCGCATATGCTTGAAAATCAAAGCCTGCAAAATCTCGCCTTTTTCGCTGGTCAAGATGATGTTGCCTTCGCCGAAAAGCTCCAAAATAAGCCGCAGCAATCCCGTTTTGGTCCTGAAATAGAAGGTGATGATTCTTTCAAACTCGTATTGCTCCACGCCTGATAGCCACGCGCTTCGCAGGTGTTTCCTCAGCGCCATGCAAAACGCAGGCGGCGCAAGAGGTGTTTCCAAGGCATAAGCGGTTAAGTGTAATCGTCTGCTCGCTTCCATCACAAGTCGTAGCGGAGGCTTGTCCGTCTTGTGCAACTTCAAAAGCAAAGTCTTAGCGTCCAGCTGGTAAACGTTGTTGACCCGAGAATTTACGAGTGCGTCTTTCAGTTCATGGACTACAGCGGACGCGTCAAAGCTTGTAAACTCTTTCTTGGACAAAGGGCCTCACATCACGCTCTGGAATCTAATAAACTTAGGCGGCTATAAATAATCATTCTCACAGTCAGCGTGCACTGCGTCTGCGAAAGCTTTTAACATGTGATTCTGCCTAATCGCTAGCAACAGCCTCTGAGGCATTATAGAATGAAACAGGACGAAGTTGTAATTCAACTTCATAAACCAGGCGCGAGGGAGATGGTGTTCTTTTTTCTCTGTGGAGTAATCACGAGCGTTCCACTCACCCTTTTTATCGCTCAATATGCAGACGTTTTGCTAGTCGGCTTTGATGCGTTCTCTGCCACTTTGGTCTCAACGGCAGTTTTCGCACCCTTCATCGAAGAATTTTCAAAGGCTTTCCCTCTTTTCTATCGCCATGGCGAAACCGAAAGATCCATCGTCAACCTCGCATTGTGTGTGGGCTTGGGATTCGGAATCGTAGAATTACTGGCATACGTGTTTGCGTTAGGAACACCGATAGTCAACAGGTTACCTGGACTTTTTTTCCATCCAGCAAGCGCGTCAATAACCGCTTATGGCATCGCCACAAAGAGACCGTTGCCTTTCTATTTGGTGGCAGTTGCTCTTCATTTCTCCAACAACTTTTTAGCACTGACAAACCTCTTCTCCGTATACGGCTCAATCGCTGTGGTGGCAATAACCGTTTTTGCGTCTTGGCAGCTGCATAACAGGACAAAAGAAAAAATCGTAGTCTAAAGTTCCCAAAGCGCCGCCTACGATTCTCAGAATAGCTGAGTGCAAGCGTCAAGGCATGAGAACATCATCTTGGGGAAAGAAAATTGTGCATCAGCAATAGAAACAATTTTATAATTACGCGCTTCTTAATGTAGATTCAAAATATAATCTCATAGGACTGAAGCTCTGTGAAACCACTGATACTAATATACTGTGCAAGAGTGGCGTTAGGCGCAGTTGCCGGACTTTTAGGCGCAGTCTGGAATCAGGCGGCTGGCGCTTTGCAGAATCCAGTAGAAGAAACTAATTACGTCTTTTTCTTCAACAGCTTAACCGTAGCCCTGCTCATTTACCTAATATCCTACTACGTTTTCAAAGCCAAATTCAGGGCTAAGGTGGAGAAGCAGTCAAAAATCATGACGATGGGCATAGGCGTATACTTCTTCACATGGCTAGTCTTCTGGATACTGACATTCACTCTCTCTGAAGGAATAACGTAAGCAAGCATAGCCTGACGGTCTATTCCTCTTCTATGTCTTTCAGAAAATTGGCTATCGTAGCTTGGCTTTTGTCGCTTTTCAGCGTTTCCAACTTTTCCTTTTCATTATCCTTATTATTGCTGCTCTGAGGGTTCGGGATATCCATTCGGGCAAGGATGCGCATGCAGTCAGCCCAAGCTGAGAAGTAGCCGCGGTCAAAGTCTCCGTGAAGCCCATTTCTCGTGTGATCCAGAAACTCTCGCCTATACGTGTGCAGAGCCACTTTGTCGCTTAAGTCCAGCTTTGAAAAGAGCGAGTACTCGTCACCGTTAGTTTTCCGCGAAAGATACATGCCGTACAAGGCTCGAAAGTAGCCTCTGTTCCACTCCGTCTTCTGCATTTTCTGTTTAAGCCTTTCCAACTCCCGTTCCGCTTCCGTAAACTGCCTGTTAACGAGAAGCTGGAAGTACCGCGTGACTAAGGCTTGAGGTATAGGCATGGTTAGCGACCACGAGGCTTGTTTGCTTTCTCCTCTTCAGAGACATCTTCTATTCCGTTTTCGGTTACTTTAAGTATTTCCTCGCCTTCGGGCAAGTACGGGCTTGAAACTAGTCTGGCAATGCGCACAGGACCGTGGGACGCTTTCCGAAGGTAAATACGCGTGTGACTCGTGTGTCCCACAATGTGCCCACCGATGGGATAAACCGCATCGCCGAAGAACACGTCTGGCTTAGCCATGACCTGATTAGTGACAACAGCCACAGCGTTAAAAGCTCTGGCTAAACCAATTAGCTTGTGCATGTGCTTATTCAGCCGCTGTTGCCTAGGCGCCAACATTTCCCGTCCAATGTATTCGCTTCTGAAATGGGCAGTCAACGAATCTACGATAATCAACTTCACATTGTTTGTCTTGATCACTTCGTCAGCATTTTCCAAAAGAAACATCTGGTGATCCGAAGTGTACGCTTCAGCGTAAATAATGTTCTTAATCACGTGTTCAGGGTCAAGACCCAAATGCTTAGACATCTGCACAATCCGCTCAAGTCTAAAGGTGTTCTCAGTGTCCACGTACAATGCGGCGCCGTTAAGCCCTCCACGCTCTGGGGGTAACTGAACGTTCACGCACAGCTGGTGGCAGATCTGGCTCTTTCCGCTGCCATACTCACCGTAGAACTCGGTTATGGTCTGAGTTTCCAAACCGCCATCAACAATATTGTCCAAGGCCTTGCTGCCCGTGGTTAAACGCAAAACAGTCTGCCGCATCTTGAAAAGTTCATCAGCCCGCACAAAACTAATGCCGATAGAAGAGCGGGCTGCTTCGATGATTGTGAAAGCCTTTTTTTCGCTGACGCCAACTGGTTCCAGCTCGCGGGCAGTAGCCATAGCCAAAGATTCAACAGTGTGATAGCCGAGTTCGCGCAGTTTCTGGGCTGTGGCTGGACCGACTCCTGGAAGGTCCTCTATAAACTCGTACTTCTTTTTCGGTGATACGCTCTCTTGGCTTTCTGCGTCCGTGTCTTCTGACATCAATCTCACGCTCGTGAATTGTAACCAGAGAAAACAGTTGCGGAAAGCTATATTTAAAATACGCGAAACATAAGAGCGTTTAATCTACGGAGAGGTGAGTTAAAGTAAAAGTCGCCGTGTTTTCCAGTTTTAAGGGGATGTCAAGTTATAAGTGTGAACCATGTTTTATAGAAGAACGGCTGATGAATGAGTGGAATCAGCTTTGAAACAGCTAAGCATTGTGGAAAACGTAGCTTTTAACCTCATTAAACAGGCGGTTATCTACCTGCCTGAAGATGTTAAAGAGGCACTGCGAAAAGCTTATGCGGAAGAGACAAGCGAAACTGGAAAAACGCAGTTAAAAGCCATTTTAGAAAACATCGTATTAGCCGAGAAACACGAGGCGCCCGTGTGTCAAGACACTGGAACTGTAACATTCTATGTTAAGGCTGGCTCTCAAGTGAAAAATTTAGACGGCGTAGAGGCGGCTCTTGTGATGGCGACGCGAAAAGCCACGAGGGAGATTCCTCTTCGACCCAACGCTGTTGACCCGTTCACCCAGAAGAACAGCGGAGACAATACTGGACGTTTTGTGCCGTATCTGCACTGGGAAATCGTGCAGGGCGACAGCTTAGAGCTGATAGTCATGTTGAAGGGCGGAGGTTCAGAGAATGTTTCCGCCATTGGAATGCTAGTTCCAAGCGAGGGAGTAAAGGGACTTAAAAGGTTCGTTATTGACGCCGTGATTAAGGCGGGAGCTCAGCCCTGTCCGCCGACTATTCTGGGAGTTGCCGTCGGAGGCGGAGCAGACGTAGCGATGAAACTGGCTAAAAAAGCATTGCTTAGACCTTTAGGCGAAGCTAACGCGGATCGTAGGCTTGCAGAGTTAGAGCGGGAAATCTTGGAGGCAGCAAACATGACTGGGATTGGTCCTATGGGGTTGGGCGGAAAAATCACGGTTTTACGCGTTCACGTTGATTATGCGCATAGGCATCCAGCGTCTTTTCCTGTGGCTGTTGCGTTCAACTGTTGGGCTGCTAGGCGGGCTTCTGCGCGCCTCAG
>DATDQZ010000126.1:0-6654 GCA_035292005.1 Bathyarchaeia archaeon | reverse complement strand
GTTGATTTCTTGAAAGTTTATGTAAAAACTCGCTAATCCTCCAACGAGCAATCCTGCCGCAAATAAGAGTGCGAGAAGGCTAGCTGAAGCCTTACTATAACCTTTAGATTTCAGCATTTTGTTCAACCTCTAAAATGACATTTCAGCAGCTTTAGATAAAAGTTCCGCTGCTTTCACGATGCACTTCAAACGCGTACTATTTTCTTCTGTCGACTATGTCTAAGGCTTCGGGTCCTGTGCCGATTAAAACCACGGGTATCCCTGTTCGGTTTTCAATTTCCTTTACGAACTGTTTTGCTTCGCTGGGGAGGGCGTCAAATTTTCTCGCGCCTTGGCACTTGGGAAACATGCTGTCAAGTTTTGTCACGGCGGCTTGTGTTGCACCGTTAATTTTCGCGGTTTTCTTGGCTAATTCGAAATCGAATGGTGCAGAGCGCCTATCGCGGCCAGTTCCAGCGGCAGTTTCAAACCAGCCTCTTTTTATGGCTTCTTCCTTTGTCAATTCGCCTGGCAGGGGTCCAGCGCCCACGCGGGTCATGAAGGACTTGTACACTATGAGAACGTCGTCAACTCTTGTTGGTCCTACTCCTGCTTCGGAGCATATGGCGGCGGCGCCCGTGTCTCTTCCGGTCACGTACGGGTATGTTCCATAATAAAGTGAAAGCATGAAACCCTGAGTTCCCTCCAACAGAACTTTCTTTCCAGAATCTATGCCTTCATTAATTTCCGTTGTCACATCCGCCAAGAACGGCTGCAACTCAGGAATGTCCTTGGCGAGTTTGGCTGTTCTTCTCACGCGTTCCTCAAGGGCTGGTCCCACGCCCCAGCCAGTGGTGCCTAAGCCTTTCAGATGAGCGCTAGTCTTGTCTTGAACCGCGTGCTTTTCCTCGATTATCGAGGCTTGCTGGTCCACGCCCATGCGGTCTCTGACTTTTGTCAACTCAACTTCCTCAAGGAACCTTGCGACCTGAACATTAGCTCCTGCACCGATTAGTAAGCGGCATTTCTCATGAAGGAAGGCAGCTGGAACCATGTGCAAAGCGTAGCGTTTGCCTTCCATCCAAACTGTGTGGGCAGCATTCACTGAGCCTGTTCTCACGCAAAAATCCAATTTGTCTTTGAGGGCGAGGTAAGAGATTATTTTTCCTTTGCCTTCGTCTCCCCAGAAGGCGCCAACGATAACCGTGCAGGGCATGTAATTCACCGCTGAAAGGTTTGCCAAGACTTATTTAAAACTGTTGGGTGGATTAAAGTACCGAGAATGTGCTGCAGGCACCGTTTCAAGTATTGGCGCCATTTTAGTTTCAGCCTTTATATAAGGGGGCTATAGGCTCGTGAGAGCGCTAGTGCCGCTCAACTCTTCGTAGAATCAACCTCTAATTCAACCTATTTATAGAGGGGGTATAAGTTTTTCCACGCGCTAGAGAACACAACTGCAGATAAAAAACTGGAACAGATTATGCACGTCTCTTTTTGGCTTCGGCATCTATCTTTTCCAGAAGTTTGAGCACTTTTTTGCCTCTTTTCGCCTTTTGCTTTTCAGTCACCGTGCTTTGAGCGTGGCAGACGTCATCCACCACTATCCCTTTCGCTTCATCGTAAACTACTGGGTAAATACGGCAACCAAGAGGTCTATCAGCGTGAACCTTGCAGCGTCGCTTTTCAACGTCATAAAAAACGCAGTAGCCCTGCTGATTCCGCAGTTTAGCGTAGCCTTCTCTGTCAAACCGTGCAAAAAACTGTTTGCTGTAGCCTTTCCTCTCTAAACGCTCAATATCCGCATTAGCAAGCAGCATTTCTGTTTCTCTGCAGCATAGCCCACAGCGCAAACAACGCATAAACGTATCTTCATTCAGCCACTATATTCAGCTTTTGTTTACACCGCACTTAAAGCAGCATCAGCATAAGCTTCATTTGGCAATCTTGTAAACTAACCACACATACCCCTTACCCAAAGTCTCTTGCTTCCGCAACTTCAGATTAATGCCCTTACCGATGTTGCCAAAAATAGTGTACGCTCCTTTCCCAACAATAACCGGATGAACCAACAAGCTAAGCTCAGACGCTAAACCCTGCTCCAAAAGCAAGTTACCCAATATCCTGCCAGTATCAGCCAGCACAGTCTTCACCTTATACTTCTCCGAAAGCAACTCAAGCGCCAACTTCAAATCCACATGTCGCTTACCAACCACATGATAATCATAATTCCTCTCTCTGAGATGCGCAAGATAGTCTTCAGGCGTTTCTTCCGATACCAGCACAACAACGTCCCTGCAGTACTCAAAGCGCCTGCAAGTGTGAAGTAACCCCTTCAACGCTCCTGCCGTATCAGGTATAACCCACAAAGGAAGACGCTTAGCTCTTTCTGGCTTTTCAAAATCCCCTTTCTCCTCTGAAGGCACTCCTTCCTCGTACAACTCGATGCCTACTTTAACAGTGTTCGAGCCAATCAAGTGAGCATCTGGCTTGTAATTTCCCGCAATCTGATAATGCAACTCCATATTTGGCTCAAAACTGGTAAGAGAACCATCCAAACTTATCGAGTTGTGGACAATAACTTTAGGCAGCATACTCGTCCTCCAATTTCATAATCCGTTACTCTCTCGGGCATTTCTGTTTTTTCACTGTTTCTTTTAGAAAAATGAGCATCGCACGCTTCAACCTGCTGTCTGCATAAAAACCAGATTCAACAATTCTGCCCAAGCAACACTTCTCAACGGTATCTGACCAATCTTGCGGTTCCCATACGGAACATATTCAACAAAGTTTCCTTTCCCAAAGTCGCCCTTTCGAATTCCAGTCAACTGCACGTTTATTATCACTGACCCGTCTTTCAGGTGCAGGTTCACGTTTTTTCCCAAAAAAGATTTGGCACTGTTTAAACCAAAATTTTCCATACGTGCCCTCACCAGTCAAGTTCTTTATCCGCTATGCTACTCCAACACTGCCTGCAGATAGGCCGTTTTTGCCCTTTAAAGAAAATGTAGAGTTTGATATTTTCGCTTTTGCACTTGTTCTTCCAAGGGTTTCTACAATGTTCCAACCTTGTGAACCTCCAGTATTGTTCACGGTCACTATTGTGAACGAAAATTGCTTTTAAAACTCGTTGTGAAACGACTCTTGGACGCTGAGGAGAGGTGAGTTAAAGTGAAGTTTTTATATTTATCACTCTAAACATGTTAGCAGTGGAATTCATGGACGCCTTTGTTCTCGCTGCTGTCAGCTTGGTTCTTCAGATTGTCATTCTCGTTTTACTTTTCGGCAGCATAGGACTAAAAAGGAGGAAGAAGTTTCGCCAGCACGGAATGACGATGCTTCTCGCCGTTGTGCTCCACACCATTACGATATTACTGGTCATGATACCTTCTTTCGTCATCGGTTTTATCCCCTACTTTTTAACAAATATTTCAGACGCAGTCTCAATCATCGCCATTGTTCACGGCGCCATGGGAATTTTAGCAGAAGTTCTTGGCATTTTTATAGTCACCTCTTGGCGCTTACAAAAGTCACTGCAGTATTGTGCTCCAAGAAAGAAGCTAATGCGCGTCACTCTAATCCTGTGGCTGACCGCACTGTTCCTCGGCGTTCTTCTATACCTGCGCCTTTATCTCACAATTCTACCTTCATGATAATTCAAAAAACCCATTCGTTCCAACAACTTTTTCTTTAATTCTTATGAACCAAAATCAAGTTGCACTTTCATCCACAATTACAAGATTGTAGGAAACTTCAAGGAACACCGAACTACTTAAATGTGGATTATTTCGGACGTTATGGCTTCCTTCGTTACCTTTAACAAAGCCACTGAAGGCTTGTTTATGAATGAAGGAATGGGGTTTGTGGGGCTTCCAGGGTTTATGTACAAGGTTTTTCCTTCCCATTTTATGCTGGAATTATGCGTGTGCCCATAAACAAACACGTTAAAACCGTTCCGCTTGGCGATTTCCCGCATTTTGCCCATTCCCCACAAAGTACTCGGATCGTGCATAACGCCGATTTTCCAATCAGAAATTTTAAGGGAGTTAAGCTTAGGCAAAGCGCCGCTGACTTCTGGGCCATCCATGTTGCCGTGAACGGCCAAAACAGGCGCAAGCTGCTCCAACTCGTCAATGACAGCCAATTTCACCAGATCACCCGCGTGCACAATAAAATCCACGTTCTCAAAAACCTTGAAAACCATCTTGGGAATGCATCTTGCCCTCACGGGCACGTGCGTGTCGGATATTAAACCCACAGTCTTGATTGCTTTATAACTAGGCACTTCGCGTGAAATCTGTGCTTGCTCGCTAGTCATCAAACCAACCCCCCCTGCAGGAACGAGTTTACGTTTCTTAGAATAAATGAGGTTAAAGATAATAAATATTCACATTTACTACTTAAATCGTGTTGGCGAGATTTTTACATGAATGCAGCGTGCATCAACTTTAAAAGACACAAAAACAAAAGTTTAATGGGGACAAGTTTTGGCCGTAACAGACGCAGAACGCATGAAAAAACCCAAACTTCCAAAGAAAAGGCTACTCAAGAAGACCATGAAAAAGAAAGGTCACCAGTGACGCGCATTGATTGGCACCGCAGAAAAAACCCGAAAGCCAAAATCCATCAAGCGTTCATTCAAATTCTGTCCAAAATGTGGCTCAATCGGCATCTTCTGGGCATCGGGACTGCCTCAACTTTGGTCACTCTGGCAGTGCAGGAACTGCGGTTACCGCGGCGCACTTATTCTAGAAGACGGTAAACTTGCAACGAAGCTTCAAGAAGAATGGAAAAACAGAAACGCTTTATGATAAAAGCGCGTGGAATACCAACAATTTTTTATTGTTTTGGCTTTGCCAGATACTTCAAGCTGAAAGGTTTGATTGTCACTCCAGGCTTTAAGTCCGCGTGAAAAGTTTGGCTTTCAATTATTAAGTCTGAAAGCTCTGAATCGTGCGTTCTTATGAATTCGGCAAAATCTGAATAGCTCTCGTGAAGGGAAACGCAAACGGCGTCCCAGCCCATTCCTCGTCCATCCAGAACGAGGAGCACGTTCGGCTGCTTCATGTACCACTCCTTTAGCTTTTTTAGGGCTTCGCTTTTTTCTTGGCCTGTTTTTTGTTTAAGTTTGCTTTTTAGAAAAGTGAACGCGGCAATTTCAAACCCGATCTGCCCGAACTTCGGTATGATGGTGTATCCTTCAATGTAGTTTTCTTCAAGCATGGTTCTTCTTCGGGTTACGGTGGGTTGAGAGATTCCTAAAGCTTTGGCTAGTTGCCTGTCGCTTCTGTGGGAATCTTTCATCAACTCGAACAAAAGTTTGTAATCTATGGGTTTTAGTTCCTTCATTCCTATCAACCTGATTAAACAGTAAACATTTCTAGCTCATATATAAACATCATGCAAGTTTCAGCAAATTATCAACATAAAATAAAGGTTGCAAGAAAGTCTTAAGAGAATCGAACGATTCTTAAAACTGTAACAAGTGATGAATGAAATGCAGGTTAAGTTACTGAAGGAAGTTGAAGAAGAAGTTACACATCTCCTAAGCGATTTAATTCACATTAACACAACCAATCCGCCTGGCAACGAGACAGAAGCAACCAAATACTTGGCTGGGCACCTGAGCAAAGAAGGCTTTAAATGCGAACTTTTCGAGTCTGCGCCTGGCAGAGGCAGCGTCATCACTCGCTTGAAGGGAACGGGCGAAAAACCCAGTTTGCTTCTGCTTTCGCATTTAGATGTGGTTGTGGCTAACGCGGAAGAGTGGAGTGTAGACCCATTTAGTGGTGTTGTGAAAGATGGTTTTGTTTGGGGACGCGGTGCTTTAGATATGAAAGGCATGACGGCTATTGAGGTGATGACGATGAAGCTTTTGAAAAGAAACAACGTGAAACTCAAGGGCGATGTTTTATTGGCTGCGACAGCAGACGAAGAGCAAGACGGTTTGGCAGGCGCAGATTACCTTCTTCGCAACTATCCGCAAAAAATATTCGCCGATTACGTTCTGAACGAAGGTGGAGGATTAGCAATTCCAACCCAAAGCAAGAACGTGTACACGGTGCAGACGGCGGAAAAGGGAATCTTGTGGTTCAAGGTAAAGGCAAAAGGTACTCCTGGTCACGGTTCCATGCCAGACGTAGCAGACAATGCTATAATGCGCATGAACAAAGTCGTAGACAAACTCGGAAACTACCGTTCACAGATCTTGCTTGTTCCGACTGTGAAACAGTTTCTTAATGGGCTTGCAGGGGAAGACGCGAGTTTGCAACAGTTTTTTTCGCGTTTGCTTGCAAATCCCGCGCTAAGCGACCAGGTTTTGGATGAGTTAGCCAAGACCGCGAAGCCTCTTGCGGAGGAAATTCGACCGAGAATCAGGATGACTATCACGCCTACGATAATTCACGGCGGAGTGAAAGAAAATGTGATTCCCTCGGAGTGTGAAGCCGTGTTTGATTGCAGAATACTTCCAGGACAAAATACAACAGAAACTTTGCAGCTCATCAAAAACCTGCTCAAAGACATTGACGCGGAGAAGCTTACCTTCGAAGAAATACAAAAGAATGAGCCTTCAGAATCGCTAACGGAAACGCCGCTTTATGACGTTATCAAAAGCGTTCTTGAGGAGTTTGAACCGAACTGCGGAGTAACGCCGATGCTTATGACTGGCGGAACAGA
>DATDQZ010000125.1:0-13205 GCA_035292005.1 Bathyarchaeia archaeon | reverse complement strand
GCTTACCTTCGAAGAAATACAAAAGAATGAGCCTTCAGAATCGCTAACGGAAACGCCGCTTTATGACGTTATCAAAAGCGTTCTTGAGGAGTTTGAACCGAACTGCGGAGTAACGCCGATGCTTATGACTGGCGGAACAGACTCTCGTTTCTTCAGAAAAATGGGCAGCGTGTGCTACGGTTTTCAGCCCATGCGCCCAGATAAACCGTACGATGAGATAGTTAAGAGAGAGCACGGCATAGACGAGCGCATCTCCGTAGAAAACCTTGTTTTCGGAACAAGCGTGCTCTACGAAGTGGTGAAGAGATTCATGAGTTGATAGCGAGTAAGCTTTGAACTCTAGCGCGTGGAAAAAACTATAGCCCCCTTATATAAAGGCTGAAACCAAGGTAGAATTGAAGGTTCAGTCTGCAGTTTCTCTAATTGAAGTTCCGCTTAGCAAGGTAGAAGTGCAGCAAGTGTTTTATGCTCAGTGCGTCAAACAGCCTATATTAAGCGGAAATGTCAATGATAAAATAACCGTGGTTACAGTTACTGGACAAGGAGACCGTGACGTTGATGGTGCGAGTGGAATACGACCAAAAAGCCGACGCGATGTACATCTGGTTCAGAAAAGCCAAGTACGACATAAGCGAGGAGCTTGCAGAAAACGTGATTATAGACCTTGACAAGAACGGGCGCATCATCGGAATAGAAGTGTTGGACGCGTCAAAGAACTTGGGAAAAGAGCTTGTAACAAAAATCCTGCACACCGAGAAAATAGCCGCAACCGCCTAGATTACCAGAGTCTTTTGACTGCTGTTTCAGTCGTTCCGTCTGGTCTGTGAATGTCATGCTTAAATATCCGCTGGTGTCTCATTTATGTGCGTTTTCATAGGAGTCTGAAAGGAATGCCTGCTATAGAAGTTGGCAGAATCTGCGTAAAACTGGTTGGTCGTGAAACTGGAAGAAAATGCGTCATAATCGACGTTATGGACAAAAGCTTCGTGCTAATAACTGGACCAAAAAAAGTTACTGGCGTGAAAAGAAGAAGAGTCAACATAAACCATGTTTCGCCTCTCCAAGACAGAATCGAAATCACAAGAGGGGCATCTGACGAGGAAGTGAACGCAATTTTAGAGACTGCTGGCAAACTGGAAGAAATGGCGCAGATTGAAAAATAGTCTAAACTCTTATACTTCCTAGCCTCTTTTTCTACATCCAGAGGAGAGTACAATTTCACATGCCGAGAACAGCCCCTCCATGGGAAACCAAACATGAACTGCTAATAAA
This sequence comes from Bathyarchaeia archaeon, assembly GCA_035292005.1. Classification (GTDB taxonomy): domain Archaea; phylum Thermoproteota; class Bathyarchaeia; order Bathyarchaeales; family Bathycorpusculaceae; genus DATDQZ01. The sequence goes on along the minus strand of DATDQZ010000125.1, from coordinate 11,933 downwards.
AACCGAAGACACCACGGACCCAAAGTATGGGCGCAAACCCCATGAAAGACCAGCTGAAGACTACATTCGATACGGCGTAATAAACTTGGACAAGCCAGCTGGACCAACAAGCCACGAAGTCGCCGCGTGGACAAAAAAAATCATGCACTTGACGCGTATAGGTCACGGCGGCACTCTAGACCCAAAGGTAACAGGCGTGTTGCCAATCACCTTAGAGGACTCTACAAAAATCGTTCAGGCGTTTCTTTACAGCGGCAAAGAATACGTTTGCGTGATGAAACTTCACGGAGACGCCAAAGAAGAGCGCATCAGAAAGGTTCTGGAGGAATTTGAAGACGTTATCTATCAGCGTCCTCCGCTGAGGTCTTCGGTTAAACGACAACTACGCACTAGACGCATATACTACATAGACTTCATTGAGATGGACGGGCGGAATGTTCTCTTCAAGGTTGGCTGCGAAGGCGGAACGTACATACGCAAACTCTGCTACGACGTAGGCGAAATCATCGGCGTAGGCGCCCATATGCAGGAACTCCGAAGGACACGTTCAGGATCCTTCAGCGAAAACGACAAAGACCGCGTCACCCTGCACGATGTGGCTTACTGGTTCGGCGAGTGGCAGGAGAAGAAGGACCCGAAGATACTGCGCGAATTCATTCAACCCATGGAAACGGCGCTGGCGCTGACTCCGAAAATCGTGGTCCGAGACTCAGCCGTTGACGCCCTCTGCCACGGAGCCAACCTCACTGCGCCAGGCGTTCTATCCGTCGAGAGCGGCATAGCCAAGGATTCGATGGTGGCTTTGATGACGCTGAAAGACGAGGCAGTAGCCTTGGCGACGGCAACCTTGTCCACAGAAGAGATTCTGAACATAAACCATGGAACCGTAGCCACCCCGCAGAGAGTCCTCATGCCCAGAGGAACATACCTGAGAACCTGGAAAAGTGGCCGCAAAAAATGACCGAGAAACACCGCAGCGCAGAACATTACTACGCTGAACAACCGCGGTCAGAAGCCAAGTTTGGCCTAGTCCGCACGCAGCTCCGCGGCAAAACCTTCGAGTTCATCACTGCCTCAGGCGTGTTCAGCACCAAACGAGTAGACCTAGGCACGCGTGTGCTCATCGAATCCATGATTCTGCCAGACCAAGGCTGCGTTCTCGACGTGGGCTGCGGCTACGGAGCCGTCGGCATCGTGGCTGCCTCTTCCAACCCAAAACTGCACGTGACCCTCACGGACGTGAATCGTCGTGCTGTTCTGTTGGCAAGGCAGAACGTGGAAAAAAACAACGTACCAAACGCTCAGGTGAAGCAAGGCAGCTTGTACGAGCCCGTTGAGGGATTGGTTTTCCACTGTGTCCTGTCGAATCCGCCCGTGAGCGCAGGCATGAAAACCATCGAAGCCATGATAAGAGGAGCACCCGCCGTTATGGCGTTCAAGGCAACGTTTCAGATGGTTATCCAGTCGAAGATTGGCAAGAAAACGCTGCCTGCGCTCTTCTGCGAGGCGTTCGGCAACTTTCGGGTTCTGGCGAGGGAAAGCGGCTACCGCGTGTTAATAGCAGAAAAACGATAGCCTAGAAACCACTGTTCTCGCAGGCGCGTGTTCTAAAGCATAGAGCAAAGTATTTCCCTGCCAAAAAGTAACTAGAATAACGCTAAAGAGTGCGCCAAAATGGAAAAAGCCACCGTACGTGTACTATTGCTTCTTAGCCTGTTTGCAGTCTCAACGTTGCTGCAGACTGGTGTAGCCGTAGTGGGAGCGCAGGAACTGCCTCCAAATGTAGATGCTCGACAGATGCCTTTTTTTGACCAGATGAAAACTCGCCTCGCTGAATACAACGTGACGGCTGACTGGACTAAGAAAATTTTTCCCATGGACGAGTCACAGTTGTACTTTTCTGAATCAACGGTGTACATAGAGGTGTACGTGACAGACGTGGAGGAGGCAATGCAGCTTTTTGGAGACAACTCAACTGACGATGCTGGAAAAATTTTCCAAGTGTACCGATCCAATTAACGCGCAGCGGCACTGCTGTCCGAGATTCCTCACACGTATTTCTATGCAAGCACGTTAAGTCCATCGATTTGCCTAAGGGTCGAAAAACAGGTGCTGCCACAAATCGCGGAAATTCCCTCGGTGTATTGCATAAGAATAATACCCGGCGATGTCCGATTGATGGCTCTTGACAGCCCGGGGGTTATGGGTAACTTTGCGCTCTGGATTGTTTTGTCTCTTGTAGCCGCATGTGTTGTCCTGATAGCCATAGGTTGGGTGAGGAGGAACCGCGCGCGCCGCAGATGCCTCCAAAACTAAGCGCCTTCAGTTGCTTGCAAGCTCTTCCACAAGTTTTGCTACCTGTTCTATTACATATTTGTTGATTAGCCTGCCTTTGCTTTCGGAAGCCGCTGTTGGGTCGCCCATCACTCCGCTTGGAAAATACTGCTCCGGGTGCGCAACGACTTCGAACCTGGGCATCTGCGGGAAACTGGCTTCGCCTTTGCCTTTCACCAACTCAGGCTTGATTGCCATCATTCGTGAAGTTTCAATGGTTCCCGCGTGACCGTCTTTCTCCGAGAACTCTTTGCCCCTCAGCTCGAACGCGAAGTCAAAGTCGGACAGCACCATTATCCGCGTCTTTCTCTCAGCGCCTGCGCCCTCGTTCTGCAGCACGACGTTTTGGGCTGCCATCCTCAGCGCCACCATGTGCGATTGCCCAGCGTGACCGCTCAGCACGATGATTCTGCAGAACCCGTTGCGCACAAGTTCCGAAAGAACATCCCGCGCTACACGGTAAAGCGTATCAAACTCGATAGAGATGGTTCCAGGAAAATTCCGCCCTGCATTGCAGATTCCGTGCCTGAACGGCGGCGCCACAAGGCAGCCCGTTTTCTCAGCCACCTCAAGCGCCGTGTACTCTGCCTCAAGGCTGTCGGTGCAAAGCGGCAGGTGCTTGCCGTGTTCTTCTACGCTTCCGACTGGAAAGATGACAACGGCGCCCGCCTTGGCGGCTTGCTGCGCCTCTGTGGTGCTGAGCTCGTCAAGCCACAGGTAACTCGGCTTTTTCGGGGCATCGCTTTTTGACTTTGGATTGGGCTTTTTCATGACCGCACTTCCTCACGTTTCAATTTCAATATCTGTTCTCCTGTTTATAAGCGGAAAGCTGCGCCCTGCACGCCAGTAGCCGCGTGGCTGTCTTCGGTAAAGGTTTATGTGGCGTGAAGAAACTATAATAAAACCGCGCATGCATCAATAAGCGAAAAGCGCTGCCGGGGTCTCCTAGCCAGGTATGGAGCAAGCCTGGAGATGCCGCGTAAAGCACCAAGCAGCTTGTGGCCTCTCGGGGCCGCGTGGGTTCAAATCCCACCCCCGGCGCTTTTCTTGCTTAATTTTTGCTTGTTTCTTGCTGGTTTGCTGCTTGTTTTAGGCAAATAACTTGCTATTTTGTTTTTGACGTTTTCCGTTTGTATCCTATTTCACAGTTAGGTTTAAATTTACCGCGTGATGCTCTTAAGCGCGTTATTCAAAGGAAATTGAGACAATTATTCCTTGAAAATGCTTTCTAATGTGCAATTTTTTTCGTTCAGGAGTCGAATTTTGAAGAAAGCAAAAAGACAGTAAGCCGCCATTGATTAGCTCTTAGTAGCGCGCCTGAATAAGACACCCAGCAAAATTCCTGAAACTATTAGTACTGTCCAGTTTACAGAGATAATAATCAATTCAAAATAGACGATGTCATACCCGGCTAGGGAAAGACCGACAAGAGAACTGACCGCCAAGACGAAGCTTGCCACAAAAAGCCCTCGGATAGATTTTTGTAGTCTTCCTTCATTGAAGATAGGGGCAAGAGATAGGAAAGATGTGCTCATCATCAAGTAGCCTAGAGCTTCAAGACCAACAAATACACCGTGAGGATTGTACTCTGTGAAGAGGGATAGACCTGCCGTCTCTCCTTTTAAGGTGCTGGGCAGAACCACAGTCAACTGAATAAAGAAGTCCGCCATCAACACGGTTGCGCATATTATAGCAAAAGATAGTGCAATTTGGCTGAAAATCTTCCTTTCATTCGGTGTAATGTGATGGATGGAAGCCGTCAACGCGACGAATACAGGCATCAGAATAAACGCTGGAATGAGCCACGCGAAATCGACTGGAATGAATGGGGCCAAGTAGGGATAAGGATAACTGTTTAATGGAGTGCCAAAGATACCGATCGAGAAGGATATTGCAGTCAGTCCAGCGGTAAGGACTGCTAACCAGAATCCCATTCGGTTTCTGCTCATAATCATGGTATCGCCCGTTTCTGTGAAAGCTCCTTGTATTTGAAACATATTCAAGCAATCGCAATTTAAATTTAACTCAAGGACTTATTTTGGCTTTTAAGGTGGACCCTCTCGGGTTCAAATCCAATCTAGGTTGCAATTTCTTTCTTCTTATTTTTGTAGCAGTCGCTACTCGTGAAATTTAAACGTGGGTTTAAACCTAACTCCCGGCGCTTACGTTCTCGGAGACCTGCCCTCCTCCCTTTCTTATAGATAGAACCTTGCTTTCACTCTTGGCAACAAAGTAAAACCAGAAAAAAGAAAATTTTGCGGGAGGCATCTCCAGTATTATTCCATCTCTATCGTTGCTGGAGGCTTCGGCGTAACATCGTAGTAAACCGTCGAGACATTCGGGCATTTCTTGATGATTTCTTCGGCAATCTCGCCTAACGTTGCCCACGGTATATCAGCGACTTCAGCGGTCAAGAAATCCTTGGTTTGCACAACTCTTAAGCTAACTACATAAGGCTTCTTTTCAGGCAAGTCCTCAATTGCATAAAGTACCCGCGCTATTGTCAGATCTATTTCAGTAATTCCCACTTGAAGAGCGATCAGTTTTTGAATAGAAGCTTGATAGAGTTTACCATTCAAGGCTTTGACCTTTACGCCTATTATTTTGCCATAACTTCTTTTTCCGCTTTTAACTCCAGTAGCTTTGTCTGCGAAAAATTGCATTTGAATGCTTCTTAAGGGAATATTCAGAAACTGAGCTACGGTTTGTTGAATGCGAATAATACTAGAATCCTCTATTGCTTCATTATCAATGATCGTGGCAAAGTATTGGCCAGGCGCGAACTTGGCTAGTTCACGCTCAGCTATGGCTGTGGCTTTCTTGACGGTTTCCAACTTGTCTGGCCGAATCTCGCCGACAATGCGAACAGACAAACCAGGCCCTGGGAAAGGCTGTCTCTCAGCGAACTCGGCAGGTAAACCCAAATACCGTGCCACCATCCTCACCTGCCCTTTAAGTAATGTCACCAAAGGTTCGACAACTTTGAATCCGTAACGGTTAACGGTGTTTATGCCCATCTGCTCAAGAACGTTATGCTGAGTTTTTACCCCGCCCAATGTTTCAATAATGTCAGCGCGAATTGTGCCCTGAACAAGAAACTGGCACTTTTCTTTTTCAGCCAACTCGCTTAGAACTGTGTAGAAAGTCTCACGGAAAACCTTCCGTTTTTCTTCGGCATCCCTCAAGCCTTTCATGGCAGTTAGGAATCGTTCACGAACATTAACTATTTTCAGTTGAACGTTGAACGGCTCTTTAGCCAAAACCTCAGCCACGTGTTCAGTCTCGCCCTCGCGCATAAAAGCGTCGTCTATGATTATGCATACTAGATTTTCTCCTATCGCTTTGTTCACTAACACGGCGCATGTTGTGCTATCAACGCCGCCAGAAACCGCCACTAAAGCTTTCTCTTTGCCGATTACTTCTCGGATACGCGTAACTTGGGCTTCTACAAACTTGGCTGGATAAAAGGATTCTGAACCTGACAAGTCTATTTCCTCCCTTTAAATTGCTAACTGATTTGCGTTTTCAAGATTTATATGTTTACCCCCATCTTGGCGCATCCTTTTATGTTGCATGTTCTCTAAGAAACAAATCGGTGAGTTATGTGAAGTTTAGTGAGTTTAGGGAAAAAGTGAATGTGAAGTTCAGCGTGGATAGTAACAGATACATCATAGCTAAACTGAAAGTAGTTCCAAAATTTTCGGATGAAATATTTTCAATAATCAGAGATGAAAATGAGGTTACTGTCATAGCCAAAGAAGGACTTGAGTTACAGTCCATTTCAGAAGAGAAGTTCTTCAAACTGATTACTTTCGATGTTACGCTTCCTTTTGGTTTAACAGGTTTTCTTTCTCACGTCTCTACGCTCTTGGCGAACAAGAACATACCTGTTCTCGCCGTTTCTGCTTATTCCACTGATCACATACTTGTTAGAGAAGAAGACTTGGATAGCGCAATAGAGGTTTTGAAAAAAGACGGAATGACAGTATTCTGACGGAACTAAAATTTACCAATCCTCGTTAACGCCCAGAGAAAAAAGGTGAGTTGCGGGCGACATCTCCACTTGTTGGTTTAAGCATAACCCTAGGCACTTTGATGGCCTGAGGGAGCAAAGAGGTGAGTTTTTCAGGGATATATCGATTTTCGGAATATATCGGCGGGTAAAATAAGTTATATATTAAATCTTACGATGTGATACGTAGCTGAGTAGAACACACTAACTGTTCTACAAAACTACACAAGGTGAAAATAAAAGATGCACACAACGAATTTAAGCATCCCATGTACACTGCAAATTCGCGAAAAGAAAAAGAAATTATGTAAAGGCAGCTTTGACGCAATCATAATAGAGACAATCGATGAGATTTTTTCTTCATTCGGGCACTCCTGCAAACAAGCCCTCTATTTCCAATTAGAAAACACTTTCAAGATTAAGAAGCAGGAGATCCCTCTCAAAATCGAAGACTTTGCCAATGCAATGGAGCAAATCTTTGGGATAGGAGCAAAAATTATTGAAACAAAAATAATTGAGATGCTTCATGAAAAAGCTCAGGATTTCACGTACTTCCCAAAGAACGAAGACTTGGTGTTCACAGAATACGTGGCAAGCTTGCGCCGTTTTTATGACCGCAAACTTTGAGTTCACAAGAGACCGTTTCTAATTTTGTGTGCATAGCAATTTTTGGCAGTTGTGTTGAACAGTTTCTTCATGGGCTTCTGCTCGGAAGCAAAACGCGTTTTCCTCAGCATAGCGCATGTTGGCATATTATTTTTCATTATGGCAAATTAGTTTCTTGTCACGCTTTTATATGCTTGTTGTATGCGTGAACATTTATATCGTTGTTTAGTCTATATAAAGACTCACGATGCGGCTTAACAGAAACCTGCTACACAATTGTTGAGCACAAACATGGAAGTAAAAACATGGTAAACGTACAAAAAGAAGTTCAAGTCAAATTGGCTAAAGGTCTTCTAGACTTGATAATTCTCCAATACTTGAACTCACAGCCCATGCACGGATATCAGATAATAATAAAAATCCGCAAATCCTTCGGCGTCTACTTCGGCCCAAGCACGATCTATCCGCTTTTGGCGCTGCTTGAGAAAAAGAGGTACGTCACAAGCGAATGGAATATGGCAAGCGAAAGACCGCGAAAAGTCTATCAGCTCACAAACGAAGGGCAAGCAATGCTGAACTTCACTGAAGATTCACTTAACCTAATATGCCAAAAAATCGGAGCAAACGGTACGCCCAAGATTGACGCAGAGGCAGGTTCAACAATGCCGCACTTTGTGAAGAAAACGAACCTCATCCCGACTCTTGCAAAATGACCTTTATTTTCTCTTTCTGCAATTCTGGTACGTGCCACTGACCATAATTTAAAGACTCATGATGCAATCTACAGAGAATTTTTGGCTGTCCGCACGTCTTTCAGCGTGTTTTTGAAGGTTTTCGTTACGTCTTCGAGAAAGATGGCTCGATTTTGGATTCCTTTCTGAACTGCGCCAGCCGCCACGAAACATGCGCCTACCCAGTCGCTTATCGATGTAGGTTCTGGAAACATTATTAGGGCTGCTCCGATTTTTATAAGCCTAGACTTGTTACCGGCTCGCCATAACTTCTTGGCAGCCTCAATATCGCGGGCAGTGCCTTTTAGCGCGCCACACAGGTCACTGCAGCTTTCATTCAGTTCGTTCAAAGCCTTGGTTGCAGCTTTTGTCTCTTCCGTTTTCATTGGCATCACGTCGGTCTTTTCTTATAGTGTAATTTTGGAGCAGAAAAACTTTAATGCGTTAAAGGGCGTCGCCCTGCCGTTTTTGTGCTCTGGCAAGCTTGCGTTTTTTATTGAAGCGCTTAAATTCGGCGCATCTGATAGTGACGTTTTTGCAGCAATTCGTCAATTCCGCGAATGGTTCGAAACCTGAGAAAAGCTTGGTAAACAGCAAGCAGAGCTCTCGGCAGCCCCAACAGATCCGCCACACCTTGTGTCCATCCATGGCTTAACCTGCGCCGATAGTTTCCGTAAAACGCGCAGATAAGCGTTTTGGCTATGGCAGATAAGTGTTTTCGAAGTGTGTCATTATCCACTTGTCGCCGCGTTTTTCTATGCGCGCAATAATGCCCTGTGCTGGTTCTGTTGCCAAAAGTTCGTTCCATTGCGTAGTCGTAAGGTCTTTTGGGGCAGCCTCGACCCATGGATAAGTGGCGTTGTTAACGTGCAAGACTATGTATGTTGTGCCGTCTTCCACGTAATCATATTTACCCAAGACCGTGGCGCTCAGTTCGAGATAGGCGGTTACGCCAAACAGTTCGATGAAGTCTAACCGCGTTTTTTGCACCAACTGCTCGCTTGTCATGCCTTCTTCGTTTATTGTTAATGCTATTTTGTTTGTGTCTGAGGCGTCCACGATTGCGAACCCAGTTAGATAGACAGTCTCATCTGTTTCTCCGCTTTCTTCGTACCAGTAGATTGGCACGTACCACGCAAGCCTATAGTTACCAGATGAGGTTTCCACCGTATAGAGCAGCGGCATCATCGCATAGTAGCTGCCTGTGGCTGGTTTTGGCAGTCTGCCTTCGACGAGGTCTTCGGCGGTCATTCCAGAGATGTAGTTTGACAGCTTGAAGTCGTAGAACAGTATGCCTTCACGTGTGGCTTTGAACACTCCCGCTAATGTGCGCGTGTTTCCTACTGGGTTAACACAGACGAGGGCAACCACATCGCCTGTTCCTGGATCAACGATGTAGCGCGTGTCTTCAGTCATTTCGAAGCGGTCACGGCTTGGCGCAATTATCCATAGGAACCCTCCAGCCCAGTAGTCGAAGCCGCTGCCTCTTCGGAAGCCGCCCATCTCGTTTATCATGTTTTCCAGCCAGTCTTCATCATAAACCTGCGTCACCCACTCTGGAATGTCAGCGGCTGTCGCGGGCAAATACCGCACTTGCCCTTGAGAATCATAAGCAATCGGCGTTTCGTATCGCCTGACAAGGTCAAATCCGACGTTGAAGCGTGTTACCACGTATAGCGGATTGTTTGTGGTTAAGTCCCAAGTTATGTAGGACACTCCATAAGTCTTAGCCATGTCCTCCATGTAGTTGCGAAAAGGAATGTTGTGATCCCACCATAAGCCTTCGCCAATAGCGAATTCGCTGTGCACTGTTTGTGGCGCTGCCGTGGGGTCGGCTGCGTCTACGATGACGAAGCCTTTCACATAGTTCTCAGCTATGACGTTGGTTGAGCCGATGGCTGCGACCCAGACAAGTTGTCCTTCGGGCGATTTGGTTACATGGCAGTCCAGAACCTGCGTGTTGCTTCCGAACTCGGACATGTGCCGCCTTGCGATTGATACGGCAAGTTCTCGTGTGACGAGACGAACCCTATCGTCAGGAATCGTGCTGCTGAACGGCAGGCCCGAGCCTGATTGAATGAAACCGTTGAAGTAGGCAGCGTTCGTTACGCGCTGAATCTGGTCAAACACAACCATTCCGAACGCTGACAAAAGGAATATGCTGATGAGGAGGAGCCCGAGCGTCTTTTTCTGTTGCTTAAAGGAGAGTTTCACAGGCGAACGCTTGCCTATACCATAATTCTGTTGTTCGTCAAATTTGATGGGTTTTATTGAAACGGACCACTCGATGAGTGCCACGAGTAGCCTTGTGAAGATTAGCAGGTAAACGAAGATGCTTAAGGGTGTCTGCGAAAGCTGAATGACAAAGAAAATTAATATTCCTAATATTAGTGAGGCGAAGCGCCAACTTGATGTTAATTTGAATTTTCTGGGCGGTAGGGGAATGTACCACAAAACAGCCCATATGGTGAGAAACACAAACAGATTCAAGCTCTCTTCCTCGATAGTCCCGATATTTCACCCAACTATTTAAGGTAATTGAAAGCACTAAGCTCCACCAAAAACAGTGGAATGCTTATTCCACTAATGTAAATGTTGTTTGCGAATAAAGTGAACAGAATTTCGTAACTGCTGATTTGGGTCTGTTTTTCTTTTTCTGGAGAGTGTACGTTAGTTATCCGTTGGGTGTGTTGCATTGGATGATTGAGAACACGTCGTATTTGTCACCGATGGTTTTTCTTCCGTTGAGATAGCCGAGTTCTATTAGGAAGCCTATGCCAACGATTTTTCCGCCCAGCTTCTCAATTAACGCGATGTTAGCCTTAACTGTGCCGCCTGTCGCCAGCAAATCATCAATAAGCAAAACCTTTTGCCCCGCCTCGATGGCGTCTTCGTGAATCTCAATCGTGTCACACTCATACTCTTTTTTGTAAGTGAGATCCACACACTTGAATGGCAGTTTCCCCTTCTTCCGTATGGGAACAAAACCCGCCCCAAGCTCATAAGCCAACGCCGCGCCTACTATGAAGCCTCTAGCTTCGTTCGACACCACAACATCTACGGCTTTATCCCGATAATGATCAGCCAGCAACCTGATGCATTCTCTGAAGCAGCGCTTATCTTTCAGAAGCGGAGTGATATCCCAGAAAACCACGCCTTTGAATTCAGGTATCCTTCGTATTTTCGATTTAAGATCCAACTTTTTACTTCCCGCTTTCTTCATTACCAAACCTCTCATTTTCAGACAAACGCACTCTTTAACGCGCTCCCGCATTCGCAACCACGCTCGTTCGGGAGCTTTGCGACAGCTTCAACGATTATGTGCTTCACGTTTTCAATGTTCGCTCTCATAGTCTTCACAATATCGTCCACGCAGACCACATGGTCTTTCCACACATCATAGTCCGTAACAGTCGCTATCGAAGCGTAGCACATCTCAGCCTCGCGGGCTAGAACGCACTCGGGCACAAGCGTCATGCCCACCACATCCGCTCCCCAACTCCTGAACATTTTGGATTCTGCCTTAGTTGAGAACCGCGGGCCCTCTATGCAAACGTAAGTTCCCGTACTGTGCGCGCTGATGCCCGCGTCCTTAGCGACTGCTATCAAAACTCGCCTCAACTCGGGGCACATCGGCTCGGCTACGGAAATGTGGCACACCTGCTTTTCAGTGTAAAATGACTGCTCGCGCCTAGTGGTTCGGTCTATGAACTGATCAACGAACACGATGTCGCCTGGCTTATACTCTTCCCTTAACGAGCCAACGGTTGAAGGCGCAAGTATCCATTGAACACCAAGCTTTTTCAAAGCAAAAATGTTTGCCCGTGAATTGACGTCAGTCGGCCTTATCGTATGCTTTTTCCCATGCCGCGGCAAAAACGCCACACGCCTGCCTCCCAATTCCCCAACTGTAATAGCGTCAGAAGGCGCGCCGTACGGCGTGTCTAGCGTTATTTCCTCAACGTTTCTAAGCAGTTTCGGATCGTAAAGACCCGTTCCGCCGATTATTCCGATTTCTGCCTGCATGAAAACTTACTTCAAGAACTCGCCTTATAAAAATAGCGACTACAACGCTAACAGCCTGAAGCAACAGTGTTTGCCTTTAACGTTGTTTTTCAGAGCGAGGAAAATATTAAATCTTTAACGCCCTTTAGCGTTAGTCAGCCATGAAAAAGAAAGCGTTCATCTCGGGTCCGATTCTGGGCATGGAAAACAATCAAGCTTACAGAGATAGGATTAGGGAAATATGC
>DATDQZ010000124.1:0-18877 GCA_035292005.1 Bathyarchaeia archaeon | reverse complement strand
CGCAGGGTTTCAGGCGGGATTCTCGCTTCAACTATGCCGCCCACCTTTTCGAAGAGGATTCCGCTCAGCTTGTTCGCTATAAAGTTCGCCACGCGCTTCTTCTCCACAACCGTCAAGAACGTGATGTCTTCAACTTGGGTGGAGCTGAAGAGCGCTTCCACAGTCCGCGGTAAAGGCGCCACCTTGCCCCTGTGGAACACGTGGATAACGTAATCGTGTGAGTAGACGCCGCTGAGTGTGTTTTTCTTTGGTAAGAGACCTACAACCTCTGTCAGCAGCGTGAACTTGTAATCTCCTTCCTCGTAATCCTCTTCAAAGTGATAATTTTCAAGTCTTGAAGCTATTTCTTCCAAGGCAAGCGGTTCTGAAAGCTTGAAGACTTTGCCAGCCACAACCATGCACACTGCACCGTTCTCTAATGGCGTCAACGACATTTATGAAACTTTGCTTCGATAATCCCTTCAACCTGAAACAACAATCTGCCTGTTAGTGTGTAATTTCAAGATAAAACTTTGGCAGTTTCAAATCCGATTTTAGTGGAACTTTGCCTAATTGTTTTAATAATAGAGTTTTCACCTATTACGCACCGTGCGTTAGAGGCAAAAAGCTGCAATGCTGGTACAGGAAGTCATATTAGAGAACTTCATGAGCTACGAGTACGCCAGAGTACCGTTTAAACAGGGCGTAAACGTCATCTGCGGACCCAACGGCTCTGGAAAATCCTCTTTGCTTTTGGCTATTTCCGTTGGTTTGGGCCAATCATACACGGAACGCTCTAGAAAGCTAAGCGACCTGATACGCTGGGGGAAAGACCAAGCCCGCGTGACGCTCATTTTGGACAATAGTAAAAGAGGCGACAAGCGCCCAGTTCCGAAGTACAGTAAAGACCAGCTTTTTCTCACGCGTGTCTTGCGAAGGGACGGTAAATACTGGTTTGAGCTTGAGAACCGCGCTGCCACAAAACAGGATGTTGAACGCTTATTAGGCAGGTTCGGCGTTGACCCTGACAACATGCTTATTATTATGCATCAGAACATGGTGGAACAGTTCACGGTGCTCTCCAGCGTAGACAAGCTGCGCATGGTTGAGGCCGCTGTGGGTTTGGAACCGTTTCGCGAGAACGTGCTGCAAGCTCAGCATAAGCTAACGCGTATTCTCAGTCAAGAAGAATCTGTGAGCAAACTTTTGGAATCAGCGGAGCAGACGCTCAACTACTGGCGGGAACAGTACGAGAAGTATCAGGAGAAAAAGCAACTGCAAACCAAGAGGCGGTTCCTGGACCGCGAACTATCTTGGGCAGAAGTTGAACGCCGCGAAAGCATCGTTAAAGAGCTAGAGGCAAACAGGCGCAAAGAACTGGAAATCCTGAACCGCATCGAAGAGGAAGCAAAAACGACAACGGGTCAACTGCAGATTCAGCAGAACCAGCAAGAAAAACTGAAGGGCGAGATGAAGACGATTTTCAGTGAACGCCTAAGCCTTGAGCGTGGAATCGCCGAAAACGAGTCCATAACATCTATGTGCCAGCAACTGCTAAAGGAAGCATTAGCCTTAGAGCCTGCCATTCAAAACAACATGAGTTCCAGCCAGTTTAAGCTATTCAGAAGCGAAAATCTGAGGGAGTTGCTGGAAAATTCGCGCCAGCACCTTTCGAAGATAAATGAGAAAGTAAAAGAGAACCAAACCAAAATGCAAGGCGTGGAAGAGGCAACCGAGAAAGTTGCCAACCAAGTTTTAGACCATCGGATTCACCTGGCCTTGTTGCAGTATCGCAGAGAAAACGCGAAGACTGGCTTGGAAGAAATAGATGCGTCGCTTAAAGACGCTAAAGCCAGCTTAGGTACAGCCACCGCCAAAGCGGAGCAGTTGGGCGCCAGAATCGCCGTGCTGAAAAGCGTCATGGAAACTCTCGATGAAATCCGCGTCACTGATGGGCATTTAGCCGCGCTCGCGGACGTTTCAGAAAACATAGAGCGCATGTATGAATCCTATTCTAAGCTTTATCTTGAACTGAAGGAAAAGGCGCAGGTGGTTGCCGAAAACCGCGAAAAAGCCCTTGAAGAAGTAAAGATTCGCATGCAAGCGTGGCGCTCTGTGATGCAGAGCCTCATAGACCGCGTGAACTTGGAGTACCAGAAGATTATGGGTCAAACCTTGGCAGTGGGCGAAGTGCGACTCGCCAACGGGCATGACATAGAAACGGCGGGTTTAGAAATTCTTGTTGGCTTTAAAGGCGGAAAGCCCGTGACGTTGGATGCTTACACTCAAAGCGGCGGAGAAAGAACAACAGCGACCATGAGCTTCCTTCTGGCTCTGCAGCAGCATGTTCGTTCTCCCTTCCGCGCCGTGGATGAGTATGACATCCACATGGACCCTAAGAACCGCGAAATGATCGCGCGCATGATTCTGTCAACAATAAAGGACGCCACTGCTCAGTACATCGTGATTACGCCGAGTCAGATCACTTTCACTCAAGAGGACGCCAGCATAATCACGGTGCAGAATGTTGAGGGAAAATCCATAGTTAGAGAGGTTGCGTAGTGTCGTCCAAAAGAGAGCAGAAACTCGGCAGAGAAAAACTGCAGCGCATTATAGAAATGTGCAGTGCCATCGAAGCTCATGCAGTGGATCCTTTCATGCTGGATGTTGACGACATAATTAAAGTGGTTAAAGAGTATTTTCCCAGTTGGGAACAGTTCGAAGACCTCAATTTGGACTCAGAGGCGATTCATCATTTGGCGTCTGTCATAAAACTTCAAAGTGAATGGGTTAAACACCGCTCCACTTCGCTTTACACTGATCCGTTTCTTCTCGAAGAAAAAATCACGCAGGCAAGCAAAGAAGAAATGATAGGAATATTCCTCAAAGCTTGGCATCCAGTAGTGGAGTTGGAGCAGATCAGCATCCACAGTCTCGCTGAGGCTATGCGCTACTGGGAAACGCTGTTGCCGCTTAAGGAAAGATGGAAAGAGTTCGCCGTGCCCGAAGTTGCGATTGGAACCGCCACAAGAGACGAGTTGATAAGAGAACGCATCCTAGGAGACAAAGTGTTTTCTGAGGAACTTGAGAATTACTGGCAGGAACTAAAAGAGAAAGTGAAAGCGAAAGGGCACGACGGCAAAATCCTCTACTGGGATTTTGTCGGCGCAGAGACTTATGAGGAGACTGTGCAACGCGCTTTCTTGGCGAGTTTCCTCATCACGTACGGCTACGCAACATTGGAGATTCACCCGTTAGAAGAGGAGATTTTCATTAAACCCTTCGAAACACCCATTGCAAAAATCCTCACGCAACAGTCGATTTCAATTCCCATAGCCGTCACGTTTGAGAATTGGCAAAAGTGGAAGAGAGGCGAACTGGATTGAGCAGGAGAAAAGGCGTTTACGCGAGCAAGATGAAACGGGCTACGCACATGCTTTTTTACCGAAGGCACATGAAACCAGGCGTTAAAGGCTGGGAACTGCACAAAGCGTTAGGTGCGGATTACCCGAAAGTCTTGGATATTCTCGATGATTATTTGAAGAGTCTGGATTTGCAGGTTAAAACCGTTTTTGAAGAGGAAAAAACGCCAGCTGAGAAACCCTCTTTGGAGGAGCTTGACAAGGCACGTTTTTACATAACCCTGCGGGGCGATTTGACTCCGAAAGAGACAAAGATGATTGGCTGGCGAATAGACGATTTAGCTGGCTTAGCCATTGCAATCGCTTATATAATCAGCAAGAAGGGGCAAGCGCCGAGAAAAGAGGTTGAAGAGCTATTAAACGAGAAGCTTCCAGGGTGGAAAGTTGGCTTGAACATTGACAGGTACATCCGCTATGGCTATTTGCTTCAGGATGACAACGCGCAACTGTATATAGACTGGAGAACCAGAGCGGAAGTGGATGAGAAAGCGCTGATAGACATGCTTCTCAGAAGCGAAGCACAGACGACTTTGCCTTCTGAATCATTGGAAGAAGAAGCAAACGACAAGGAAGACAGCGGGTAAAAATTCTGGAGGCTATGTAGTAGACTAACGCTTGAAAAAGTTTATACCCCCTCTATATATAGCTTGAACTCTTGAGAGAACGGCACATTTTAACTTGACAGTGTGATGCCGGTTGGATGGCGAAAATGAGATATGTGCATTGACTCATTATTCATGTTTGAAGGTTGAATAGAAAGTGAGATGTTATGGTTTTTCCTGAAAATTTCTTGTGGGGCGCATCAAACAGTGGATTCCAATTCGAGATGGGCGATTCAGCAGGGTTAAACGTTGATTCTGGCAGTGACTGGTACCTGTGGGTTCACGACAAGGCTAACATACAAAAAGGCGTAGTTAGCGGCGACCTGCCAGAAAACGGCATCAACTACTGGAACCTGTACGAAAAGGACCACGTCATCGCTCGTAGGTTTGGTCTGAACGCGTACCGCATAGGCATTGAATGGAGCAGAATCTTCCCGACGCCCACGTCTGCGATTGAACTCGAATTTGAGAAGGCATCGGATGGTAGCATTGCTAAGATAGAGGTTGACGACTCCGCGCTTCAGAAACTCGAAGAAGCTGCCAACAAGGTTGCCGTTAACCATTACCGGGCATTCATAGAAGATTTGCGTGATAAAGGCATCAAGGTCTTCGTTTGTTTGAACCACTTCACTTTGCCCTTATGGATTCACAACCCCATTACTGTTCGAGACACCAACCTTCGTGAAGGTCCGAGAGGATGGGTTGACCAAGAGACAATAGTTGAGTTCACGAAGTACGCTGCGTACATGGCGTGGAAGCTAGGCGACGTTGTGGATGAATGGGCAACCTTCAACGAACCCATGGTGATGCCTGAAACGGGCTACCTGATTCCCCAGTCTGGTTTTCCGCCTGGACTAAACAATTTTAAAGTTTCCAGAAAGGTAGCCTTCAACCTGACTGTCACACATGCACGCGCCTACGACGCCATAAAGAAAGCAGACACCATAAAAGCTGACAAGGACAGCGCAAGCGCAGCAGATGTCGGAGCGGTACATAACGTAATATCAGCTATGCCTTTCAGAGCTGAAAATGAAGCTGACGTCAAAGCGGCTGACTTCTTAAATCGCGTGCATAACCACTTCTTTCCCCAGTCAGTGTGCAGCGGTTGGGTAGATGCAAACCTGAACGGATTACAAGACAAAGGCGAAACGAAAGACCACCTTAGGAACCGTCTTGACTGGCTTGGCGTAAACTACTACACGAGGGCGGTGGTGAAAGGGAAAAAATCACTCTTAGCCCGATTATTCGCGGGGATAGCGGCAATTCCAGAAATGGCGGAAAACTACGGCTTCCTCTGCAAGCCTGACAGCGCTTCTGCTGACGGAAGACAGACATCAGACTTCGGGTGGGAAATCTATCCGGAAGGAATGCTTGACGCCTTGAAGATGATGCAAAGATACGGGCGACCATTGTACGTTATGGAAAACGGGGTCGCGGACGCAAAAGACACACTTAGGCCCAAATTCGTAATTGACCACTTGAAGATTCTTGACAAAGCCATAAACGAAGAGAAGATAGATGTTAAAGGATATTTCCATTGGTCTCTAACTGACAATTATGAATGGGCTAAGGGTTTCAGCATGAAATTCGGGCTGTGCGAAGTTGAGTTGAAAACCAAAAGGCGCAAAGAGAGGAAAAGCGCCAAGGTCTACAAGAACATAATAGTGAAGAGAACCGTTGAAGACCAACCCATTCAAACATTATGATAACTCAAACTGCTATCTTCAGATGACCAAGACCGAGATAACGAGGACGGTTATGGCGGTGAGTGGGAGAAACCAAAGAGAGACTGTAACGTTCACAGAGAAGAATATTATTGAGATTACTTGGGGAAAGGCTACTATTCATCTTAAAGAAGAAGTATAATTCTTAAAGAAACAGAGAGACTATTATGCTGCGCAGGCACGCACGCGCACAAGACAAGATTAACTATTTGATTCTGAATCTGAATTACGAATATTACCAATTCGTACCTTGATTTCATAACCATTATAGCGTTTGGGCGTTGAACATTGTCATTTGATAAGGCGGAATTAGGATGGATGTAGCTAAGCGTAAGACAGCACCTATCATGGACACGAGACTGCAGGGCGATAGACAGCAGAAGAATGGTAGACTGGCGTGGGGGGCTCAAGAGTATGTCGAAAGCATTATGGGTGCACTTGCAAAAAGCGAGAGTAAGTACAGAACCCTACTTGAAAATCTTCCGCAAAAGATTTTCTTCAAGGATAGGAATTTGGTTTATGTATCTTGCAATGAGAACTACGCACGGGACTTAAAGATTAAGTCCAATAAGATTGCAGGCAAGACGGATTATGATTTTTATCCTAAGAAATTGGCTGAAAAATACAGAGCAGACGACAAGAGGATTATGGAATCTGGGAAGACAGAAGATATTGAAGAGGAGTATGTCCACGATGGAAAAAGAGTATTTGTGTACACTGTTAAAACGCCTGCCAAAGATGAAAACGGTAATGTTGTTGGCATATTAGGCATTTTCTGGGACATCACCGAGCGCAAGGCGGCTGAGATAGCCCTCCTAGACGCTCGTGAATACGTTGAGAGTATTGTGGCGACAGTGCGTGAGCCTCTCATTGTTTTGGATAAAGAGTTGAGGGTGATCTCCGCGAGCCGTGCCTTTTACCTGACCTTCAAAGTAACGCCTGAAGAAACCGAGGGATTGGAAATCTATGAAGTTGGCAAACAACAGTGGAATATACCTTCGTTACGGCGACTTCTGGAAGAAATCCTCCCAACTAACACCACTTTCGACGACTTTGAGGTGGATCACTATTTTCCGAAAATTGGACGGCGTGTAATGCTCCTCAACGCCAGACGAATATACAGAGAATCTGATCACACACAAATGATTCTCCTAGCCATCCAGGACATCACCGAGAAAAAACTCTTACAAGAAGAATTAATCACTTCCGAGAAACTGGCTGCTATAGGTCAGTTGGCTTCTGCTGTCGGTCACGAGATAAGAAGTCCATTAGGGGTAATCAAGAACTCCGTCTATTTTCTCAACATGAGGCTCAAGGATGCCGCCGACGAGAAAGTAGTCAAACACTTGAAAATTCTGGAGAAAGAAGTCAACTCTGCAAACCTCATCATCAGCGATCTTCTTGGCTTCGCAAGTAAAAAAACACCTACTCTTGACCAAACCGACTTGAATGAGACAGTGAAGAACACGCTCTCCTACATCACCGTACCCGAGAATATAAAGGTAGAAATCAAACTCGGCGAAATTCCTAAAATGCTGCTGGACAAAGAACAAGTCCAAAGAGTGTGCCAAAACCTAATTCTAAACGCAGTCCAAGCCATGCCTGAAGGCGGAAAACTAACAATTCAAACAACAAAACAAGATGACTCAGCGAAGCTGATAGTAAGAGACACAGGAGTGGGCATCCCGAAGGAGAACATGCCGAAACTCTTCACACCCCTATTCTCAACGAAGGCTAAGGGAATCGGCTTAGGATTAGCCATATGCAAGCAAATAGTGGAAAGTCACGACGGCAACATCACGGTAGAAAGCAGAGTCGGCGAAGGATCAACATTCACTGTCAAGTTGCCTATTCGAACGGAGAAGGAAATCAGTGAACAATCAGCTTTCACTGTGCCCATGCCAATCGAAGAGAGGGTTAAGATTGAAAAATAAAGCCAACATCTTGATAGTTGACGACGACATAGAAATGGCAGAAACCTTGTTCGACATTCTAACAGAATTAGGTCATCACGTTGAAATCGCCAACGACGGATTCAAAGCCATTCAAAAAGTCAAAGCTCAAACGTTTGATGTGATTCTGATGGACATAAAAATGCCAGCAATGAACGGAGTAGAAACCTGCAAAGAGATCAAACGCATTCAACCAAAAGCTGTAGTGATGATGATGACCGCCTACTCTGTAGAAGACCTTGTAGCTGAAGCGTTGAAGGAAGGAGCCTACGGGGTCTGGTACAAACCCGTAGAAATCGAAAAAGTCATCGAACTGATAGAACTTTTCCAAGAAAAAGGCGCCTTGCTCTTGATCGTTGATGACGACTTATCGACATGTGAAACCCTGACAGACATCCTCAAAGAGAAAGGATACAGCATAGCCCATGTCAGCAGCGGCAAAGAGGCAATACAAATAGTCAAAGAAAAAGACTTCGACATAGTGTTCATTGATGTTAAGATGCCCGTTATGAACGGCCTCGAAACCTATCTGGCATTACGGAAAATCAGACCTAACATTAAGGTAGTCATGATGACAGCTTACCGCCAAGAAGTGCAAAACCTGGTGGAAGAAGCCATTAGACACGACGTCTACACATGCATCTACAAGCCCTTCGATATCAAGAAGCTGTTAAAGATCATAGAAGGAATACTGGCTTCAAAGACAAAAGCTGAAATTCAACAGATGGCAGCGGATTGAAAATGCCGGAAAGGGCAAGGGTTCTGATAATTGACGACGACGAAAACACGCTCGAAACCCTAAGCGATATTCTCCAAGAAAAAGGATACCAAACAGAAACTGCCAAGAACGGAAAAGACGCCATTGCAAAGGCAGAGAAACGCTTCTTCAATGTTGCTCTGATAGACATAAAGCTCCCAGACATGACAGGAGTAGAAGTTCTCCAAGTCTTCGGGAAGATGTCACCTTACACAATGAACGTCATGATAACGGGACACGCGACCTTACAAAACGCAATAGAAAGCGTAAACATCGGGGCCAACGCCTACATCATGAAACCAATAGACCATGAAACACTCGACAAAATACTAGAAGAATGTTTAAAAAAGCAACAATTGCTCATCTTTCCAAACGAAGTGCCCGCTTACCTGAGAAAACCCGAAATCCGAACAATACTCCAAGCAATAAGAGACAAACGGATAGCTGAATTCAAACCAACAATGAGCGATGAAAAAGGCGTTTTCTACCCAGAAATCGAAAAATTAATTCCCGACCCATCCGAATACTACCAAGTCTTTGAAATTCTCGAAAAATACGGGATACTGAAAAGGGAATTCTATGACACTACTCTGGAATGCCCCTCATGTGACTCAAACAAAATATCCGTAAAAATCTACTGCCCTTCCTGCAGATCAACAAACATTAGCAAACAGACGGGAATATACTTCAAGTGCTATGTGTGCGGTAAGGAAACGTCCAAGCCTGAGCACAAATACATTTGCAGAGACTGCGAAGCAAGCCATACTGAAGATCAACTTAAAATAAGAGAAATCTTCACATTTGTGGTTTCAAGCGCACATGAACTCCTCATAAACAAATGGATAGAGGATTTAGATAACATGCTGGAATCCGCACGAGAATTCTACAGAGAAGTATACGCCCCCTACAACCCGTCCCCTAAGAGTAAGAAGTATTGGCGAAAGCTCGTCTAACATGTCTATTCGACTACGATTGTTTCGAAACGGTTGCTACCTTGTCTCTCCACTCTCCTCAATTTCTTCTGTGAACTTTTTCTGTGATTAGGCTTATGCTTTTTGCGTATTCAAGAAAAGCAACGTGCAGGGTTTCGCTTTCACTCTGTCCCAGCGTTTCACATATCTGGTCCAGCAACTCCTTATGCTGCGGGCTTAAAACAACTCTAACAATGTGTTTTCTTGCCACTCTTTGACCAGCCCATTGCACAATTCAACTCATGTTTTGAATGATACAGTCTTAATGGGCAGAGCGCGTTAAAGGTTGGTATAGACCTCTGCCATGGGAAGAAACCGATCAGTATATTCATTCTGGGCATTGTCCATTCACTAAAGAACATTGTATGGCTATTGTCAGCGGCGTTTCATCGCCCAGCCCTTTATAGAAGGCTAAGTGATGCTAACGTTCTGAATATCAAAGTATCTTTTTGCTAAAAAGCGCAGACGTTCCGCGTTTTTGCCGTTTTTTCCTATGGCGATGCCCTTGTCTTTTGGATTAACGGTTACAACCGCGATTTTCTTGCCGTCTGTTCTCTCGGTTACGCGCACTTCTCTGACCATTGCTGGTTTCAAAGCGTTCTTGATGAACTGCACCGGATCTTCCGAGTACTCGATTATCTCGTGTTTTTTCCCAGTCATGTTCTCAAGCGTGTGGATGTTTCTGCCGCCCCTTCCTATGGCAACGCCCACTTGGCCTTGGTTCACGATGAATATTGCGCGTTCTTGTTCTTCGTCGATTATGCAGTCTTTAACGCTGGCGCCGCTTATGCTTTCAAACAAAGCGATGTAGCGCATTTCGTCGCATGTGATTTTTATGCCGCTTGTCATTCATTTCCTCCAATGTACTCTTGCGTTTCAGGGTTTTCGGTTACCTTGAGAATTTCTGAGTCGCCCGTTTCTCTTATACTTAAGGCTGAAATAGCGAAGAGTTTGTTGCAGACCGCCGCCAAATCCATTGCAGCACCTTTATATGTCATAACTGGGACTTTAGAGAGCTTACAATAATATTCTATTTCTTCTTTTATGTCTTTTGGGCAATTAGCGGCTAAAATTATCATCTTAGCCTTACCAGTCTTCGCATTTTGTAGAGCTGCGTTGGCTCCGAAAGACACTTTGCCAGTTTTCACGGCTGTTGCGATTGCCTTATCTACGTCTATCATGTCTCTGTCTTTCCTCCTTCTTTTTCTTGTTTTTCAAACGTTGACATGTACAGTTCCACCAAGCCAGTACCGATCGGAATCGATTGGCCGACAATCACGTTTTCAGTGACGCCTTCCAACGGGTCGATTTCTCCTTTCACGGCTGCCTCCACAATGTTCGGAACTGTTATTTCAAACGCTGCTCTGGCCAAAACGCTCGTTTTTTTGCCGCTGATGCCGTGCCTGCCTATCTGCTGCACTTCGCCTGTTGTGGTCATCATGTCTGCGACGAGCATGACGTGGCGTACGTCTACGTCTAAGCCCTGTTCTTCCAGGACGCCCTTTGCCTCGTGAATTAGGGCGTTTCTTGCGGCTTCGATTCCGAGGGTTTTGGCTATTTCGTGAATGTTGTTTGTTGTTGTTCGGGAAGTGTCCACGCCTGGAATCTCTAAGACTTTGGACAGGTTTGAACCGTCTGTTCTTATCACCCATTCTCCGTTTTCTTCGGTGACTAGCACTCGTTTTATGTCTGCTATGCCTTTAACATGGAACGCTGAGACCTTGTCGACCAGTCGTTTTAGGGTTTCAACCTTCTTGGGCTTTATCTGCAGCGTGTCGTCCTTCACCTTTGTGGTGGCGTTTTGGAGCTGCACCCTATCCTCAAGTTCATCCATGGTTATAGCTCTGTCTTCCATCATGGTTCTGTTTACTTCGACCACTATTTCCTCTCGTATGGGGTCTAGGTAGATGGCTGAGGATAAAGTCTCTAAAGCCGTGTAGATCATGTTGCGCGCGATTTCCACGGCGCCTTCCTTGCTTTTTCTATGCGTTCCTATTAAGTATATCGTCATAATTGGCGTAGACGGGATTCTTCTTGCATCCACTATTTCGATTAAACGCGGCAAGCCTAAGGTTACGTTTTGCTCCTTGACTCCTGCGTAGTGGAACGTTCTGAGCGTCATCTGTGTGCCTGGTTCACCTATTGACTGGGCGGCAACTATGCCCACGGCTTCGCCGGGCTCCATCAAGGCGCGCTTGTACTGTTCAGCCGTTAACGTAATGGCCTTGTCAACGCTTTTTTTGCTGAGCTTAGCTTTGGCTAAGTTCTGTTTAAGCTGTTCCAGCAGTATCGGCGTGATTTGGTTTTCAACTTCTTTCAAGTGTGTTTTAATGTAATCTGCTGAGGCTGGCTCGCCTTTTTCTTCCCCGATTTTTATCTGGTCGATGAGTCGGCTCACGTTTACCGCTTTGCCGTGGTCGCTTTTGGCTGGGTCAACGCCGTCCTCGCCGTACATGAACTGGATTATGTCTCCAGCTGAGTCTCTGACGGTGCCGTCATATTCCAAGCGGATGTGCTCCAGCGCGTTGATTAGGCGTCTCTGCATGTAACCGCTCTGCTGCGTCCTGACGGCTGTGTCCACTAGGCCTTCTCTGCCTCCCATGGCGTGGAAGAAGAATTCAATCGCGTCTAGGCCAGACTGATAAGATGAGTAGACGAAGCCTCTTGCCCTCGGGCTGGGGTCGCCTTCTTTGAAGTGGGGCAGAGCACGTCCAGCATATCCTCGTAGTATCCGTTTTCCACGCACCGACTGCTGTCCTACGCAAGCACTCATTTGCCCAATGTTTAAGCTTGAGCCCCTCGCGCCCGTTCGGGTCATGACTATGCCCGCGTTTTCTATGGTGAAGTCTTGGTCTGCGATTTTTCCTGCTTCGTCTCTGGCTGTGGCTAGCTCATGCATAACGTAGATTTCGAAGGACTCTTCAAGTGTTTGTCCTGGCAACCGCGGTAAGGTTCCGTTACGGTAGTTTTCGATGTGCTCGTCTATTTTCTTCTGGATTCTTTCCATCGTTTTCTTGATTCTGTTTTCAGCCTTAGGCGACAAGACAAGCTGGTCATACGTGTAAGTGAAACCGCGCATAGTTATGAAAAGCTTCAGCAACCTTGTTATCTTGTTTAGGAATTCGCGTCCCGCCTGGGTTCCGTAGTCCTTAATTATTCGGTGCAGCAAGCTTTCAGACTGCTCGGCACCTATAGAGCGCCTGTCTATAATACCCGAGACGAGCTCGCCGTTTTTAACCACTACATAAGCGTCATACTTGCATTCTTCCTCTTCGCATTTGGTGCATCCTTGGCAGATATTTGCCTTCAAGACATAGTTCAAAGTCTTCGGCAGGAAGAGGCTGAAGATTTGTTTGCCTGACCACAGAGGCTGGGGCTCGTTGATTTTAGGTTCCGGCAGTGGCCCGTTGTATCCTGTCGCTGTGAGGAGTCTGTTGACTTCAACTTTCGTCAGGTAGTTTGCCCTTCTGGTGAAGAAGTAGGCGCCTGTGATGAAGTCTCGGATTGCGCCTATTATGGGTCCTCCGAACCTAGGCGAGAGTATCTGGTCTTGAACCTGCATCAGCAATAGGGCTTCTGCTCGGGCTTCTTCGCTCTGGGGAATGTGCAGGTTCATTTCGTCGCCGTCGAAGTCCGCGTTGTAGGGCGGACAAACACAGAGGTGCAAACGGAAAGTTTTGTAGGGCAGAACACGCACGTAATGCGCCATGATGGACATGCGGTGGAGTGACGGTTGACGGTTGAAAATAGCTATGTCGCCGTTCTTAAGGTGCCTTTCGACAACAAAACCAAGCTCCACAGCTTCAGCGATTTTTCCTCTGTCCACGACAAATTCAAGTCTTATGCGCTTGCCATCTGGTCTGATGATGTAGAGGGCGCCTGGATATTTTTCAGGACCGTTTGTGACTAGCTTTTTCATTTCTTCAATGTTCCACGCGGTTATCTTTTCGGGGACAGACAACCGCATGGCCACATCGCTTGGAACGCCGACCTCGTTTATATCAAGGTTCGGGTCTGGCGAGATGACAGTGCGTGCTGAAAAGTCAACCCTCTTGCCTGAAAGGTTGCTTCTGAATCTTCCTTCTTTTCCTTTCAGCCTTTGCGAGAGGGTTTTTAATGCTCTTCCAGAGCGGTGTCTCGCAGGAGGAATTCCTGAAGCTTCGTTGTTGAAGTAGGTGGTTACATGGTATTGCAGGAGTTCAGATAAGTCTTGAATTATGAGGGTCGGAGCTCCCGCCTCCATGTTTTCCTTGAGCCTTTGGTTAATGCGAATAATGTCAACCAGCTTGTGTGTTAAGTCGTCTTCCGAGCGGATTCCTGACTCCAACGTTATGGAGGGGCGAACGTAAACTGGAGGAACGGGCAGAACCTGCAGAACCATCCATTCGGGTCTTGCAACTTTAGCGTTTAACCCTAAAATCTCCAAGTCTTCGTCTGAAATGCGCTCCAGTCTTTCGCGTATCATGCTGGGCGTTAACGGTTCAGAACCCGCTTCGGTTTGCTCTATGAACTTTGTGGGTTTCTCAAAAGTAATCTTGTACTGGGCAGCTGCGCAGTAGGGACACTGTTTCGTCTTAATCTCCTGCATAATTCCCTTGTGCACCTCATCAGGTATTACGCCTAAAAGCTTGTTGACCCTTTCAATTCGGTCTCGGACTTTTTTCACGGTGTCTTCTGACAGAAGTATTCGTCCGCAGTTACGGCAGGTAGACTTCAAAAGGTCAAAGATTATTTTTGTAAATTCTATGTGCACTATTGGCACTGCTAATTCGATGTGGCCAAAGTGTCCTGGGCAGCGGATCGCCGTGTTGCCACAGGTTTTGCATCGTTGTCTTGGTTCGAGGGTTCCGAGCCTTCCGTCCATCAGTCCCGTGGTAATCGGAGCGCCGTCTTCGTCATAAGTGTCTGGTGTTTGAATTTCCACAACTGATTGCTTGCGCAGGTCTTTGGGTGAAATCAAACCGAAAGAGATTTCGTCGATAACTTTATGGATTATCTCTTCTGAAGACATGTTTTACGCCTTCTCCTTGAGTCTTAACTTTGGCGTTATACACAAGCTCTGGAGCTCTTGCAGCAGAAGCTTAAAAGCGTAAGAAACTATTACAGGGGAAATTTTGACCTTTTCATCGCAGATTTTGCACATGTACCTTCGCTGTCTCATATCGTAGTAGGCTATTTGGCCGCAGTTCTCGCAAACGAGCAGCGTGTACTTGTCAGATTCTTCCAGCAGCCTGTCCCTAAGTAGCATGGCTGCGCCGTGGCCGATGAGGCAGTCTCGTTCCATCTCGCCAAATCTTAAGCCTCCGCCTCTGGCTCTGCCTTCAGTTGGCTGCCGCGTCAACATCTGCACTTGTCCGCGGGCTCTGGCGTGGATTTTGTCGGCGACCATGTGATGCAGTTTCTGGTAGTAAACGATCCCGACGAAGATGTCGGCAACGAATTTCTCGCCTGTTGTTCCATTGTAGAATACTTCGCTTCCAGTGTGGCTGAATCCAAGTTTTACGAGGCTTTTCCTAATCTCCTCGGGTCCTTCGTTAGCGAATGGTGTACCGTCTGCTGGTTTTCCCCTTGCGGCTGCGGCTTTTCCCGCGAGAGACTCTATGAACTGACCAATGGTCATTCTTGAGGGTATAGCGTGAGGGTTGATCACTATGTCTGGGACTATGCCTTCGTCTGTAAAGGGCATATCTTCCTGTGAAACGATTAGTCCTATGACTCCTTTTTGCCCGTGGCGAGAGGCGAATTTGTCTCCTAACTCCGGAACACGTTGGTCACGAACTCTGACCTTCACGAGTTTGCTGCCTTCTCCAGACGCGGTTATGAATATTCCATCAACAACTCCCGTTTCTGAAGGACGCATGTCCACGGATGTGTCCCGCATTGAGGGACCTTTAACTTCAAACTCCTTGTATTCTTCGAGGAATCTGGGCGGGCTGACTCTTCCAATGAGAACGTCTCCGCCCACAACTGAAGATTCCAAACTTATTATCCCATCAGGTTCAAGAAGCCTATAATATTGTTCTCCGCGGTATCCACGGGTTCCCGGTTCAGGAACGGTGAACTTATCTTTTAACCCGCCCAAGTACTGGCGGCACTCGGCTTCGTATATTCTGTAGAAGGTGGAGCGGCCTAAGCCTCTCTCAATTGAGGCTTTGTTGAAGATCAAGGCGTCTTCCATGTTGTAGCCTTCAAAGGAAAGTACGGCTACAACGCAGTTTTGTCCTGTGGGGCGCTGTTTATAGCCCATGACCTCCATTAATTCGGTTTCCACTAAGGGCACTTGCGGATAATGCAGTATATGCGATCTTGAGTCTACGCGGTGGTGGAAGTTTGTTCCGTAAACTCCAAGGGCTTGCTTGGCCATCGCGGCCTGATACGAGTTGCGCGGCGACTGGTTGTGTTCCGGATACGGAATTGTTGACGCGCAGATTCCCAAAATCGTGTACGTTGCGATTTCCGCGTGCGTATGCTGTGGCGTGACATCTTCAAGAGATATGGCCACATACGCGTTTTCTTCTTCTTCCGCGTCCAAGTATTCAATCAAGCCGTTTTTGACAAGGTCTTCCCAGGTCCATTCTCGCAGGGCTATCTTTTCAAGATGTTTAGGCTGGAGCCTTGAAACGCCGTTTTCAACGATTATGAGGGGTCGCCTGACTCTTCCTTCGTCGCAGTTGACATGCACCTCTTCTGTCTCGGTTTGTAGCTTCGAGAAATAGGTTGTGTTGACTTCAGTTGAGATTTCTCCTTCTCTTCTTTTTTCTCTGAAGGTTTTGGCCAATTCTGGCGCTGAGTTGCAGTAGCCAATGATGTTTCCGTCAACGAAAACTTTTGCTCCAGAAATCCTCAAAGCTTCATTTGCCTCGTAGGCTGGAACCGTGCCCATCTCAAAAAGCAGCTGTCTTATCTTTTCTGGGTTCACGCCTACAGAGATTGACGCGGACAAGGCCAGATTTTTGACCAGACCGCAGTTTGAGCCTTCGGGCGTCTCGTTGGGGCATAAGCGACCCCAGTGGGTTGGGTGCAGGTCTCGGGCTTCAAAGTTCGGTTGGCTTCTGCTTAACGGTGATTGGAGTCTTCGCAGGTGGCTTAGCGTGGATATGTAGTTTGTTCGATCCAAGAGCTGGGTTATGCCAACTCTGCCTCTTCCCCAATTTCCAGTCGCTAACGCGTGTTGGAATCTTTCGGTTATTATTCCCGGGCGGACTGCCACGGACACGTTTATTATGGGGCCTTTCACGCCTATGCGTTCAAGCTGGTACTTTATGTCGCGAGTTAAGTTTCTGAAGGAAACGCGGAACAGGTCTGCGAGGAGTGGTCCTGCGAGTCTCAAACGCTTGTTTTTGAAGTGGTCTTTGTCGTCTGGTTGTCTTCTTCCGAGTTTCAGTTGGATGGCTCTGAAGGCCATTTCGCCCAGGAATATGGCTTTGTCTTTCCTGTTTTTGTCGCTTCTGCCCAAGTGCGGCAGGAAGTTCTTGTCTAAGGCGGTTTCAGCCTTCTGTATGCGGTATTCTTCAACTTGCCCGTGGGCTACTCGGTTTCCGATGAACAATATGGCGTCTTTGGATGCGTCTACGCCTATGGCTTTCTCAAACGAAGGTCCAAGTTCGCTTTGAATAGTCTTGTCTAGAGAAACCGCTTCGGCTATGTCTTTGTCTTTTTCTAGGTTTAACGCGCGCATTATTACTACGAAGGGGATTTCGGTGGGCACTCCTGGCATGGTAGCGTAGATGGCGTCGTCTGTCTTCAGTTTCAGCTCTATTCTCGCTCTGAAGCCTACGGTGGTTGAGAATATTTTGGCTTGGTAAACGGGCGATGTGCCTTTCTCGTCTATGTCGACCATCACGCGGTTAGGCGCTAGGTCTTCCATGGCGACTATGACGCGTTCGGAACCGTTGACTACGAAGTAGCCGCCTGTGTCGTCTGGGTCTTCTCCTGCGGCGATGAGTTCTTCTCTTGAGAGTTGTGACAAGAAGCATAGTTTTGATTTTAGCATTGCGGGTATGTTTCCGATGTAAACTAGCTCGGTGTCTTGTTCTCTTCCGTCTATTACGGGCGTCATTTCGAGGGCTATGGGTGCTGCGTACGCTAGGTTTCGCAGTCTGGCTTCCATGGGGTAGATTTCGTGTTTTGTGCCGTCCACTTCTGTGGTGTACGGTCCTGTTATTCTGGATTGGGGGTCTATCACCCAGATTTGTCCGAGTTTTACTTTGTATGGGCTTTCTGGGATTTCAATGGGGATTTCGCTGACTTCGTCTACTACTTCTTGTAAGCCGTGGTCTATGAACTCGTTGTAGCTGTCTAAGTGTTGTCGAACTAAGCCTTTCTCGTTGAAGAAGGTTTTTAGTAAAATGTGGGTGTCTTCTTTTGAGAGTGAATTTTCAGTCAATTTTATCTATCTCCCGCAAATTTGAATTTGAAAGCGTACTGAAAGGGTTTTGAATGCGGGTTTTCCTCAAACTTTCGATTTCCTCCGATGTTGGATTAGCATCCAACTCGAAAAAGGGTCTATCCTTAAATGGCACAAACACATGCTACATAGCTCTCTAATAAAGTTTTTTATGTAATGCTTCATGTTTTCTCCCATAAACCTCGACTTGCTAAAATCTGTTAGAGTTGCTGCACGACAAAAATTCCTCAGGCTGAGCTGGGTTGCGGAACTAGTGCTCGGTGCAGTCTATAGCCCCCTTATATAAAGGCTGAAATGCAGGTTGAACTTTGGTGTAGGAAAGGTTAAACTTGAAGGTTAGTTTCCGCGTTTTGTGATGTTAAGCCTGCATGTAGTTGGCGTGGAGCCTAACTTCTTTTTTATCAGCGGTAGCAAGCTGTCGTCTGTTTCGTAGCCGACGCTGTTTCTTTCGTTTTGCATGGCTGTTTTGGTGGTTGTGCCCGAGCCTAGGAACGGATCAAGCACGGTGTCGCCTTTCACGCTGAACATCCTGACCAGGCGGTTCACGATTTCTTCTGGGAACGCGGCTATTCTCCGCTCTATCTGGCTTTCTGTTTGGCGTGTTCCCGCTAGAGTCCAAATCTGCGAGAACCACTCGTCGCGTTGTTTTTTTGTGAAGGCGCTCTCGTAACGTTGCTGGTCGTGAGGTGCGAATTGGCGGAGTTTTCCTTTTCTGAAGATTAGTATGAATTCGCAGTCTAAGGTGACGTAAGCGTTTGGCGGCAGAAAGCCTGAGCCCAAGAAAGCGCCTTTTCCCTTGTACTTCGGTTTCGTGGTTGGCTTTTTCCACAACACGTACGGAAGCGTCGTGAAGCCTATTTTCTCGCAGTGCTCAATGATTTTGGAGTGATTGGGGAATAGGTGAAACCTGCCGTTGACTGTGCGGGTTGCGTCGCCGATGTTTATACACGCCATGCCGCCGTCAACGAGCACTCGGTAGGCTTCGCGCCACACTTTAGCGAGGCTTTCGTGCATGCCCTCGTAAATTCGCATCACGGTTTCTTCTCGGCACTCAGCCCGCAAC
>DATDQZ010000123.1:0-10633 GCA_035292005.1 Bathyarchaeia archaeon | reverse complement strand
TAACACCCGAGTTTGCCGCAGTGACAATGTCACTAAGCTCTATCAGCGTAACCGTCAATGCGCTACTGTTAAGAAGAGCAAAACTTTGAAACTTGCAAGTGCTGAGAGTACATTGCAAAGTCTGTAGGCTAGGATTTTTCGTTGACGATTTGTTCAGAAGAGCTCCAAGTTTCCTCGACTAAGCTGTGAAGTTCATGCAGAAGCGAAGCCAACCGTTCGCCTTTATCGGTTAAACCATAAACTTTCGGAGTTTTTCTTATGAACACCAGTTTTTTTCCTTTCAGCCCTCTTAGGTACTTGTAGGTTCTTCTCAGGGAGATTCCTGTTTTCTCGGCAAGTTTCTTGGCGGAAATTCCTTCTTCAAAAATGTTATCATAAACCTTTCTTTCAGTTGAGGAGAGAGTTTCATTGTTCGGGTCACGTTTTGTTCTGAAGAAAAACACGTAATCTCTTTCCATAGGGGTTTCTATCAAACCAGCTGTTTTCAATCGTTTCAGAATCCGTGAGGCAACTTTTGGCGAGATGAAGGCTTCCATGTCTCCGAAGGTTTTAGGTCCAGACAACAACGCGTCAAGAAGAGTCTCTTCGTAGCACTCGGAGTGTGCAGGCAAAGTGTCCACGAATTCAGGGAAACTCCCTATTAATTCGGTGAGTCTGCCTCCGAACGTTGTTGCATAATATTGGTCTTGAGCTTCAGCGGCAAGTCCAACTTCCAATAATGGACGCAAGTACTCTTGATTGATGGTGTCTCGACTATGCGAGTAACCCGCTTTTTTGAGTTCCTCTTGGAGTTTGCTCACAGAACAGCGTCCTTTCACGATTACCTTTAAGATGCGCAGACGCGTGTTGTTTTTCAGGACATTGAAAAGGTCTTTTATGAAGTTCGGGTTATCCATAGTTTCCCGTAGTCTTCTAAGCTCGTTTTTCATCTTCCAGACGTCGCAACGCGTTATGCACTCAAGAGGAGTTAACGGAGCACAATTCCTGCATTCGGCATCCAAAGTCCTAAACATTTCTGCCAAGCCATGGCTCTTTTCTGCGTTTCTTGCCATGCTTTCTGTCTTCATGTGCGCGCCTATTCCCTTTTTTTAACGTGTGTCTTGACGGGGAAAGGAGAGAGATTGGGCGTAAAAGATCATTTTGGGGAGAAACCCCGTCATGACATACGTTATAACAAGCATGACCCATGTCATATTTATATACGTTTTCTTCAAAAATGAGCATAAACGATGAAAGATTTCTGGGAAAATGGAAAATTTATTAAAACCGCTAATTAAATGATTTTGAGGCAGAAAAAATTGTCTTCGTACGACGAGAAAAACGTTCTAGATATAATAGAAAAAGTAAGCAAAAGCGTAGTCAACATAAGCACAATAAAACTTGTTCACAACATATTCTATCAAGCAGTTCCAGTTGCAGGAATGGGCTCAGGCACAATAATCGACGCTGAAGGCTTCATACTCACCAACAACCACGTGGTCGGAGGAGCCGAAAAAATAGGCGTGACCCTGTGGAACAACGAAGTTCTGGAAGGTAGAATAGCAGGGTTGTGCGCCGTAGACGACATAGCAGTTGTGAAAGTTAAGGGCAAGAACCTTCAAGCCGCCGAGCTTGGAGACTCAGACAAGCTAAGAGTGGGACAAAGAGTCTACGCCATCGGAAACCCCTTCGGACTTGCCGGCGGACCCAGCGTGACTTCGGGAGTGATCAGCGCGATAAACAGAACAATAGAATCGCAGAGAGGCCTCATAGAAAATCTTGTGCAAACAGACGCAGCCATAAACCCTGGAAACAGCGGCGGCCCACTTGTGGACCTAGAAGGCAGAGTTATCGCCATAAACACCGCAATAATACCCTATGCCCAGGGCATAGGCTTCGCAATACCTATCAATTCGGCAAAAACGTGCACCAACGACATGGTGACCGAAGGAGTAGCCAAAAGACCGTGGCTCGGCGTAATAGGCTTGAGCATAACTAGAGAAATAGCGCGATATTATGGCTTACCAGTAGATCGAGGAGTCCTCGTAACGAAAGTGGCTGAAGGAAGCCCCGCAGAAGACGCTGAAATGGCCGACGGAGACATCATCCTCGAAATAGACAACGTAGAAATCCAGCGAATCGAGGACTTGGTCAAGGAAATACACAAAAGGAAAGCCGGAGACAAAGCCAGAATCTTCGCCCTGCGCAATGGCAGAGAGCACTTCTTTGAGCTTAAACTGAGTGAAACACCCTAGTTTGCAGGTCTCATGAAATGATTCTAACATTGTGAAGTCTTTATATCAAAGATGCGTGCTTACTTATAGTGGTGAGCTGTTTTTGCGAAAGATTTTGATAATGGTTGAAGACGGGTTTGAAGATTCCGAGTTTCTCTACCCTTACTATCGCGTTCAAGAAGCAGGATATAAAGTTGAAATCGTAGGTCCAAAGGCTGGAGAAACCTATACAGGAAAATACGGCGTACCAGTCAAATCTGAGCTTTCACCACAAGAAGTCAATCTCGAAGAATACGACGCGGTAATCATACCGGGCGGAAGAGCGCCCGACAGAATGCGCATAAATAAGGGGCTAGTCGACATAGTCAAAAACGCTTACGGAAAAGGCAAAGTGATCGCTGCAGTATGTCACGGACCGCAAATGCTCATAGAAGCAGACATAATAAGAGGAAAGAAGGCGACATGCTGGAAATCCGTGGCCACTGACCTGAAGAACGCTGGAGCAGAATTCACAGACGCGCCTGTTGTGGTTGACGGAAACATTGTAACTTCCCGTTTTCCCGGAGATTTGCCACGGTTCTGTCAAGAAATGCTAAGGCTTCTTGAAAAATAAGTTTCACTCTCTTTTTATATGACTAATTCTTCACTTTCATTTTAGGTGTGAAAGTTGAGTCAAAACGAAATCAAAAAAATCTTGACAACTTATAGGACCGTTGCCGTGGTGGGACTCTCAAGGGAGCCTGACAAGGACAGCCACAGAGTGGGCGCATACTTGAAAGACCGTGGCTTTCGGATTATTCCCGTGAACCCCTTTGCTGATGAAGTGCTTGGCGAAAAAAGCTACAAGAGTCTTCTCGACATCCCAGCTGAAATCCAGAAAACCATCGAGGTTGTTGACATTTTTAGACCAGCGAAGGATGTGCCGCCCATAGTGGAGCAAGCCATCAAGCTGAAGGAGATGCATGGAAAGCCATACGTGGTCTGGATGCAGTTAGGAATAGTTAACGAGCAAGCGGCAGAGACGGCGAAAAAAGCTGGATTAACAGTGGTAATGAACAAGTGCATGATGGTAGAACACAAGCGTTTTTTCTAGATTGAAGTGTATAGTGCCTTGCCTATGCTACAGGGCGCCTATCAGCAATGACGCAATAGTAGCGATAGCGACTATGGCTATTGTCTCGTACAGTGTTATTTTCCAGTGCACCCGAGTTTTCTTGGAGCGATAGCGAACCAGAAACACGCCCACGATAGCGCCTACTAAAGTTAAGGACAAGGCAATGTTGAGGGGACTCGACAAGGCTATGTAGGTTGTTATGGGTATGCCGCCTGCGAGGAAAGTTGTGGTGCCACAGATTATCGCCGCATAAAGGTTTGACCTATGTATCTCTTTGCCTAATAGCGTGAACAGCTTCTTAACCAGCAATAATGATTTGTCTCGCTCCTTCTTGTCTGGAATGTCGCTCAGACTGTAATTCATTAGAGTTTGCAGGGTCATCATGTCTGCCAGGTCTTCGGTGATGCCGCCTAGGAGAAAACTGGAAAAATTGGTTATGGCAACCGCCGTCAACGTCAGAAAGGCAGCGAAGATCACTATTCTAGGGTCGGCAAATATGGTCTTAGCCGTCGATGTGGCTATGAAAGCCGAGAGAATGACCACCAACCCCGTTATCGAGCCGTCAACTAGCCCAGCAACGATCTCGAGGATGGGTTCTTTCTTCAAGAGGAGGCTTTCCCATTCCTTGCCCAATTTGAGACCTTGCTCCGTCAATTGCACTGCGTCACCGTTATCTATTGTGAGCCCTTCAGTGGTCATTTCTTTCAGGGCTTTGTCCAGTTCGCTCGTTTCGATGCAGGCATAAGTCGCACAGACTTTGTCGATTCGCTGCTTAAGAGAAGATTTCAGTACGCTAGTGCCTTTGCTGAGGTTTAACAAAACAATTATTCTTATAACGTCATGCAGCTCTTGGATTTCAAAGGACACTCAACAAGTCACCGTTGCGCACTCAAAATTTCTTACCCACACTAATAACTCTTATGCGCCTTCCGAACTGTTTTTGTACGCAGAAAGTAAACTAAAAATATAGAAAGCAAAGATGATAATGAAGTGAGCTTTATGAGTTCAGATTATGAGGAATGGGATCAGATTTACCGTAAGTATCCACTGGAATCCTTGGGATGGGAGCTTGGTAGACCTAGGCCCATTTTGGTTGAGTTCGTCGAGAAAGGGCTCATAAGGAAAGGAAAGACATTGGATATTTGTTGCGGAGCTGGAACCAACACGGTTTACCTTGCCGAAAAAGGCTTCGAAGTGACAGGGATTGACATTTCATCGAAAGCCATTGAATACGCAAAGAAAAAAGCGGAGCAGGCAAATGTCAAGATAAACTTCATGGTGCAAAATTTTCTGGACTTACCTTTTGGAGACGAGGAGTTTGATTTTGTTTTTGACATGGGCTGTTTCCACCACGTAGAAATTGAAGACAGACCCAAATTCATCAAGGGTGTTCACCGCGTTCTGAAAAACGGTGGCAACTACCTGCTCACTTGCTTTAGCTACAAAAACGGGCCAGCGTGGAACCACTTCACAAAAAAACAGATAATTGACCTTTTCTCAGACTATTTTGAAATAGATGAGATTAGGCACGTTTCTTCCATAGAAGGTGACGGTTACAGGCGATTTTTCTACACGGTTTTGATGAGAAAGAAAAAGTGAACAAGTGCTGTGCTTTCAGCCAAAAGTGAAAGCGGATGGGCAAATCTTATTCAACACACACGCATCACACTTGGGTTTCTTCGCCACGCATATTCGTCTGCCGTGAAAAATCAGCAAGTCAGTTATACGCATCCACTTTCCCCTTGGAACAATATTCATCAAGTCCGCTTCTATCTTGGCTGGGTAGTCACTTTCAGTAAGCCCAAGCCGCTGAGCAAGCCTGCGCACATGAGTATCCACGGCTACTCCTTCAATAATGCCGTAAGCGTTAGACAAGACAATGTTGGCGGTTTTCCGCGCAACGCCTGGAAGCTCAAGCAGCTCCTCCATCGTCCTCGGGACCTGCGAGTTGTATTTCTCAACCAGCAGTTGGCAACATTTTTTTATGTTCCTGGCTTTGTTTCTGTAAAAGCCCGTGGACCTTATGTCCTGCTCCAGTTGAGTTAAATCGGCGTTGGCGTAGTCTTCGGCTTTCATGTACTTTTTGAACAGCTCTTTTGTCACCATATTAACTCTCTCGTCGGTGCACTGGGCAGAAAGAATCGTAGCCACCAACAACTCTAAAGGATTAGTATTGTGTAAAGCGATTTTGGCGTCTGGATGCTCCTTTTCGAGCAGTGCAATAATTCTTAACGCTCGATTTTTAGGATCAAGATAAACTTCGGGTCTCTTCACAATTATAGCCTCCCAGATATATGCTCTTTCTTTCAACAAAAAACTTTTACTGTTATAGGCGTAAACATTAACGTGAGGTGACGTTAATGGATATGAAACTTCTGATAGACGGCCGAGAAATAACGCTTAACGAGTTTGTTGAAAAGATTTTAAGCGGAACGATAGTTGGCGCTGTAACTTCTCTGAGAGGAATAAAAGAGGACTGGAAGAAAATCGAAGTAGAGATTTCAAGATAAAAAAAGGCTATACGGAAAATTCGATTCGCGTTTTTATTTCCACGAAAAACTCCCTTTTTGCCTTGCATATTGGACAAACATATGGCGGGTCGTCCCTGAAAACAACATAACCGCACTGAGCGCAGTACCACAATTTCTTTTTAGGTTCGGGAATCTCTTTCACCTCTTCTTTGGTTGTTGCTACAGTCTCCGCTGGTAAAGCTGCAGCTCCGTAGGCTCTTGCTTGTTTTTCTATGGGTCTGCGCTCGGGAACTGGCTGCAACTCGGTTTTGCCTTCATAAATATCTTTTCTAACGTAAAGCCCGCAGTAACACGCTCCGAATTCTTGGACATCTGGGTCTCGGTAATCGCAGGGGCAGAGTATGTCTCGGTCATAATCAAACTTTCCCGATGCGAGCCTGCAGGGGCATGAGGGATAACCGTAACGTTCCTCGTTCCGTTTCAAGCCTTCGAGAAGGCTTTGGAGAAATTTAGCGTCAGGGTTCAGATAGTACCCGTAAGTTCTTGCGTCAGCTTCTGCCCTCTGCCGCACCATCTCTATCGTTATCGGCGTCAAATTCCAAGAACCTCCTTTAACTTGTCCTTGCGAAAACCAGTGACCAAGATTTCATCGTCTATAACTATCGTGGGGTAACCGAGGTTTCCGCCTTTGTTTTGAATGTGCTGACGAATTTTCACTTTGTCGTCCTCATCGCAGAGGTCCACATCCACATACTCGTATTCGATGTCGTTGTCTTTCAAAAACTGCTTCGT
The DNA here is from genome assembly GCA_035292005.1 of Bathyarchaeia archaeon. Lineage (GTDB taxonomy): Archaea > Thermoproteota > Bathyarchaeia > Bathyarchaeales > Bathycorpusculaceae > DATDQZ01. The sequence goes on along the minus strand of DATDQZ010000123.1, from coordinate 4,043 downwards.
CATCTTACACCATGCACAAGTGCTGAGGGCGTACACCAGAACCTTATGCTTGCCGTTCTTACCTGAAACCTTGGAGAAGTTCATGTTCTCACTCGCTATCCTTTACCTTCGCGTTAATATTAACTTTTTTGAATTCTTATACACCGCGCCACGCTAGAGTAAACCATAGAAACGTGTCTATGAAACTGCGTAATCGTTTCAGGCGTGTCTTAGGTTTCCAAAGGCGTTTTGAACAACTTCAGGCATTGCAGGATGAATGTGCATAGCTCTCACGATAGGAACGAAACTTTTGTTTTCAGTGATCATGGCGTTTATAATTTCTTGTATAAGTATTGACGCTTCAGCGCCTATTATGTGACCGCCCAAGATTTTTCCCGTTTCGTGTTCAACAATGACCTTGACGAAGCCTTCAGGTTCGCCCATCGCGCCGCCCATGGCTGTATCTCGGTAAAGGGCTTTGCCGACCAAGATTTTGTAGCCTTGCTGCTTAGCTTCTGCCTCTTTCAAGCCTACAGAGGCGACTTGCGGATGCGTGAAAACCGCGTGAGGCGCCGCTGAATAATCCATTTCCATCTTGTGATCGTGAACAGCGTTGTGCCAGGCTATTCCAGCCTCATAGTTAGCGACGTGCTTAAACATCTCCTTCCCGATAGCGTCGCCGAAAGCCCAAATGTTCTTCTTGCTCGTTTCGAGATACTCGTTCACCGTTACGTATCCGCGTTCATCCAGCTTCACACCCGTTTTTTCAGGCTTCAAAAGGTCTGAGTTGGGAACACGCCCCGCGGCAATCATCAACGCTTCAGCGGAAAATTCTTTGAGGCTGCCGTCCACGCGGTTTCTCGCAATCACAGTCTTAATGTTGCCTTCCTGTTTTGCGCTCACAACTTCAAAACCAGTGTGTATTTCCATTCGTTGTTCCAGTTCCTTCTTCAGCAAGTCGGAGATTTCTGGCTCTTCGTCAGGCAAAATTCTATAAGCCCTTTGGATCATCGTGGTTTTGGTGCCGATGCCTGAAAAGAAGTGTCCGTACTCGGCGCCTACGTAGCCTCCGCCTACGATTATGATGCTTTTGGGCGGCGTTTCCAGTTCCAAAACAGTGTCGCTTGTCAGGTAGTCCACGTTTTCAATCCCTTTGACGGGAGGAATTCCGGGCCGCGCGCCCGAAACAATGAAGATAAGCTCTGCGTTTATCGTGTGTTCGCCTGCCTGCATTGTGTAGTCGGAAATGAATTCGCCTGTTTCTTTGAACCAAGTGAGGTTGGGTGTGTTTTCCACTGCTTTGGCTTGCGTAGCGGAGTCTCCGTTGACGAGGTTGTGCATTCTTTCCATAATTCTTTTGAAGTCGATCGAGTTGACTGTGGCGTTTACGCCTAATCGTTGGGCTTCTTTAAGGATGGAGACGACGTCGATGGGGTAAATGAGCATTTTTGAGGGAACGCAGCCGCGGTTTATGCAGGTTCCGCCCATGGGTCCGCTGTCAACGACCGCGGTCTTAAAACCGTTTTCCACAGCGGTAGAAGCGACAATCATTCCAGAACCTGAGCCGATGACTAGAACATCAAACCGTTCCATGACAAGACCTCGACAAACTAAAGGAAAAATGAGAACCAAATAAACCTTTCAATTTACGCTTTCGCGTTTCAGGACTGGAAAATCTTTTATTGGCGTTGTGAAGAATAGTAATTCTGTGGTTGCTATGTCAAAAGCCAAGAAAGCAGAAGAGGAAAAAAAGAAAAAAGCCTACTACGCAAAGAAAGAGAAAAAAGCCAAAGAAGTCAAGAAATAAGCGCTACTTGCCGAGAAACTTCGGAATACACCTTTCATCACTGACAGGATTAAACCGTTCAAGCTCGCTTTTCTCCAGTGGCACAACGATTCTTGACACTAAACCGTGCAGGCTGTGTGGTAGGCGAATCAGGCGCATCTCGCCTGCAGTTACCCACGCGTCAATTCCGAAGCCTTTTTCTTTTATTGTCCTAGCGAGTTCACGCCTCTTTTTGTCACTCAGCGCGTAGGCTTTTTGGTCAAAAACGTGAATGTGAAAGCCTCTGCCAGAATAGACAATTCTCAGGTTCGAAAACTCTTTCTCCAGATACTCGTACAGGCTTATCGCCTGTTCCCTAACCATGTTCAGCTCCAAAGTGCAGAAGCTTAAGCCTTGATGGCGTTTCATTTTGTCCGCGAGGCTGCCGTGAATGGGACAGGTTATATTTTCAGGGTCAAGATCGAAGGCTAACTCTTGACCAGTTTTGTGGTCTTTTTCGTCGTATACGTTTCGGTCATAGTACGCTGATTCGGGCAGAAACTCGATTATCTGATCTCGCACTTCACCTAAGCCTTGGTACTCGTCGATGATTATGGTGGTGTCAGCGTCTTCCTTGTATTTTTCTGGGTAAATCTTGGTGTGCCTGCCGATGATGACGGCAAACTTTACTCTGTTTATCCGTTCACCAAACCAATCTGCAACTTTTCCAATGTTAAACTCTGCAGTGTAAAACTGTTTTCGCTCTTCCAGAGTGGAATATCGCATGCCTTCGGGCAGATAATATTTGGTCATGCAAACCACTTCAGAATAGAACGGGGTTTCCCAAAATAGTTTGTGGATAAAAATGTAGCGCAGTCTGACATAAAATGCCCGTTACCAGAGAAAGCAGAAAGCCTAATATTTGCCGTCTTCACCGAATTAAGAACGGTGAAAGTTTTTGCCTATAGACCCTGATTTCCAAAACAAACGGCAAGTTGCAGGAGAACACAACGGCCACAAAGTCTGGGGACCCGTGGAACCCCCGAAAAAGCTGGGCATACATGGAACCAACGTAGCTGTCGATTGGGACATGTGTACTGGAGACGGCGTGTGCATCGACGTTTGCCCCGTGTCCCTGTTTGACTGGGCTGAAGCGCCTGGGCATCCGACTTCTGAGAAAAAATCTGACCCTGCCCGCGAGAAAGACTGCATACAATGCTTAGCTTGCGAGATGCAATGTCCAACCGCGGCGATAAAAATAACTCCTCCTTGAAACAAGACAAACGCTAAAGACAGCGGCATCTTCTATTTTTTCTAATATGTCTAGCTATTGTTTGAGAAAATCAAGATATAGGCAACTTGAAAAGAAAAAGTGGAGCGGCTGAAAGGTTTACTTCGCATTTTCAAGGTATTTATTGACGAAATCCCAGTTGACGAGGTTCCAGAAGGCTTCGACGAAATTGGCGCGTTCATTCTTGTAATTAATATAGTGAGGAGCGCAAAGTCGGGATCAATGTTTTTCTTCCAACTTCACAGCTTTTAAAGAGTAAGAGGGCTCGGAGTATCCAAGAGAAACGTGCAGTTTGCGAACTTTTTGAGTTATCAAACGTTTTTGCTGGAACTCGTGACCACACTCACATTTGAATCCCACAACCTCGTTGTTTCTCGCGAGTAAGCTGTGGAGTCGTGATGCTGTACATCCCGTCTGTTGTTTGTGCAGTCGCCAAGTTAAGGCGAGATCGTCCAAGTTTAAAGGTTGAAATGTTTTGGCTTTAAAAAAGTACCAAAAGCAATAAACTGCCAAAGCAAGCCAAAAACCCCACATTAGCGAATCCAACAGCATAGTTATTCAACCATTTCTTCGTCGTACCTACGTTAAGAAGCAGTTCTATGCTTATCATATTTAACTTCTATGAAGACGAAATAATTACAACTAATCATGCATATTCAGAATTCGAATTAAAAACTGTATGTGATATAGGTTCTGTTAAACCTTCGAGACTTAGGGTTGACATCTTTATCGAGTTTGCAGCGTGAAAACCGTGGTCTTAACGTGCTTTATCATGGATCAACGCAAAAATTCACTGCGAGTTTAGCGTGATTTTAACCGTGGAACCAGTAAGTTTGAATTGTGAGCAATCGTGGATCTACCGTAATTTACTGTGCAACTCGTGGCTTTGACGTCTAGGTTCTGTCAAGTCTTCGTCGGTTTTGGTTTCATGTAAAAAATCGTCGGATACGTTGAAATCATTTATTCTTGAAGTGACGGCTATTTTGCGAGCACTTCTCTTATTTCGTC
>DATDQZ010000122.1:0-12374 GCA_035292005.1 Bathyarchaeia archaeon | reverse complement strand
TAAAGTGCTTGCAATTACTGGCGCATATAGAATAGTTCACCAAGAAATCGACAAAGTGATTTACGCACTTGAAGCAGGGCAAAGTCCCACATTGCCTAGATTGATAATAGACGTGAATTCCATTCGAGATAATTCTGATTTTAGCAATCCATACGCAAGGGCAAAAGCAATGGCTGCTTATGCCTTGACCGAAAAAATAGCTGAAATAAACGCTCAAGCGTGTTTCATAGAGAAAAAAAGCGAAAAGTACATTCCTCTTGTCGCCTGTGCACATGAAATAGCTCAAATTGCTGCCAGAATAGCTGAAGAAGCCCGAGAAATCGAAAAATATAACGATACATTGATGCGAAAACCTCACGCAAAGGATGGAAAACCTAAAATCAAAACTAAACTGATGTCTGAGCCGACTTTCGATGAGAAAATTCATGGAAAGAGACCATTTAAAAATTAATAACCTTAGAAGAAAGGGATATTACAAAGAATACAAAATTGCGTTTTTGGGAAGACTTCCCCTACATTTGTTTCTCAGTCTGCATTTGGGAAGAGCCCGCAGCTTTCTCTTTCTTTTTCTTCGAGAGTTTAATCAATAAATTAAACGCGTTTGTTCCCTCATCTACGGTTTTGGTTTTTAAGAATCCAGCTTTTTCTGCACTTGAAAAGAGAGCTTCACCTTTTTCCGTGCGGATAATCGTGAATGTCCAGCCGTCTAATCCTAAACCACCTACTGAAATATCCGCTAATTCAGAGCTAAAATCATCGCACACGCTGCAACTTTTTCGCGCGTATTGCTTTATTTCTGCGAGAGGAATTGCTGTGACTCCGGAGTCTGTAGTGACCAGCATTTTTCCCTTGATATTTATTTTCCGTATGTCGCCTAAATTGATGCCTAATTTTCCTCTAATGTGGTTTTCCATTAATCCTTCATACGTGAAGCATTCTGAACACATAAGGCCTATCAAGAATTTCACGGGAGCAACGTACTTCTTTAAACCTGCCATTTGCATTTTTCTGATGGCTTGGATTTGGCATGGTGTCCCCACAAACGCAACATTAGCCTTTTTCTGCTTTGCCACATCAGTTAGGGCAAGGATGTTGGGTGAGTATGAATATTTTGTGCCAGCAGCTTCTAATATCTGCTCGGAAGTTGTGGCTAATTTCGGAGTGGGGTAAAAAGGTTTTTCCTTGCTTGTTCCAGCAACAATGGCGCTATCAATAAACCCTTTTTCTAGGGCAAATAACAACAGTGCAGTAACGACTCCGCCATCTTGACTAACTTTCAGTATTCTGTCATCTGTGGCTTGAGCAATAGCGAGTCTACGGTAGACCCCGAACTCTTCTTCGGGTTTTCTTTCTCTTCCAAAAACAAAGTTTTCCATTTTTGCCCGCGTCCATTCGTATCTGGGACAAACTTGAGCGCATACGCCACAGGCTTGGCAGTCCTTTACCAAACTGGGTTTTCCTTTGATGTACTCTAAACAACTGAAAGGGCAGACAGCAACACATGCGCCGCAACCAACACATTTCCCAGATTCAACAACCACTGTTGCTAAAGAATCCTCAAAACTGATTTTGCTGGAACTCATACAAATAGCCAAATATGGGCGAATATATAAACTTAAAGCACAAGCCAATTTTGGCGTAAATAATTAGGCAATAGCTATCCGAAAAGTGCACTCATCCGTTTGCAGGCTACTTCTATTCTTTCTTTCGGCTGAGTTAGAGAGAGCCGCACATAGTTTTCTCCGTGCGGTCCAAAGCCTATGCCAGGTGTCACCGCCACGCCAACGTTAAGCAGTTTAGTTGCGAACTCCATGGAATTTGATTTGCAGTTTAGCCAAACGTAAAATGTGGCTTTCGGCTTGTCACATTTGAAGCCCATGGAACACAAGCGGTCAACCAGCACATCACGCCGCTCAGCGTAAATCTGATTAGTTACCTTCAAGAAGTCGGGCTGCTCGTCGCCGCTGTAGCTGGCTAAGGCTTTGGCGGCTACTTTTTGGATGTAAACAGGCGGTCCCGAATCAATCTGCGACTTAACCTTTGTGAGTCCACTTATTAGCTGCTTGTTGCCCACGGCGAAGGCTATGCGGTCTCCAGTCATGTTAAAGGTCTTAGAGCACGAGTGAAACTCGACCGCCACGTCCAATGCGCCGTCAACTTCGAGGATGCTGGGCGCCTTATAACCGTCGAAGCTTATCTCCGAATAAGCGTTATCGTAACATAGGATGATGTTTTTGTCCTCTGCAAATTCGACAACTTGCTTAAGAAAAGCCTTATCAATAGTGGCGCTTGTCGGATTGTTCGGGTAGTTCAGAAACATCATCTTGACTTTTTCAGGGTTTACCACTTCAAGGTCTGGTTTAAAACCGTTCTCTTCAAGCAGCGGCATTGAAACTGGAACGCCATCGTTCAGTATGGTACTGCCGTTGGCGTAGACTGGATAACTCGGGTCGGGTACAAGCACACGATCACCCGCATTTACAAAGGCTCTCGCGATGTTCGCTATGCCTTCCTTCGAGCCTAAAAGCGCAATAACTTCCTCTTGATCCAAGTCGACGCGGAACCGTTTTTTGTACCAGTCTGCGACTGCTTGTCGAAAGTCAGGTTCTCCTTGACTGAAAGAATAATTGTGGTTTTTCAAATTGGCTACTTCTTCCTTGAGAGAAGCAATTATGAAGGGAGGCGGCGGAAGGTCAGGGTCGCCTATGCTTAAAGAGATCAAGTCGGCTCCTTGAGCCTTCTTTTCTTTTAGCAGTTTCTCTATCTCGGCGAACAGGTACGGCGGAAGCCTTTTTACTCTGTCAGCAAACTCGACGTTCATTCTGTTTTCACATCCTCAAAACAGCTTTCCCTCAAAAACCTTCTCTGCTGGACCACTCAGGAACAAGCGTTCTGCATATTCCACTTCCAAATCTCCACCAAGCAAGTGAACCCTAACTCTATTGCCGACCTTTCGGAGCAGGTTCCCAGCGGTCACAGCTGCGCAGGCTCCAGTGCCGCAAGCCAGAGTTTCTCCACAGCCCCTCTCCCACACCCGCACTTTCAACTCGCTTCTGTTCAGAACTTGAGCGAACTCCACGTTAGTTTTCCTTGGGAAAAGACTGTGATTTTCAATTTTCGGACCGACACGCTCCACTGGAAAATCGTCAAGTGCATCAACGAAGACGATACAATGAGGATTCCCCACCGAAAGACACGTTACCCTGTATCGTTCTCCATCAACCTGCAAATCCTCGTTTACGCAGGTGCCAGTGCCAAGCATTGGAATCGCGCTTCTGTCCAGCGTTGGAGTGCCCATATCAACCATTACGGATATAACCGTGTTGTCTTCCACGGTCAACCACACCCGTTTTACGCCAGCCAACGTTTCCACGGTTAACTCGCTTTTTCGGACGATGTTGTTTTCGTAGCAGTACTTTGCGAAGCAGCGTATGCCGTTGCCGCACATTTCAGCTTCGCTTCCGTCAGCGTTGAAAATCCGCATCTTCACATCCGCCAAGGATGAGTTGCCAACGAGAAGAAGCCCATCCGCGCCAACTGAGAATCTTCTTTCGCAGAGTTTTCTGGCTAATTCAGCTGCTTCCGTGTCGCTTATTTGTAGGTTCCTGTTGTCGATTACTATGAAGTCGTTGCCTAAACCGTGCATCTTCCAGAACTTCATTGCAACCACTCCGCCACGCGCTGACCAGACAGCAAATCCTCAACCGTCTCTCGCTCTCTGACCAGAGCGTACTTGCCATTCATGACGAGGACTTCCGCAGCCCGTGGTCTAGCGTTGTACTGTGAACTCATGGCGAAACCGTACGCTCCAGCGTTCAGCACCGCAAGCAAATCGCCCTCTTCAATTTTCGGCAAACGCCTGTCTCTGGCTAGCACGTCTCCTGACTCGCAAATTGGCCCCACCACATCGTACGTTTCTTCTTCCAGAGAGCCTAACTTGCCCGCAACGAGAACAGGATGGTAAGCCCCGTACATGGTAGGCCTAACCAGAGTGTTAAATCCAGCGTCAACCCCGACAAACTTTTTGAAAGGCGTGGTTTTAACCGTGTTCACAGCGGTTAAGAGTACGCTTGCGTCGCAAACTAAGTATCTGCCGGGTTCCACGCAGAAAAATGGCTTGCCGAGACCATACTCGCCGATTCTGCGCTTGAACAAGGTGAGAACAGTGTCAGAGAAAAGCGCCAAGTCTAACTCTTTATCTTCTGGTTTGTACGGTACTCCAAGCCCGCCGCCCATGTTAATAAACTCAAATTCCACTCCAACTTGCTCATGGACTCTCTTAGCTATACTCAATAGCTTTTCAAGGGCTAAAACGAAAGGCTCCACATCAAGTACTCCTGAGCCCACGTGCATGTGTATCCCAAACCATTCAACGCCAGCCTTTTTCGCTGTTTCATACGCCTTCAAAGCGTCTTCTTCCCACACGCCGAATTTTGAGTGTTTGCCCGCTGTGATTACGTGGCTGTGATGACCCGCGCCAATTTCAGGATTAACCCTCACGGAAAGGAAACTGGGCACTGCCATGCTAAGCAGCCTGTCTAATTGAGAAAGCGAATCTACGTTTACGGTCACGTTTGAGTCTAAGAGGAATTTTAGCTCGTCGTCTCTGACGCTTGTTCCAGTGAACAGAATTCGTTCAGGAGGAAAGCCAGCTTTTAACGCTATGGACACTTCGCCTGGGCTGACCGCGTCTAAATATGAGCCTTCTGTCTCTAAGATTTTAAGCACAGACAGGTTCGAGTTCGCCTTTGCCGCGTAATAGATTCTGATTTTCTGGTAGTTGCGGATTAACGCGTTGCGAAGGAGGTTATAGTTTTCTCTGACTCGCTTCTCGCTGGTAACATATAATGGCGTATCGAACCTTTCGGCTAATTCTCTGGCGGAAACACCGTCAATGCAGAGTTCGCCGTTTCGGTTTTCCAATGGTTCTCGGAGTATCTGCACTTGTTTTCACCATGGCCGTCCTTATTTAAGGCATACATGAGTTGCCTTAGGCTAATCCTTTTGCCACGAAGAGTTCGGCGCTGAGAATTCCTGCTCCTGCTGCGCCTCGGATGGTGTTATGCCCCAAGCACATGTACTTGACAGTCATTATCGGGTCGTTTCGGATTCTCCCAACCACTATGCTCATGCCTTTGCCCGCGTCCCTGTCGTATCTGGGTTGAGGTCTGTTTTGTTCTTTCCTTACGATTATGGGGTTTTCTGGAGCTGAGGGAAGCTTCAGCTTTTGCGGTTCGCCTTTGAAATTTCTGAACGCCGCTTCAACCTCTTCCACGGTGGGATTGCTGTCTAACTTCACAAAGACAGCTTCCAAGTGTCCGTCCTTAACGTTGACTCTGTGGCAGCTCGCACTGAGCTGAAAATTGGCGTTCCGCACTTCTTTGCCATCGAAAGAACCGAGTAGCTTCAAAGCTTCGACCTCCATCTTCTCTTCCTCCTTAGGGATAAACGGCACAACGTTGTCGATGATGTCCAGCGAAGGTACTCCTGGGTATCCAGCGCCGCTTAACGCTTGCATTGTTGAAACCAAGACTTGTCTGAGACCGAAGTCCATGAGAGGCTTGAGCGAAATGACAAGCTGGATGGTGCTACAGTTGGGGTCTGTCGAGATAAAGCCCTTCCAACCTCTCGCTTTTCTCTGAATCGGAATTAGCGCTACGTGGTCAGCGTTCACTTCGGGAATGATTAAGGGGACGTCTTTCTCCATCCTGTGCGCGCTTGCCTTGCTAAAGACTGGATATTTCACGGCAAATTCAGCTTCAACTGGCCCAGCCAAGTCGCCTGGAAGAGCTGAGAAGACCAAGTCAACGTTGCCCGCTTTCTCCACTGATTCAACATCAGTGTGCGCAACGGTCATCTCTGCCATTTCTTTCGGCAGGTCGGATTCCATTGTCCAGTTGCAGGCATCTCTGTACTTTTTGCCCGCGGACCTTTCTGAGGCTGCGAGCACTTCGATTTTGAACCATGGGTGCCCCTGCAACAGCTGAATGAACCGTTGTCCAACGGCTCCCGTGGCGCCTAATATGGCTACTTTACGTTTCAAAGACATTATTTATCGCTTCCATTGCCCTTTTGAGTTGGTTTTCCTCAATAAAAACGTTAATGGTCGCCTTGCTGGTTGTGACCTCAATTATGTTGATGCCCTCTCTGCTTAGGGCACTGGAGATTTTGGCAACCCCGCCGGGCGAGTCTATGAATGTGGGGTGATTGATTTGAAGCATCGCCACGTTTTCTCTGTGGCTTATAGCCTTGAAGCCCTTTACGCTGTGCAGCCTGCTGATGACCGCGTTGACGTTGCCGTCTGAAGTGAAAATGGTGACGGATTTTCTTCCAGAGCTAACACCATAAATAGGCTTCTGGCTGAGCACCGCGAAAATTTCTCTGAGGTTTTCCGCGTTAACCTCGCAAACCACGTTTATAGCCAATAAGCCTTCGTGACTGTTCATTTCCGCTGAATTAGGATTGAAAGACCCCGCAATCTCAGTGCCGCCGACAGCGAGGCTTTCAGAGACGAAACTCACTATCCGCAGCTTTTGGTTTGGCAACTTGTATCGTAAAGCTTCGGGCTTCACGATTTTCGCGCCTCCTTGGGCAAGGTCGAACATTTCGTGGATGCTCAATGTGTCAAGGAATCTTGCGTCAGCCACTATTTTGGGGTCTGCCGAGAGAACGCCGCTTGTCTCCTTAACCAGTATTATCTCATCAGCATTCAAGCATTTGGCGAGCAATAGGGCGGTTGTGTCGCTTCCGCCTCTGCCGAGAGTGGTGACTCTTCCATTTTCGTCCTTGCCGAGGAAGCCGCAAACCACCGGTATTGCAGTGCCTAACAGCGGCGCCAAAAACTTCTGCACCAAAGCGGTGGTTTTCTCCAAGTCGGGTTTCGCGTCGCGAAAGCTGGAATCTGTGATTATTGGCCAATTAGCGTTGGCTGGGTCGATTAATTCGGCTTTGGCACCTATCGCCTTTAAAGCAGAGCAGAAAACGCGTGCGCTGACTCGTTCGCCCATGGATATGATTTCCGCGTAGTCTTCATCGCTCACGTTGCCCATACGAGCGACGGTGCTGATTAGGTTGTCTGTCATTTTGCCCATGGCTGAGACTACCACCACGATTTCCTTGTATGGCGACTTGACAACCAACTGGGCTGCTCTTGCGATTTTCTCGCCGGTGGAGAGGTCGGCGCCGCCGAACTTGATGACAACTCTGTTGCTCACACAGTTTCACCTTGTCTAGGAAATGCCTAAAACATCCTCCATGCTGAAGATTTTCGGTTCATTCTGCTTGCTTATCCATTCAGCCGCGTACACCGCGCCTTGAGCGAACACGCTTCTTGAAAAAGCAGTGTGCTCTATCCGCAGCATCTCGTAAGGTCCAGCCACTATCAGGTCGTGGATGCCTGGAACTCCTCCAGCCCTTAAGGCGGAGATTTCCAGTTCTTCGGGTTTTCGCGGGCTTATCCCTTCTCTCCCGTGGACTATGGTGGAGTAGCCGCGTATGTCTGCGACTATTTCGCCGAGTTTCTTGGCTGTTCCGCTGGGCGCGTCTTTTTTTCCAGTGTGGTGGATTTCGGATATGCTGAAGTTGTATTCTGGCGGAAACGACTTTAGCACTTGTGCCAGCTTGAAGAGAATGTTAACGCCTAACGCGAAGTTTGGCGAGAAAACCGCTGGAACCCTGTTTGTGACCGCATCTCGGACTTGCCGCGTTTGTTCTTCAGTGAAGCCCGTAGTACCTAAGACTACTCTTTTTCCTAACCCAGCAACAACGGGAATGTTGTGCACTTCGGCTGCGGGCGTAGTGAAAGTGACATAAACATCCGCGTCCTTAGCGGCTTCGCTGATTTTGTCTGAACCCACTATTCTTGTGTCGGAGTCGCAGATGCCGAGTTCTCTGAGGCTTTTGCCGATGCAGGCATTGCTTGGAGCTTCGATGGCGCCGACTATTTGGAAGCCTCTGCTTGCAGCCTCTCGAAGAACGGTGCTGCCCATTTTGCCCGCGGCACCTGCTACGCACAGCTTAAGCATAGTAGAGTCCCTGCCAGAATCTCTCGTCGTATAAGCGCTCTTGTAGGTTTACGTGGAAGAATTCTTCTATTGGGTTGAGGATTTCGGGGTTGTTTTCGTAGACTTTTCTCGCGTTTGACAAGACCACTTCTAGGCCGTTCCGCGTCATTTTTCCTAGGGGCTGTCTGCATGGGCCAGAGGGCATGCCTAAAACGTTCATCAGTGTCTTGTATGCCAATGGGTTTCGGGCTTTGCAGGCGACTGGACCAAAAGGTGTTTGTTCTTGGGTTTTTACGGTGACTATGACGAAGAGCGGCTGTAACGCTGCGCAGAGCTTGTTGGCTTCCTCTATTTTGTGGTCGAGGATGCACTGCACCATGTTTTGTACGGCGCGTGGGGCGATGTTGGATGTGACTGAGATGACGCCTGTCGCGGCAATGTCAGGTGCGGTCATCATGGCGAAGGTTTTGTCATCATCGCCTGAGAGTATGTTGAAGTCTGTTCCGCAGAGTTTGCGGGTTAACCGCATGTTTTCCAGGTCGCCTGTGGCTTCTTTCACGGCGCTGACGTTTGGATATTGCTCGTGAAGAATGGCTATGTCTTGTGGCAAGAGCTGGGTTCCTGTTCTGCCTGGAATCACGTAGGGGATGACTTGGATTTCGGGGAATTGTTTGGCTATGGGTTCGACGTATTCTTTGCGTATCTCTAGCGAGCTAGGCCCGTTGTAGTATGGGTCTACGAGGAGGATGCAGTTTACGCCGAAGTGTGATGCGTGTGCTGTGCCGTCTATGGCTTCTTGGGTTGAGTTGCTTCCTGTTCCCGCAATCGTTAGGCACTTTCCGCCTGAGTATTCGTGTATTCTTTCGGTGACTTTGCTGTGTTCGTTCCAGTCTAAGGTTGGGCTTTCGCCTGTTGTGCCAACGGCAAGAATGCCCTTCACGCCTCCTTTGACTTGGAATTCGACTAGGCTCCGCAATCCTTCGTAGTCTATTTCGCGAATCTTGGTCATGGGGGTCACGAGTGCGGTGTAGCAACCACTAAACACTGTCATTGTTACATTCCTCGTTTCGAGAGCTAACATTTAGCACTGGTTTATTTAAAGTTTTCCGTTTTCTTTAGTTATTTTACGAATTCCGCAACCAAACTCATATGAGAGAAAGCAACAATTCACCAATATCACGATTTTCGCAAAAATCCACCACAAAAAATTCTGCGGCGCAAAACTCAAAGTTGGCAACCCATAAATAGTGAATCTGGTTTTTGGTTGGAGTGACTAGGTACGTGAGGACTGTGAGGCAGTGACTGTGAAATCTATTGATTCTTTGACTATGCTCTTCAACCCTTTTTGGAAAAACCTTGCGCACTATTTGGTAGGCAATTGCGAAAAATGTGGGCAAGAGCGGTTGCTTTCAGTTTTTGATGCCTATTCAGAAAGCCAAGACCTTCATTGTAAAAGTTGTTTATTGACATCGACCGCTTTAACCCCGCTAATTCGACTCTTGTTCTTCAGCTTCAAAGTCGATGATAACACAATAAAACAGCTAATGAAAGACGCGCTTATTCGCAAGTGCATGCTTAATGTGGTAAAGGGCATTGCAAATTTCGGAGTTAGGTATCCGCAGCCTGCTGGTGCGCCAATAACCATTGTTTGGAACTTTACCAACAGATGCAACCTCAACTGCTTACATTGCCATCAGGACTCTTCGCCCACGTCTTCCGAGCTGGAGCTCACTACTTCTCAAGCTTTCAAAGTAATAGACAACATGAATAACGCAGGAGTAGCCATACTGACTTTTTCAGGAGGCGAACCGCTACTGCGCAAGGACCTTTACGCAGCGGTTGAAAGAGCCGCTGACCATGGCATGCTTTGCACTATTGCCTCAAACGGCACGCTAATGACTCGTGAAACAGGTGCAAAACTCGCTAAAGCAGGTATTCGGAGAGTAGAAATAGGCTTAGACGGCGCAACTGCGGAGACCCATGATTTTCTAAGAAACAAGCGTGGAAGTTTTGAGGCAACGGTTAAGGGAATAAGAAACTGTGCTGACTTGGGCTTTGACGAAGTAGCCGCCACAATGACTTTACACTCGAAAAACGTCAACGAACTGGAAGAAACCATAGAATTAGCTGAAAAACTAGGCGCAACAAGATTCTATCTTAACCGCCTCATACCCGCAGGTCGAGGAATAGACGCATGTTACCTAGACGTGACACCTGAAGAAAAAATCAAGTCTCTGGAAATATTATACAGAAAATTCCACAAGAGCGTAAGCGAAGGATGCGGCATGCAATGTTACGCCCGAGGAATGACTTACTACGCTCGTATAGGGTATGAGCGTTCAAAAGGCCAACTTTTCACCGTAAGCGAAGCGCTGTCAGGATACGAAAAAATGTTCCAAGACAAATTCGGGTTTGAGATTTCCAATATCGTGAGGGCAATGGCAACGGGCTTCAGCGGATGTTCTGTTGGCTTAACCTACGCGGGGCTCACTGCATCCGGAGACCTTCTTCCATGCGTTCCAGCTCCAATAAAACTTGGCAACCTCGTCGAACAGAGTCTAGAAGAAATATGGGTCAATAATGAACTACTGAACTACATCAGAAACCGAAAAGCGCTGAAAGGCTCCTGTAAAATATGCGCACACAGCGGACTATGCGGCGGTTGCAGATACACCGCGTACGTAGCACATGGTGACTGGCTGGGACCAGATGCTTCTTGCCCCTTCGGGCCTGCCACAAATCGAGTTAACTCTTCCTAACAAATCTCACTCTTTAAAACGTCATCTAAAGAACCCAGAACTACTTAACACGCGATTTCAATGCATACATAAGGGAGGGGGCAGGCATCTCACACAGTCTAGAACGGCAACAATTGAAGAAGCGGTTCACTCTGCAATTCAGCCTTTATATAAGGGGGCTATAGTTTTTTCCACGCGATAGTTCCACGAAAACTCTTAAATGAAGCAGAGAACAACTCAATTCAAGGTTTGAGCATGTTACCAAGCTACACAGAAACAAAACTTGAACTTTTAGGTTACGACGATAAGGAAAAAACCTTCACTGTAAAGTCACCATTCACAGGACACGTCTGCAAAATCGCAGACACCTTCGCCGAAATGTTCCCCTTATGGGCTGGAAGAATCCTCATCACCGCTGAAAACGAGAAATGGGCTTTAACCGCGGCGAACGTGGCAACAGGCTTCGCCACAAGCGTCATCATGGCCCCAGCAGAAGCCGCAACCGAACGCGCTGTACCCGCAACCGAAACGCCAGACAACCGCCCTGGAGCGCTCATCCAAATCTACAACCGCGACCGCTTCACACTAAAACACCAACTCATGGAACGCATAGGCCAATGCATCATGACCTGCCCAACCACAGCAGCATTTAACGGCTTAACAACCAGCAAAAGAGTACTCAAAGTCGGCAGCAGCCTACGCTACTTTGGAGATGGATTCCAAAAGAAAACCATGGTTGGCGGACGCAAATGCTGGAAAATCCCAGTTATGGAAGGCAACTTCATAGTAGAAGACGGTTTCGGGGCACAAGAAGCCGTAGCAGGCGGAAACTTCATGATACTCGCCGAAACTCAACCAGCAGGCCTCAAAGCAGCAGAAGCAGCCGCAGACGCAATCCGAGCCCGAACAACCGATGTAATCATGCCTTTCCCAGGCGGCATCTGCCGTGCAGGCTCAAAAGCAGGCTCACTCAAATACAAGCTCAAAGCCTCAACAAACCACCCATACTGCCCAACATTAAAAACACTCGTACCAGACTCGGTAGTCCCAGAAAACGTCCAATGCATCTACGAAATCGTCATCAATGGTTTAACTCTCGACGCTGTCAAAAACGCGATAAAAGAAGGCGTCAAAGCAGCCGCAAGCACACTCGGCGTAGTCAGCATCTCAGCGGGCAATTACGGCGGAAAACTGGGTCCTTACAAGGCATTTTTGAAGGAAGCGTTAGAGGTAACATAGCCTTCTGATGTAGGAACTTTTATTTGATTCGCCACAACGTAACTTATGGCTAAAACAAACATCAGTGAAAACAATTGAGCACGGCAAAGAAAACCTCTCTGGAACTGTTCAGGCTAAGAAGGACACTGAACATGCTGGCCAGCAAAGAAGGCAGCCACACGGAGCTAATTACGCTGTATGTTCCGCCTGGCAAGCAAATCAGCGATGCTATAAACATGCTTCGCGATGAGTACGGCACAGCCTCGAACATAAAGTCGACGACAACTCGCAAGAACGTGCAAGAAGCCATCGTGAAAGTTCAGCAGCGCCTCAAACTCTTCAAAGACCCAGGCGAAAACGGCATCGTGATTTTCTGCGGTGCCATACCTCAGGAAGGTGGTGGACCAGGCAGCGA
>DATDQZ010000121.1:0-17108 GCA_035292005.1 Bathyarchaeia archaeon | reverse complement strand
ATAACATTCTTACCAAGGGTTATTTTTCAATTTCAACTTATACGCCAAGAAATTGGTAAACAAGTGGATCGGAGCAGTGATTATGATAACCGCAATTGCCAGTTCCCAATACATCATCGCTAAGGGCAGCGAAAACAAGATTGCGCCGATGGCGAAGTCAATTTGATCAATAATCGGGAGCAAACCGCCGGGAGCGATTCCTAAGCGCCTTTTCAGAAAAGCACCAGCCAAATCTCCCATGAGAGCCCCCAAAGGCGAAAGCACGCTGAATAGAATACTGAACGGAACGGGATAATTGAAAACTAGGCTCTCCGCCAATCCGACCATTACGCCGATAGCCAATCCGAAAAAGAAGCCTCTGAAAGTCTTGTTTTTCCCAAAAATCGGTTTCCCATCAAAAAAATTTTTCCCCAAATCCAAGGGTCGCCCTCCACCGACAATTACTGGCGCAGCGTTTGCGCAGTAGGCAGGGAATATGAATTTTAGTGCTTCAATGATTAGTGTGGCTATGTCCATGTAATCAACCATTCATTAACGGAACCGATAATCACGTATTCCAGTTTCTTCTATGCGTAAATGGCAAGTTACCTCTTTAGCTCTTTTTGGAGTTTTTTCGAGAACCACTTTGATTATCTGCGGGTTTTCAGTGGGTTTCATGGCAATTATTGTGTCCGCCCAGAATTTTAAAACTCTGGTAGCCACCGGCGCCACGCTCACACGTGCTTCATTGAAGACGCTCCTCACCTGGCTCGTTACGATAACGGGGATTTTCTGGGTTTTTGCCGTTTGCGCCAAAATTGCCATTTGCCTGTTTAACTCGCGGTTTAGTCCAAACGCTTTTCCAGAAGTTTCCGCAACCTTGACTCGATACAGAGAAGTTATTGTGTCGATGACCACTAAACCAAAGTTTTTCGCAGTGTACTCTGACAGGCGGTCTATAACGGCTGTTTGCTCTCTGAAATCATTCGGCTTGATGAGAATTACGAGTTCAGCGATTTCCTCAAATTTTCCAGAGGCTACTTGAGAGAGCCTTTTGGCGGAGAACGTGTTGTCGCAGTCCATGAATAGTGTTTTGTGGTTTTGCATGGCACAGTTTACGGCGCACTGCATTACCAGTGTTGTTTTTCCAGTTTCTGGTTCACCATAGACTAGGGTAACGCTTTCTGGGGAGACACCGCCGTCCAAATTGCTGTCAATGCACCCGCAGCCTGTTAATATCCTTTTTATCACGTTAATGCACATCAACGGATATAAAGTGCGAAACCAATAATTGTTTTGCGCTCAAACGTACACTTGCCAGGAAGTTTGTATGAAAGCGAAGGTGGCAGTTGCGACAGTTTCGGGAAAAACCTACTTCTTAATAGTTAACGAGTTAAGGGAGAGGAACATGGATTTTCTCAGCCTAATTCCCGGTGACCCTGTGCCCACAGAGGTCAAGGTGGTCATAACAACGGAGAAGGAAAAGCACCTGATAAACCATGAAAGGATATTGGTTTACGACAGCGAAACCGAACCAGACACCGTAGTAAACGAAGCAGTGAAGATTCTTCAGGGAAAAGAATCGTACGAAAAGATCGTCATAGGCATAGATCCAGGCGAAGTGTTTGGGTTGGCAGTTATAGCAGACGGGAAAGTCAACGAAACAGAAAACTGTTTCAGCGCTCAAGAAGTACTGAACAAGATTGAAAAAATTATGAAAGATGTCGATGTTTCCTCAACTGTGGTTTCCGTAAAAATCGGGAATGGAGTTCCATCCTACAAGGATCTCTTAGAGACTTTGGATTCCGCGTTGCCTCTTGAGGTAGTGTTGGAAGTAGTGAGTGAGGCTGGAACAGACCGCCATATTGACGAGAAAAAACACAGGCGTGGGCTTAGAGACATAGTTTCAGCCATTCGCATAGCTGGAAGAGCGGGGCACGTTTATCCGCGGAGGAAAACGGATGAATCGAACGGTTGAAAGGGGCAAGACTCTGTTAGTGGATGGTGCAGCCTCTGTCTTGGTTGTCTCTGGCAAGGTTGAAGTGTTCGGTTTTTCGGTGAAAGATGCGGGCAGAATTGTGATCCGAGAAGGAAAGAGATTGCCCTTTGCCGTTTTAGAGACGGCGAACTTTGACATTTCGCTAGGAGAAAACGCGAGTATTGAAGAAGTTGATGGGAACACTATTCCGTTGTCATGGATTGAATCTTTTGAGATGCTTAAGGCGTTTCAGAAAAAGCCTGTTACCGCCATGGTTTTGGGAAAAGTTGACTCTGGAAAAACGAGTTTCTGCACGTACCTGATAAACAGGTTGGTCAGCGAAAAACAGAAAGTTGCACTTTTGGATGGAGATTTGGGGCAGTCAGACATAGGTCCTCCGTGCACAGTCGCGTACGCCTTCGTAACTAAGCCTGTTACAGACCTGTTTAGGCTGAGGGCGGAAAACGCCTTTTTTGTGGGAGTCACCTCGCCAAGCGAAGCAGTGAACAAAACGATTAAGGGCATAGCGTTAATGAAAGCGGAGATTGTGGATAAAGCGGCTGATTTCGTTGTTATGAATACTGATGGTTGGGTTGAAGGAGAAGAAGCTGTGAAGTACAAGTCAAGGTTGGCGGAGGAGCTTAACCCAGACGTGATCTTCTGCATCCAGCAAAAAGACGAGTTGGCACCTTTGCTTGTTGCCCTTGAAAAATTCATGAAAACTACTATAGATTATCCTCTGACTGCTAAGCAGCGGAGCAGAGAAAAACGCAGAAACCTGCGGGAACTGGGCTACATTAAATACTTGACAGACGCGAAAGTGAAATCGTTGTCTTTGAAGCTGTTGGCGATTGAGGAGCAAAGTGTTGGGTTGATTAGGCAAGGCGAAGAAGGAGGGGTGCTGTTGGGGTTGTATGATTCTCAGAGGAAATTTCTAGGAATCGGCATTTTATGTAAGGTTGATTACGTGAGAAAAACTTTGAAGGTTCTCACTTCAATTTCGGAAAAACCTTCAAGCATATCCCTCGGAAAAGTGAGGCTAGACAAGAACTTGAAAGAGATTCCACTTTCCTTGGAAGAAACTGCGACGGCAACGCAAGCTAAAGTTTGATGAAGCCACGGATTACTCCTTTTGATGGGCAGTGCATGTTTACTGGGCATGGTTCGCATAGTGGGCGGATAGCTTTGCAGTGTTTTCTTCCGTGCGCAATCAGCAGTATGTGCACTGCCAAATAGTCGCTCGGATTGTAAAGCAACTGAAGACTCTTGCGGACAGTTTCGTAGTCTCCGTTTACAGGTGCAAGACCTAGCCGTTTTGTCACACGGTTCACATGAGTGTCCACGGGAATGGTGGGTTGTTTTGCGGAAAAGAGCAAGACAACATCCGCTGTTTTTGGTCCCACTCCGGGAAATTGCATGAGTGTTTTTCTTGCGTCTTCAAGAGGCAGAGACAATATAGGTTCTAGTGTTCCGTGGAATTTTTCGATGATTATTCTTGAAACCTGCTTGATTGTTTTGGCTTTGTTCTTGTAAAGCCCAGCCACTTTAAGGCTTTCTTCAATTTGGCTCGTTTCAGCGTTTGCAAGCACTTCGGGTGTTATTTCGAACCGCTTCGAGAGGTTTTCGAAAGCTCTCGCAGTGTTTCTGTCCGCGGTGTTCTGCGAAATAATCGTCACAACTAACGTTTCAAACGGATCCCTTTTCGATTTGCTCCACGTAGGCACGGGTAGTGTTTGCCGCAGTATCTGCAAGACCGCTGCCGCTCGGTTTTCTGTCACGTTACCGCCTCGCCTCCCGAAAATGAATTAGATAGTGGATCCGTCAGGCTATAAATATCATCTGGACAAAACTGAAAATATGACGCGCTTCAAGAATGAAGTAGACGGTCTCATTTCTTTTTCCAAGAAAAAATGGGGTTTGTACACCTGCACATAAAAGCTGACGGTTCAATTCGCACCCACTCGCCTATGAAATCTGCGGCAAGTACAAACATTATTTACGTTTCTTTCGCCTGAAAATTGCTATGGTAACCGCTGGAATGAGGACGATTGTGGCTGTCATTATTAGCAAAGCTTCAGTTGATACGCTTGGTGACGATGAGTTTTCAGTAGTTGCATCAAACGCTGGATCTGTTGGTGTAGTTGTTGGCAAAGGAGACGAAGATGGAGCGAGGATGGTTGGCACTGGTAATTGAGCTTCTTCTTCAGGGGTTAAAGTTGTGCCAATCCACGTTGCTCCCGTTTCAGGGTTCCAGCCCATCCCCAGTTTTTCGAGTTCGGCGATGATCTGAGTATCATTCAGTCCTTGCTCTTTCAGTTCCCGAACCTTCAACGTCACAGGATCAACGTAGTCATCAGGAGGCATCCATGGAGTACTCGGCGTATACTCTTCTTCACCCGACACTTCCAAAGCAAAAAGAGGTAGCAGCATCAAAAGTAGAGACAGCACCGCAAACAAAACCACCTTAGGCAAACTCAAATACCATCCCATCCCAAAGTTTTCCACCCTATAGAATCTTAAACAAAAAGTTATTTAATTCTATACTTTTGTACGAGTCGTCCTAATCTTTTGAACAGGTGTTCAAATTCATTGCACACGGTAGCGCTTAAATTGGATACTCAACTTATTGGGAATAGGTAGAAACAATAAACCGCTGCAGTAGCGGCTATATTAGCATCCTAATAAGCTTTCAGTCTATTCCAGCAAAACTAATGTTAGTTTGTTTTAATACCTGCAAGACCGCTACCGCACGCGTTTCAGCCATCGAAGTGCCCCATCCTTTTAAAGTGTTAGACAAGCGCAGAGGTTAAAGCAACTGCCCTTTCTCGCAGAGAAATCCAAGTTCAATCTATATAAAGCAAGTATATATAAGGGGGGCTATAGTTTCGCCGAGCACATCAGTTCAAACCATCATCAACAATGATTTGTCTTTCATAAAGACAGAACGTGAAGTCTTTTTAAGCAATCACCACATAAAAACAAGACACAACCCCGAAAATGAAACGGCACTGGAGAACACGGAAATGGAACGCGCAAAAGTCGTAAAAGAAGAACTATTCGAGCAGAACACACGGTTTCTAGCCGTCTATGTGGAAGCAAAAAACTCCTGCCTCATCATGCTAAGCGAGAAAGAAGATAAGCTTGGAACCTTGGCGATTGCCGTTCCCAGACCCAAGGACTTGCTGGGTCCAGTCACGTCATCAGTGCTTTTAGGCGACAAAAACGCGGTTTCAGCCCGCATGTTCGCCGAATACGTAGCCTCGAAAAAAGGAAAAATCGCCCTAGTTTCCGTATATTTGGATACACTTAGCGAAATGCAGGCGCAAGCGTTTTTCATGCATTTAATCGAAAAAGTGCTTCAAACAGAAAGCGAAAAAGAGGCCGCAAAAACATGAGCAAAGCGCTTGTTGGCACCTTTCCGCATTAGTTTTTATTTTATGCCTCTTTAAAATTTTAACAAACTAGAGGAAAGGAAATGATTTGCAGGTTGTCGCCTTCCGAGTTTGATTCAATGCTGAACGTTGTTAATGATGCTGCTCAGGCTTACAAGGGCGTAATTCCAGAGGACAGATGGAAAGAACCCTACATGCCAACCGAAGAGCTTAGAAAAGAAATTGAAAGCGGAGTAGAATTCTACGGTTGGATGGAAAACAGCGCCTTAGTGGCGGTTATGGGAATTCAACTCGTTAACGATGTTACTCTAATTAGACACGCTTACGTGCTTACAAATCACCAGAGAAAAGGAATTGGAACTAAACTGCTCAAA
Organism: Bathyarchaeia archaeon; assembly: GCA_035292005.1. GTDB lineage: Archaea > Thermoproteota > Bathyarchaeia > Bathyarchaeales > Bathycorpusculaceae > DATDQZ01. Next base: position 11,385 of record DATDQZ010000121.1, on the reverse strand, counting down.
TATCTTATGAGTTTAGCTCGAACTTCCACGGTGCTAGTGGGCACTTGGGAAGCCGCCTACTGGGCAATTCGTTTCTACGAGAAACACGGATTCAAACTGGTATCAAAAGAAGAAAAAGACAGACTTCTAAGAAAACACTGGAACATCCCTGAACGACAAATAGAAACTTCCGTGGTGCTTAAACTTCAAAAAGAAAACTGATTCTCTCTGATTGCGCTTACTATTTACACTGGTAGTAGAAGCAGGTGTTTGTGTTGATGAAGGATAAGAACTACTTTATTGCAGTGCTTGGTACTTGTCAGCCGGGATTCCTGCCTTTTCGAACAATGCCCGTATTTTCTGCATCTCTTCGTCATCTGGCCCTGAACCAAATCCAAAAGAGCCGATACCGACGTATCCATCGCGAGGCGGATTGTCGGTAATCGTCCAAATCGCAAATTGTTGAACGCGGAAAGTTTCATTGCGGAAGTCAGGAAGGTTCAGCAGTTTGACGAGGTCCTCTGGAGCGGGAATAGTGCTTATAGTGAACGGGTCTTTCTCGTCTGGTTGGTCAAGCTCCATGGTCGCGCAAGCCACGGGAACAGAACGAGACAAAACGCTATCACGAGATTTCAAGGACAATACCCTTTCCTCTCGCACCACCATGCTCTGTATGCCTGCGGACTGTGTCTCGAACATCGTACCTGGCAGGATGGTCACTTCTAGAGGGCTATCACTCGTTGATCTCAAGGTGATATTGATTCTCTGTAGGCCGTCACCAGAGATGGTGGCTTCTACAAGACCGCTTGTTACCGCTTCACCTAGCTCAACTGGTGTAGGTGTGGGCGTTGGTTGCGGTGTTGGGAAAAGAGAAAAGTTACCCGCTAGAAAACTCAAACAATAGACTCCGACAGCGATTCCAACCACCAAAATGACAACTATGGCAACAATCAGCGCCTTCGCTATCGCAGATTTGCAAAAAAGAAAATTGCCTTTCACATCTCCCTCTTTGAGATATTAATCGTTCTTCTAATAAAGTTTTCGGTACAAACTATAGAAAATGAAAACTCATAGACTGTCTATTGTAGCGATTTCACAGTCTATGGTAAAATCCTAATGGCTTGCGTGCGTGAGTTAAAAACCTAATCAAAAACCCAAAAGGCTACTGTTCAAATGGTTTGGGATTGCACAATTTCCACTTGCGCAAGTAATGGATTAGTTTTTTATACGCGTCAGATTTAAGAGTTTAGTAAATGGTGTTTTCGGTGCCACAGGAGCAAGCAAATAAAAGCAGTGTTTCGCTGAAAGTCGGAGACATAATGGTTAGAGAAGTTATTACCATAGATGAAAACGCGTCGGTCAAAGAGGCCACTGACATCATGAACCAATTCGAGATAGGCTCCATAATCGCTACCAGAAAAGGAAAGGCAGTAGGCATAATCACTGAACGAGACCTTTTGAAACGCATAGTCGCAGAAGGCAAAAGCGCAAAAAAGACAAGAGTCAAAACCATCATGTCAAGTCCCTTGGTCGTCATTACGCCCAACACGGATTTGGAAGAAGCGGCACGTTTGATGTTTGAGAAAAAGATAAAGAAGCTGCCAGTAGTCGACCAGAACCGCTTGGTGGGTTTAGTCAGCCTAACAGACATTGCCCGCTCTCAGCCGGAGATAATAAAGATCTTACAGAAACTCGCCGCGATACAAAACACGCCGAAGAGCATCAAAAAGGTTTTAGATTATTACATTGTTTAATGAAAGTCTCTCATAAATTCGTTCATAGTCTCGCAATGGAGAAACTGAAGAATCATTTCACATTTAAGAGCGGGCTTGTGTATTAATGATAAGGCATCATGGATGAAAAAAACTCTTGTGCTGAAGGTTAACCCTCAAAAACCAGAAATCGAAAAAGTGCGAGTTGCAGCCGAATTCATCAAAGAAGGCGGCTTAGTTGCATTTCCAACCGAAACGGTTTACGGTTTGGGCGCAGACGCACTGAACCCTCAAGCTGTTTTGGCACTGTTCGAGGCAAAAAAGCGGCCTCTGGATAATCCACCGATAGTTCACGTGGAAAACATAAGTGACGTTTACAGGCTATCCACAGAGGTTCCGCCGAAGGCTGAGAAGTTGATTAGGAAGTTTTGGCCTGGACCATTAACTTTGGTTTTTAGACGGTCAGCGATTGTTCCAGACGTGACAGTTGCGGGTTTGGACACCATCGCGATCAGGATGCCGCAGCACAAGGTTGCTTTGGCGTTGATCAGAGAAAGCAATTGCCCCATTGCTGCTCCGAGCGCAAATCTCGCCGGCAAACCCAGCCCAACATCGGCTAAGCATGTTTTTGATGATCTCAACGGAAGAATAGACGCGATTTTGGATGGTGGCCCAACACGCATCGGCGTAGAATCCACTGTGCTGGACCTGAGCGTTAATCCGCCAATGGTTCTTCGTCCCGGAGGGACACCGTTTGAAGCATTAAAGAAGGCTCTTGGCGATGTGAAGCTTCATCCTTTCGTTGTTGCCGAGAAAGAGTTGCCTATTGACAAGATGCGGTCGCCTGGAATGAAACATAAGCATTACGCGCCGAACGCAAAAGTGATTCTAGTCGAAGGCTCTGTTCCAGCCGTTGTGAGTAAGATCAGAGAGTTAGCGGATTCTTATAGGCTGGAAGGCGGTAGGGTGGGTGTTCTGGCTACTGATGAAACTATAGCGGCTTATAAGGCGGATGTGGTCAAGTCTCTTGGCAGTCGCTTCAATTTGGCTGTTATCGCCCAAAGCTTGTTTAGGCTTTTAAGGGAGTTCGACGCTGAAAGTGTGGACGTGATAATTGCTGAGGGCGTGCCCGCTGAGGGATTGGGCTTGGCTGTTATGAACAGGCTCCGTAAAGCATCGGGCTATGACATCATTAGGGTGGAATGACGCTGGGAAAAATTTATATTGTGGGGATAATTGTTCCGTTTAGAAATCAACGTATTATGTAAATGAGAGAATTGGTGAGAAAAGAAATGTCTGCAGGAGGAACTGTTCCAGTTTTAGTGTTAAGGGAAGGTACGGGCAGATCAACCGGACGCGAAGTACAAAAAAACAATATAATGGCTGCGAAGATAGTGGCTGAAACCGTAAAGTCTACGCTGGGTCCATGCGGCATGGACAAGATGCTTGTCAGCAGCTTCGGCGATGTTGCTATAACAAATGACGGCGCAACTATAATGAAAGAGCTTGATGTGCAGCATCCAGCGGCGAAGATGCTTGTGGAAGTAGCCAAGGCACAGGACAACGAGGTTGGTGATGGAACAACAACCGCCGTGGTTTTGGCTGGGGAATTACTTGCCAAGGCTGAAAGCTTGCTGGATCGAAATGTGCATCCCACCGTTATTATCGAAGGCTTCAAGAAGGCCAGCGACAAAGCGCAAGAAGTTTTGGAAAAAATAGCTATCCCCGTAAGCATTAGTGATGACAAAACCTTGCGAGACGTAGCCATAACATCTTTGGCAGGCAAGGGCGCCACTGTGGTTGCGGACCACTTCGCCAAATTGGCAGTTGACGCAGTTAAACAGGTGGCTGAGGAAGTTGATGGCAAGTTTAAGGCTGACATTGACTTGATCAAGATCGTTAAGAAACATGGCAAAAGCTTGGATGAAACAGAACTCGTGAAAGGTATTGTTATTGACAAGGAAGTTGCTAGCTCTCAGATGCCAAAGTTCATTGACGGCGCAAAGATAGCGTTGCTTAATGCCAAGCTGGAGATCGAGAAGACAGAGTTCGACGCGAAAATCAACATTGAAAGCCCAGACCAGATTGAAGCGTTCCTTAAGCAAGAGGAAGGCATGCTCAAAGAAATGGTTGACACAATCGCCAAAGCTGGCGCCAACGTAGTGTTCTGCGAAAAAGGCATAGACGACATGGTGCTACACTTTTTGGCGAAACGCGGCATACTGGCGGTTAAAAGCGTAAGCAGCAGCGACATGGAAAAGTTAGCTCGAGCCACAGGCGGCAAAGCACTCGCAAGCGTCAAGGATTTGACTGCGGAAGCTCTCGGAAAAGCGAAGAAAGTTGAAGAGGTCAAAATCGGCGATGACAAGCTCATTTACGTGCGGGAATGCAAGAATCCGAAAGCAGTGACAATAGTCATCAGAGGCAGTTCGACTCACGTGATTGATGAGGCTGAACGTTCGTTACATGACGGCTTATGCGTGGTTAGAAACGCGATTGAAGACGCCAAAATTGTTGCGGGTGGCGGTGCATCAGAAGCGGAAGTGGCGAAGAACCTGAGAAGATACGCTGTTAAAGTCGGCGGACGCGAACAGTTGGCTGTTGAGGCTTACGCAGAGGCTGTTGAGGTTATTCCGTTGACTTTGGCTGAAAACGCTGGCTTAGACCCAATCGACGTTATGGTGGCGCTAAGAGCTAAACACGAAAACCCTGACAATAAATACTTCGGGATCGATGTCACCACAGGCGAAATCAAAAGCATGCTTGACCTGTTAGTTCTCGAACCACTGCGCGTAAAGCAGCAGGTCATAAAATCAGCTACAGAAGCGGCAAACATGATCCTGAAAATCGACGATTTAATAGCCGTGAAAGGCAGCGGAAAAGCGCCGCCAATGCCGTCGGGAATGCCTCCAGGAGGCATGGGCGGCATGGGCATGGGCGGAATGCCGCCATACTAAAACCCAAAAACTTTCTTCTTTTCTTTCTTCGTTTGTAATTTATTATTTTTAAGGCAATTTGTTAATTATTTTAGGGATAAATAAAAGTTGCATTAAAGTGAACAGTTGCTTCTTGGCCTGGTATGTAACCAAAGAGCGTTTCTTGGTAAACTCTAAATGTAAAGCTAATATCTGCTTCATATCTTCCCATGGCAGGGATGAAAAAGTCCTTGGTAGCTATTGTGCATTTATTAAGATATAATGCTTGGCGAAAAGAGTTGCTTCCATAATCGTTGATGTCTGAATGATCCGTCTTGAAAGTTAAGCTTAAGGGTTTAATGTTTAAACTTTGAATTGGAAAACTAGAGTTATCTTGTAATTTGAAGGTATAAACATTAACTAAGCCCGAATGATCAGAATTATTTCTCCAATAAGAAAGCACCAACAACCATTCGGCACCATTAACCGAATAAACATTGCTACTGTTATTGAACAAATAAGGAGTGCTTAGTGCATCTTCTGTAGTAATCACCGGCAAAAGATTAACTTGAACGTAAAAGTGCGCATAAGTCTCAATAATAACAACTACAATTAAAATCACCACTAAAACGATAACAATTTGCTTACGATTGATTTGGTGTGTCAATAACATTTACTTGTTTCCTGAAAGGCATAATACTAAATTAATGTTCATTATATGCTACACCAAACTGCTTAAAAAGACTTCACGTTCTGGCTTTATGGAAGAAAAATCATTGTTGATGATGGTTTGGAACTGATGTGCTCTGCAAAACTATAGCCCCCTTTTATATAGGTTGAACTTTAGTGTATTCTTGCAGATTAGCCGCAATGCTCGTTCAGCTGCTTTTGCGTCTTGGAACTGCAGATTTATATGCGGGAAGTGGGCAAAAGTAGTTTTGATGTGTTGTTTGGTTGTTGGTTCTGGAGGAACAGCGGTATGAAACATGTTAAGATTACGGCGTTTGACTGCCCAGACGCTTGGTTCAAAACTTTGTGCCAAATATGGAACGAGGGTGACGTTTTTGAGGTGGGTTATGGCTCGGAGGTTTCGGAGACGAAAAAGCTCAATTTGACCATAGAAATAGCGCATCCTGAGAACAGGCCGTTGGTCAGTGATAAGGCGCCATGTGACATGAAGTATGTTCAGTGGTACGCGTTAACGTACCTGTGGTGTGGAGAGAAACAGGATGAAACATACACGTATGGAAGCAGACTAAGGGAGCCCGTTGACCAGATAGAAGAAGCCATCAAACGGTACTTGGACGAACGGCGCGATAGACAAGTGACTCTCGCGGTCAGATTACCCACAGACATCAAAAAATATGTCGGCACCGAAAAACATGAACCGCCATGCCTCAGCCTAATAGACACAGAAATTCTCGACGGAAAAATGCACCTAACTTGCTATTTCAGGTCGTGGGACGCGTACGCAGGCTTGCCAGCCAACATAGCGGGACTCCAGCTTTTCAACGAAGCCCTAGTGTCTGAAATAAACACAAGAGGAAACTTGGCATTAGAAACTGGTAAACTAATTTTCCACTCAAAGAACTGCCACATATACGCGAGACAGTACAAACTCATCAAAGAACTGCTTGAACCGAAAAGCAGCGTCAACAACATTCCAAGAATGGCGAAAACAATGAAAAGCACCTCGAAAGAGAGAACATAGCCATGCTCTTACGCGATAACCTGAGGATCTAAGCCACGCGTGTTTAATGTTTTTTTCTGGGAAAGTACTTTCTCGTTCGTAGTCCAAGTTTGACAAGCGAAAGCATAAGGGGCACTTCCATTAGAGGACCGATTACCGTAGCCAGCGCCGCGCCTGAACCTATCGCTGGCGCGAGAGCTGTTGCCACGGCTATTGCCACTTCGAAGTGGCTGCTGCTGCCTATTATCGTGGTGTCGATGGCAGTTTCGTATTTCCAGCCCAAGAAATATCCCAGAGGGTATGTCCACGCGATCATTATGCCGTAGTGTAAAAGGTTTGGAGCAGCCAGGTAAGCCACAAGGAAGGGGTCGCTTAGGATAGTTTGTCCTTGAAGAGAGAAAAGGACAATTAATGTTGTAAGCAAGGCAACTATGGAGATTTTACCTACCGCTGGATTGTACCTGTCTTTGAACCATTCTTCGCCCTTCTTGCGGATTACGAATCTGCGGGATAATGCGCCTGACGCAACGGGCAGTGCTATGAAAACTATTACGCTAACTGCTATCAAATCCCATGGCACTTGAATGTTGCTAACGCCTAAGTATAAACCTGCAAGGGGCGCGTAGAGAATAAGCATCAGCAAAGCGTTAATCGCGGTGTTAATCAAGCCCTGAGCCATGTCTCCTTTCGCGAGGAACATCCACCACATAACCATAGCCGTGCATGGTGATAAACCCAAGAGTATGACGCCTGCAATGTACGAGGAGTTTCCAGCCAAGAAAACATTTGCCAATAAAGTCATTAAAGGTGGCGCTATAATCCAGTTAGCGATTATAGTAACCAAAAGCGGTTTGGGGTTTCGGGCAGCCTTCTTTATGTCGCTGAACCGTATCCCGACAACAGTTGGATACATCATGAAGAACAGCAGTATGCCTATCGGAATCGACAACTGGGCAAACTTAAGCGAATCCATGAACTCGCCGAATTCAGGTATAAACTTGCCAATTAACAAGCCGACAACAATGCAGATGGCTATCCAAAGCGTCAGGTATTTTTCCCAAAGTCCCAATGGCAACTCCTTTTTCACGTGCTCTTCTTTGCCCTCCAAACCCCTTTTCACTCCGTCAAGTTATCTGTTCAACCACCTGTTTTGTAAGCATGCTTACCAGTTCCGGAGTTACGTCATCAATAATCCTGTACGTCCTGAAGTCTGTAACTGAATAGAGTCTTCTGTTACTTTCTTTTCTGTCTCTAACTAGTCCACAATCTTTTAGGATTTTCAGGTGGCGTGAAACAACTGGCTGGATAAGACCTACGTGTGGGATGATTTCGCACACGCACTTTTCTCCGTCGCGTAGAAAGTCCAGTATTTTGATTCTGACAGAATCTGAAAGAGCCTTGAAAACCTTGGCCTTGAACTTGTTGATGTTTTTTGTCTGACGATGCATGTTTTTAGGTGCGTCATAACAATATTTAAATATTGTTATATAGTGACGAAAGAAATTATAGGTGACCGCCTCACCCAGACATTACAATGGTAATAAAACATATTTATGCCTTCCCAGATAAATAAGCGAGGCGAGCAAAATGTTGACACCCTGCGAAGTCGCAGTGAAATGCGCGCTAGCTTCGATTCGCGCCATGCTAGCAAACGAACTCATGAGCAAATACAACCTAAAACAGGCTGAGGCTGCAAAGCTTCTCGGAATAAGCCAGCCAGCCATAAGCCTCTACCAGAAGAAGCTGCGCGGAAACGTTATACACATGGAAAATGACCCAGACATCACGGCGCTCGTGACGAAACACGTCGATTACCTAGTCAAAGGCGCTTCAACCCATAAAGAAATCATTCTTTCATTCTGCGGAATCTGCCAAACCCTACGGGCTAAAGGATTTCTATGCGAAATTCACAAAGCTTTCGACCCAACCATAGAAATTGAAAAATGCGGATTCTGTCAAACCTTAAATCCACACCTCTAAACTCTAAAACGGCACTTTGGTAGCTTTGATTCTAATCTGCGAAGGATATTACGGGGCGGGTTCATGCATGTGATAATCCTTTATAGTGCCGATGCTAATTTGATTTTGACGAGTTGGGGATAATAAGTCATGGGTCATTTGGCTGTCTGGAAAGTTCTGGAAGAAATGATAATGGAATTCCGAAAAAAAGGATTACCCATTCCTGCCACAGTCATGAACGACTTGAAATCAGCAAGAACCATGATCAAAATCACGAACGCCGATAAGAGCCGCGGCGAAACAGTCCAGAAAGCCGAGGAATACCTTGGAAACGTAGAAGCCTATCTTGTCACTGAAGCACAGAAAAAATTTGCGCCAGAGTACATTGACGATTGGCTCAGACACTTGGAAGAAGCCAGCTGTGAAATATGCGAAGAGAAAGAAGAAGAATCAAGGTTCATTGCTGGCATTCCCCGCGACCAAAAGTGGATTCGCGTCGAGCCTTTAGCCAGCCTGCCTCTCGAAAAACTGAAGCAATTCGCAAGGGAAGCAAACCTTTCTTGCAGTGTTCAGGAAGACGGACGCTTGCTCGTTTACGGAAAAGCCGAAGACATAAAAAAATTCGTAAAGAAAATGACTGGAGAAACATGCAAAGAATAACTATATAGTAAAATTAGAACCTCGACTCAGGCGCATGTTTCACGGCTTTGATCCTGAATTAATGGTGCATCAAGTGGACCGGGCGATTTGAACCCAAACTGGTTCAAGTCGCAGACCCGGAGTCAGGGAACCGAGAAAAAGCAAGGAACGATTAAAGTCGATTCGTATGACGCAGTCAAAAATCAATTATTACCATAGTATTGGCGTTGTCTGCAAGTGCAGTTTTTATTTTGACAGCCCTATTGACCCGATAGTTTCTGCACACATTTCTCTTTGCGGTTATTATACGCAAATGTTATAGAAGATAACTGCATATAACTAAGTAATACAGTATTATTAATGAAGAAAAGGAGTGTCTTTAAAATGTCTGGGATAATCAATATTGATGTTTATCATTCCACCAGACTACATGAGGTTAGACCTCGGAATGGAATAACGCAAGATATGATAACGGCAACATTTGAGAACTACAATTCGTTGCTTGATAAAACTTTCCAAGATTTGGGGGGCAGTTGTTGGCTTCGGATTGGCGACGGTAGAATTTTCCTTTTTCCCACACCTGAAGACGCTGTTCAGGCTTCTATTCGGTTATTAGATAATTTAGCTAGATTTAATGAAGAACAAAACCAGCTAAACCTTCCTATTTTTGTTCGCATAGGGGTGCACGAAATAGACAAAAAAGAAGAAAAAGTCATAAAAGATGTGCCACACAAGAAACGAAGCGAGTATGGCCATACAGCACTAGATATTGCGGGAAAGCTTCAAAAGAATTGCCCCCTTGGGAAAATAGCATTGTCTACTGGAATATATCACAGACTAAGGCAGCTTTGGCATGGTCTCTTTAGGCCGTCATTGACAACGTTGGATGGACTTCGCGGTAGGAATTTCTTTGTCTCAATAAACCGCAATATCATGCCGCAGGAGGAGAAACTTTTCTTCGGTTTACCTCAAAAGCAGATGGTACTTATACCCCCTGTTCCTTATCCGATTTGGGAAGAGATTGTGCCAGATCAAAACGTCAATCTAACAAAGCTTGCTGACTTTTTTAATGGAAAAGTGTTAGTCGTTTTGGGTGAAACCGGAAAGCACCCTGAAAGCCCAGTTGCTTCAGCGGCTACAAGCGATGCTGTTGGGATTATGGAGGTAATGGCTGTAATAAAATCTAACCCTGAAGTCAGGGTTGGAATCGCCGAATGGGAAGACACTGCAGATCTTGTATCAGATCGCAACATACTCTTAGTTGGGTCGAGTATTGTGAATATTTACGCTTATGCTCTTAATGACCTATTATTTCCAGTTCATTTTGCAAAAGCTGAGGGACAAGTATTTGATTTAATTATAGCTACCTCAAAAGAAGGGACGGAATACTTTGGACCCCATGGCATCCCACCAAGGGATTCTGCAATAGTTATCACATCAAGAAGTCCTTTTAATAGAGAAAAAGCTTTACTCTGGGTTGCAGGAATTACAGGTATGGGAACCCAAGCGGCTACAAGGCTTGTATGGGACTTAGTTCGTGACCCTGTGATTTTAAGCCAAAAAATTGAAGCCCGCTTGGATAATCCTATAGCGTGTGTCGTAGCACCTTACATACCAGAAGGGCTTTGGGAAATTTCCGATTACTATAAGCGCTGGAGAATTCTAGATTACAAAATATTGTGGGCGGTTGATAAAGACGGCAATTCTATTTGCCCTTGCAAAAACTGATATTTCCCTTTTCAAATGCAGAGACCTTGCTCTTGATTTTAGGTGTATGCATGTTTTTCCACGCAGTTAGTTTATGATTCCGTAATAGAAGAACCCATTTTCCAGATTCCTTCAAATGGTGCTCAAGGAATATTTCCATTATTTTTGGTGCTCGTTCGTTTGTGATTACAACGGAAACAAACTCTTCAGAAAACGCAAATGACTATCACAAAATTGTCCCCACTGTACCGGGAATAATTGTAGTGGACCGGTGGGGATTTGAACCCCAGACCTCCTGAGTGCAAGTCAGGCGTTCATACCAACTGAACTACCGGCCCCTCGGAATTTTCTAATGCTTTAACTGTTCCGTGATATTTAGGTTTTGTTTGCAAAAATAAGGTGCCTTGGAAAAACATTCTCAACTATAAAAGAAAAAATATAGAATAAATGGAAAATAATTAATGATTAAGCGTTAAAAGCTTAATATCGTCTTCGTGTGGTTCTTTTCTTCGACCAGCATTCTCGGCAGTAAACGGGCCTACTCGGATCAGGCTTGAATGGAACTTCACATTCCTGACCGCATTCAGAACAAACTGCCTTATGCATCTCTTTCTCGGCCATTGACTATTTTCAACTCCTTCTATTGTTTATGTGCAAAAATCACTTCTTGCACGATGAACCTATGCACTGCAAAGCAGCATATAAAACTTACCGTTAAAAACCTGACAAACGTATTCGATTAAAGACCACAACTCCAAAGACGTAGAACTTAAAACAGAAACCA
>DATDQZ010000120.1:0-7712 GCA_035292005.1 Bathyarchaeia archaeon | reverse complement strand
GCGATGCCGAGGGTGACCGCGTTTTCCATTTCCCGCTGATTCATCAAGCCGTCACATGAAGTATCCACTGCAATGGAAAATATAAACAATACTTTTCTCCAGAGAATATACGTGTCTTAAAGTGTTCTCTGTGGAGTGTTTAGTGTAGGTAGCCTATGGAAAACAAGACCTCTATCCCTCTAACGTTTTTCTGAGAAAAGCAATTTGGTAACTTTTAGCAATCATTGGTTGCTTTTAGTGACTGGTGATTTAGATAAGACTAGCGCGTGAAAAAAGGCTATAGCCCCCTTATATAAAGACTGAACTTTACAGTGAAATTATAGTTCAGCGTTTAGCGGTTTCAGTTGCGGTTTCCAACGCTCTTTTTTCTTAACTAGATGAATGTAATCATAAAGGTTGTTTATCGACGTTATACACGGATAACTCGGATAAAAGTACAGTTATCTTGTGGTAAAACTTACATCTTATTCATAGCAATGATGAAAAATAAAAGCACAAAACGATAAGCTCAGATTAGCCCCCTTTGCCAAACCCACCCGCCCCCTAACCGCTTTGACCCCCATGGCAAAATTTTCCCACGGGGTATCTTCGAAAAGAAAGCCAATTCCACGTATATAGGGTTCAAAGAGCGGTTATCTAAGCGCTTAACAACCTCAGCAATTTGCGCGCGCTGTCTTGCTAACAATGATACAATTAGATATAAATAATTGATTGTTTTAAATAGAGAATAAATCTTGGAAGTATTATAATGCTATCGGAAACTGTTGTTTCGACCTTTTTGCAAGCGAGCATAACAGGGGCAGGACTTGTCTTAGCAATCTATGCTCTATTTACACCGTTATCACACAGAATATTTGAAGAAAGAGCCAAGAGGTTGCAGCGCCAAATAGAAAAATTCGAAGGGCTGAAAAACAAGATCACACCCGACTCAAAAAACAAAGAACTAAAAGAGCTACAGAATTTGCAGAAGGAAATAAAAGAAACAAAAATATTTCCGAGATATTTGGGATCAGGTGTTTTTCTTACTTTTGTTGGATATGTTGTTTCGGTAATGAGTGATGGTAATTGGCTTGCCAGCCTCAATAATCGAACCCCACCAAATGAATTTATAATTATCATGGTTTTTGTTTTTTCGACCATTGGTTTTCTATTTGTTGGCGCGCTAACGATAATCGAAATCTACGCCTCAATGCGAAGGGAATTTGAGGATGTTAAGAAAAAGCAAAAAGAAGTCAAATCGACAGAGGTTCCTAAACAAGAATCCTTATAATGCTAAATAGACGGACACCTATTACATACGCCTGCTTTCTCTATTAAGATTGCTGTCGCAAAGTTTTTATATTACACAGTTACTTAGTGTAAAGCTGTGAATACTGTATGCCAAACTTAACAATCAGTGTGTCTGATGAATTGAAAGCTGAGATGGACAAACTCTCAGAGGTCAATTGGTCGGAAGTCTGTCGCAACGCGATTTCAATGTACATAGAACAAAGAAAAGACCCAACGCCCAAAATTGAACTTGATATTCGAAACTCAAGATTGTATGATTACGATTATGAAACAGGTTATCCGACACTAATAATGGACATTAGGATACAGAACAGAATGAACTCGGAAATAACTGTAGATAGAATTTTAACAATTGTAAGGGCACTCGATCCAGCTGGGCGAACGGTTCCTTTCGGTCAAGCCAACGATCTTCATAGGAGAATTATTGGCTCAAATTCTGTTGGTTTAGCAACTATTCGTTTGGCGTTTCCAAGAGAGAAACTCGGAGAACTTCAAAATATATTCAAATCAACGTTCGATTGTCGAGTCAATTGTGTCGTCTTTGTTGATGGTTTCAAGAATGAATACAGGCAAGAGATTACTTTCCAGATTCCAATAGACGTTTGGAACAATGTTTTGGAAAAGGCATTAGGTAAAAATCAAGCTACTCAGTGAGTAGTTCGGTAAAGGTGAGGGATAAGAGCGCCATAGGGAGTGAACATGAGATGCGCGCGAATCCATGTTTTTACTCTCTGTGGGTGTTCACTCTTTTCCTTTGCCGCCGAAAACTATATTCTATGAATGGGGCACTCGGTATTTTATCTTTTCGCTTAGTAGTTATGTTTTCATTACTTGTTCCCATTTTTCAACTGAAGGTACTGAGCTATCTGAGGTTGTTTCAGAAAAGGAGTGAAGCACGCCGTATAACGTTTGTCTTTAACCGTTAACTTCCACCATAGAAAGTGCGCACCGAGTTCCATCAACTTAAAACTTAATAGTTAATATGGAAAACAATAATTTAAAGTCGGCAGGTCTCTTTTCTCAAAGCAATATGCTGCGCCAAGAAGAGCGAAACGCGTTTTTACCGTTGAGCTACTATCATGGCGTGTGCTTTATCGTAAGGCTCCAACTGCACAACTTCCTTAACGCTAAAACCTCGGCTTCTCAAAACTTTAACTTCCCGCTGATAAACTTCAGCTGGCTCCTTCGTCACGTCAATGCTCTGCGCCTTCACAGCAAGCATTACCCACCCAGACTCTTTCAGGAAAACGTCAGCGTTATCCGCCAGTATTTTGGCTTGTTCAGGCTGCGCTACGTCGCAGTAGATGTCGTCAACCTTTCCAGGAATGAACATGGCGTACTTTTCTGGAAGACGCGCGTCCTCAAGAAACGGCGACATATTAAGCCTGTAAGCGCAGACGTTATCAACCAAATCCCTCAGAGACCTTGAAGCAAATTCCACGCAGTAAACGTGTCCCTTCTCGCCAACAATGTCTGAAACATGGCTCGCCGTAGTCCCAGACGCAGCGCCCAAATAAAGAACCCGATGACCAGGCTTTATGGGAACCATCTGCACTCCCCGGAGGATAGCGGCTGCCAGCTTACTCCTAAAAGCATCCCAAACCCGATACTCAACACTCTTAAAGCGGATGAGTCTCTCGCCATAAACCGTCCTGCCAGGCGCTAAATTTCTCGTGGCTAATCTCTGCGCGCCATCTTCAAGAATGACCTGGTAAATTTCCGCGAACTGGGGATGAGGCTTAACCTTTACCCGCACGCCTGTCCTTTCCCCATTTTTTGTCTCGCCATCGTTGCTCCCTGCGCTCTGGTCTCTGCTCCCTCCGCTCGAACCTCGGCTTCCTCTCCTGCACTGGCGGCGGCTCCTTGTATTTTTGGCGAATTTCCTCGATTCTCCTGTCCAAATCCGCTTTCAACCTATCGCCGACGTATCTGCCTCCTCCAAAAGCATCAGCCCGAACAGCAATGGCTAGTTTCCCAGCCAAGGCTCTCGCGATCTTGCCTCTCTGCCACTTCTTAGCGTCATGCAACAACGTGTGCTGAAAGATTAAGCCATGCTTGGGCGGACGCGCTCCAGTTTTCAACGAGCGGAACAAGGCTTTCTCCGCGCCTAGAACTTGGATTGTGCTGGCTGGTCTCATCGCCAAATTCCGTAAGCTGCCAGCCACAGCGATTAAACGCGCGCCTAGAAGCGAACCCACCATTGCCTTAGTGTTGGGCGCCACTTCCTCCATAGCCTTGTCCAAATAGTTTTCCATGCCCTTTCGCAACTCATACAAGTCCAGCACGCTCCTGCTTAGGGCTTGGATTTGCGCTAAATCTGCTTCTGCTACGTCAGCGCCCATAGATGCTTCGGCTACTTTCGCAGTTGCCTCAGCCTTCGCTTTCGGAATGCCCTCCTTTTCAAGAGCTTCAAGAGCAAAGTTTTCTCTGCCACCCAAATCCAGGACCAAGCGCGCGTAGGTTTCATGCTTTTCTATCAAACGGTCAAGTTCTGGAAAATGAATACCATACCATTCCCGCAAGCGCCCCATGAACAAGTTTACGGTTCTGTCCAAATCATCAAGCATCTGTATAGCCTGAGCAACTATTAGGTCTCGCTTTTCAACGGCACCCTTAACCCTCAACTTGGCAACTTCCATGCTAATATTGTGCATCCAGAGACTGAGTTCTTTCGCATTTTTAACAAAACCCGTTTCAACCGCAAACCTGTCCATATGAGAACGAACCGCTTCAGCCTCAGAAGGCTTAGAAACCTCAACCTTAACATCCAGCCTTTTTTGAACTTCTCCAGCTAAATTTGCATTGTCAAAAACAAAAGTGTCGTAACCAGCATCCTGAAGCCGAGTGATTAAGGCTGAAAGCTCATCTGAGATTTTCCCAGCTTCAATCTTCATGATTGCCTTGGCTGCTGCCTGCGGCTCTTTCGGAAACAAACTTTTTTCCACAAGGTTGTTTTCTTCGTCAAAAGCCACAACTCCGAAGGGAAACTGAACTATCACCACTTTCATTGCCCTGTGCCCCGTTACAAGCTAACTATTCCATGCATTGTCTTAATAAATAGTTGTTGCTGCAGATAACGCCGATAGCTAACTTTTAAACTCTTACTCCAAATAATAGGTATAGACTGATCGGGGGGAATGAAGAAGAGTGGCTATTCCGCATCGTGCACGCAGCGTGAAAGTTCTAAAAGCCGTTTCGTCACCTCTCAGGCTACACATTCTAAACCTGCTCTCCGACAAAGGCGCACTCTCCTACACCGAACTGATGAACTCTTTGAAGATGAACCCCAGCAGAGACGCAGGAAGATTCGCTTATCACTTGAAATTCCTGCTCAAAGCAGACCTGATAGAAGCAGACTCTGAAGCAAAAAAGTACTACTTAACCGAACTGGGCAAAATGGTCATCGACGTTGCGGACAGAGTTGAAAAGAAAGCCCACAAACCCCGCGGAATGCTGGTCCGCACCTCACACTTCACGCTGGAAGAGTTTGACGCCAACAAAATCGCCAATTCCCTCATAAGAGAAGCCAAAATGCCCGCTGAGCTAGCGCAAAAAACGGCTAAAGAAGCAGAAAAACGCCTGCTCAAGTCAAAAACGAAATACTTGACTGCGCCGTTGGTCAGAGAAATTGTGAACGCAATTCTGATTGAAAAGGGACTGGAGGATTACCGCCATAAACTCACGCGGTTGGGCCTGCCTGTTCATGAAGTAACCGCCTTAATAGAAACCAAAGATAACACGCAAGGTTCAACTTCCATACTTTCAGAAGCAGGAAAGACGGTGCTCAGAGAATACACGCTTTTGAACGTTTACCCAAGAGACATCGCCGACGCTCATGTGTCAGGTGCCCTCCACGTAAATGATTTAAGCACGTGGATTCTGAAGCCAAACGAGGTTATGCATGACCTGCGATTTTTCTTTCAAAACGGCGTTAGAACAGATAATCCCCTTCAACTTTCCGAAAGGCCTCCTCAAAGTTTTGAATCCGCATTGTCAACTGCCTTTAACGTTCTCTTGCACACTGGCGGGGAAATAAACGAAATGCAAACCTGCGATTATTTCAACGTGTTCCTTGCCCCTTTCATAAGAGGAATGGATGTCGCAAAAGTAAAGGAGAATTTGCGCCTGTTCATAATGAACGTAAATCAACACGCGGACGCAGCATTGGGCGTGGCGCTTTCAATTCCAAAATTCGTCGCGGACAAGGCAGCCGTTGGGCCTCAAGGAACAAGCGGCAAATACGGAGACTTTGCCGAGGAAAGTCGGCTGTTGGCGTCGCTTATCTTTGAGATATTCGCGGAAGAAAGTTCGCCGAAACCATTGCTTAACCCGAAACTCATATTTAAAATCAGCAATGAAGCACTCGTAGATGAAAACGCGAGGACAGTCCTCCTGAAAGCCCACAGCTTAGCATCGGAAAAGGGTACGCCGTATTTTGCCAACATGCCGCAAGAAGAAGGAAAATATGCTGCTTTTTCTGCTTCAGGATGTAAATTTGAGGCGGATTTGACTGGGGACTGGGAAACAGACACTTTAAGGACAGGTTGCTTAGGATACGTAACGATTAATCTGCCCCGAATTGCCCATGAAAGCGAGAAAGATAAGAACAAGTTCTTTGAAATTTTAAAAGAACGATACGAGATGGCAGCTCGCGCCTTAGGAATCAAGTACAGAGCGCTCAAACAGCACGGAAAAAGTTCACTTCCATTCATGACGCAGAGCACGAACGGTGATGTGTATTTCAGGCTTGATAACTGTTCCAGCATAATAAACCTGGCAGGATTTAGGGAATGTGTAGAAACCTTCTGCGAGAAAAACATAAGCCACGAAGAAAGCGCAAAGTTCGCAGAGGAAATCATCCAAAACCTGCTGGCGTTCAAACAAAAAATTGGCAGAAAACATGGAAAACGCTTGTTCTCGGCTATACTGCGCAGCCTTGAGGCGTCTGAAAGACTGGCGCAGCTGGATGTTGAAAAATACGGCATTGCGAAGGTGAAGTTTTCAGGAACCAGAGAAAAGCCTTTCTATTCCACCACGAGGCGCTTGCAGCTTCAAGTCGGCGACTTCCCCTATATTCCATCTGAATCTTTGGAAGTTGAACAAAAACTGAAAGGCTTGAACGCTGGAGGAAACCTGAGCATAATAGAGCTGGAAGATAAGGAGTACAAACCAGAGGAACTTTTGAACCTAACGAGGCAGTTGGTTGAGAAAAAAGCGGTGGAGTTTTTCACTTACAATCGCAGAATCACGTATTGCGCTAACTGCAAGAAAAGCTGGTTCGGAGTCCTACACAAGTGCCCTTCTTGCGGCTCGATGAGCACGCTGGTAGCGTTTGACAGGTTCAACTCTACCTGAACTCAGGTTTATTTGACAGCGCCTAAGACCAATGCTAAAAGTGCCATTCTGACCACGATGCCATTCCAGACTTGCTGGAAGTAACGCGCCTGCGCTGTGTTGTCAACTTCGGCGGCGATTTCGTCTACGCGCGGAAGGGGATGAAGAATTATCGAGTCTTTTTTTGCGTTGCTTAGAGTTTTGAGGTCTATCTTGTAGACGCCTTTGACTTTGGCGTACTCTGCGGGGTCTGGAAAGCGTTCCTTCTGTATGCGTGTAACGTATAAAACGTCTATTTGCGGAATTACTTTTTCCAGATTTGTGCTTTCGGTTACCGGGATTTTGTTTTGTATTGTCCGAATGACTTCGCGCCGCATTCTCAGGGACTCTGGCGAAATCAGGTGTAACTCGATGTTGTATAGTGAAAGCGCGTATGCAAGCGAGTGCACGGTTCGCCCATACCGCAAGTCGCCGACCAAGGCGATTTTTAACCCGTCGATTTTTCCTTTCTCTTTTTGCATGGTGTACAGGTCAAGGAGAGCTTGCGTCGGATGCTCTTCTGCTCCGCTGCCACCGTTTATTATTGGGACTTTGGAAAATTCTGCGGCAAGCTTCGCGGCTCCATCGAGAGGATGCCTAAGCGCGATTACGTCCGCGTAATTCTCAACAACGCGCACGGTGTCTGCGAGGTTTTCCCCTTTTTTGACTGAGGCGCTTTCGGCTTCGGCGAAGCCTATGATGGAGCCGCCTAGTTTGAGCATTGCGGCTTCAAAACTTAAACGTGTACGCGTGCTGGGTTCAAAGAATAGGGTGGCGAGGATTTTTCCTTTAAGCATGTCTGAGCCTTTTGAGGCTATGGGTTCCATGGCTTTGCTAATGCTCAGAATATAGTTGATTTCTTCGCGAGAGAAATCTTCGATTGATATTACGTCTCTTCCTTGGAATTGCACACGGGCACCTAAAGAAACAGAAAAACTGCAACTCCTAAATAACACTTTTCATGCGGCATGGGCAATGGTTCGTTCGGCTCGCTTCTCGTTTTCTTTAAAGTTAATTAGTAAGATGGATTAACAAGCGTTCAATGAAGA
>DATDQZ010000119.1:0-5419 GCA_035292005.1 Bathyarchaeia archaeon | reverse complement strand
CCGCACTGGTCATCGGATACGCTTAGTGCTTTTTTTGCTATTATGCCCATTCTAACGCCTAGGACTAGGAAAGGGCCTAAGTGCCCGTGAAGTTTTTGCGCGTTATCTATGGCTAACTTGAGTTCTTTTTGGCTTTGCATTTTCTCGCCGACCAGTAATACTTTTACGATGGAAAGTGATACTGACGTTTCAATAAAAGCTTTTAGGTTAAACCCGCCAACTTTTAACGGGCGAATACATGGCAAAAATAATCCGCGTGGGTGTAACGTTTCCTCCAGACCTCCTGAAAGATTTAGACGAAGTTATCGGCAAGATTGGTTATGAAAGCCGCTCCAAAGCCATTCAGGATGCGGTGAGACTTTTCGTTTCCGAGAGAAAGTGGCTCCGAGAAGACGAAAGCAATCAGACAGGTATCTTGCTGATGGTTTATGATCATGAAGTGAGGGGTTTGGAAAGCGAACTGACCGAGGTGCAGCACCATCACTCTTCGCTTATCTCTTCCACCATGCACATCCACATAGGCGAAAAGGACTGTTTAGAGGCGATAGCCGTGAAAGGCAAAGCCAGCGAAATTCGAAAACTAAGCAACGAATTAGCCACAAAAAGAGGAGTAAAAATTCTCAAAACAATGATTGTTTCCGTCTAAAGCCTTTCAACTCTTTATCTCGAACATCCTTTCCAAGGCTGTTCTAGCCTTTTTGGCTACGGCTTCTGGAACCTTGACCGCGTATTTTTCCTCTTTCAAAGCCGCGTAAAGCCTATCCAGCGTGTTCAACTTCATGTTGGGGCACACTGCTCCTTCATAGGCTACGAAAAACTGTTTTTCAGAGTTCTCCTTACGCAGACGATGCAAAAGTCCTTCTTCAGTACCCACGATGAAAGTTTTGGCGCTGCACTCCCGCGCGTAACAGCACATTTTTGAAGTGCTACCAACGAAATCCGCCACTTTACGCATTTCAGCGCTGCACTCTGGATGAACCATCACGGCAGCATCGGGATGCTGAAGCTTAAGCACAGTTACGTCTTCAGGCTGAAAAAGCAAATGCGTCGGACAGAAACCCCATTCTGGAATGGAAATCAAGGTTTTTCCAGTTTTTTCCGCAACGTACTCGGCTAAGTTGCGGTCTGGACCGAAAAGCACCGTTTCGGCATCGAGTGAGTTGATGACTTCCACGGCGTTGGCTGAGGTGCAGCAGATGTCGCAGTGGGCTTTGGCTGAAGCTAACGTATTCACGTAAAGCACCACAGGAGCGTCTGGATAATGGGCTTTGCACCGTTTTATTTCGTCAACGGTGAGCATCTGCGCCATGGGACAGCGCGCGCCCAAAGAAGGCAGGAGCACTTTTTTGTTTGGGTTTAGTATGGCTGCGGATTCTGCCATGAAGTCTACGGCTGCGAAGACGAT
Source organism: Bathyarchaeia archaeon (assembly GCA_035292005.1). GTDB lineage: Archaea > Thermoproteota > Bathyarchaeia > Bathyarchaeales > Bathycorpusculaceae > DATDQZ01. Next base: position 4,014 of record DATDQZ010000119.1, on the reverse strand, counting down.
TATTTCCGCTTCGGTTTCCTGCATGGCTTTGCGGCTGAGTTCGATGCTGTCGCCGATGTAGTCAGCGATGTCTTGGATTTCTGGGCGTTGGTAGTTGTGGGCGAGGATTATGGCTTTCTTTTCTTTTTTGAGTTTTCGGATTTTCTCTTGTAAATTCATGGTTTGCGCCTTTAGCGTGTGAGCAGTAAACAAGCGCGTGAAGAGATATATGCTTTTACTCGCTTAGCAAACGCTTTTCCATGACGGTTTCCGTGTTTGTGCTCTGCAAAACTATAGCCCCTTATATATAGATTGAACCTTAGCGTGTAATTGATGCTTGACTCTTACGCAGGTTAGAAGTGTCTCTGAGGCGTAGCCTTGTTGTAGGGTTCCCTTTGCTGATTTGCACGTTCAAAGAGTTCTTTCAATTCTTCGTCGCTTGCCCCGCGGCGCATAGACGCTAAAACGTCAACAACATTATCGTTCCTCATTAGGCACGGCTTAAGTTTCCCAGTGCTTGTAACTCGCAATCTGCTGCAATGCAAGCAGAAATCGCGGTTCTCTATCGGATGAACAACCTCCACGGTCACGTCAGGAAGACGATAAATACGGCGGTTCTGCATGAACCGTCTAGTTTCAACACTCAAAGCCTTTTGCCTTAACATCTCTTCGTATTCATCCAAAAACTTGTGATGCGCCGAAAAGTACGCGTCGCCGACATTTATTGGGTCAAGCTCGATTAGCTGCAGTATGGTGCCCGTCTGTCTTGCAAAATCCATCATTTCCTGAACCGCGTCAACGTTGACGCCGTTTAAGACAATCATGTTAAGTTTGACTGGGCAAAACCCCGCTGCTACAGCGGCTTTGACGCCTTCTAAGGCGTTTTCGATTCTTCCTTCAGTCAGTTTACTGTACGCTTCAGCATCCAAGGTTGGAAGACTGATGTTTACGCGTCTCAGTCCGCGCGCGTGCAGTTCTTGGGCTATGAAGCCGAGCATGGTGCCGTTGGTGGTCATTGAAAGATCCTTCAGGTCGGGTATGGCGGCTATTCCCTTGACGATTTCGCAGATGTCCTTTCGCATGAGAGGCTCGCCGCCTGTCAGCTTAATCCGTGAAATGCCCAAACTGACCGCTATTCTTGCGATTCGCACAATCTCGTCGACGGTCATTTCTTCCGCCGTGCCTTGCGCATAGGTTTCTTCGCCTTCTTTGTGGCAATAGTCACAGCGCAAATTGCAACGCTGCGTTATCGCTATTCTAAGGTTAAGAAGGGGACGACCGCAATTGTCAGTTAAAACCATCGTTATTCCCGTGCGTGCCTAACGATGTGAGGGGTTTCGGGCAATATAAGCATTTCAACCGAAACTCGCACAGCGTCAGGGGAACCAGGTATGCAAAAGAACGCTTTGCCCTTCGCCACTCCAGCAACAGCGCGGGACAAAACCGCTGCAGAACCCACCTTGTCATAACTTAAACGCCGAAAAATCTCTCCGAAACCCGGAAGCGTCTTCTCCAGAAAAGGCGAAACCGTCTCTATGGTAACGTCAGACGGAGCAATGCCCGTGCCACCGCAAAAGATAGCAGCGTCCAAATCTGCAGAGTCCAAAACGCTCTTCACCGCTTCTCGTATTAGGGCTTTATCGTCCGCGATTATCTTCTTGAACAGAACCTTGTGCCCCGCGTTTTTCAGCAAAGCCTCGATTAACTCGCCTGAAACATCGTCTGTTTTCTCGCCTTTCTGCAACTGCTGATACCGCGATGTGCTGCAAACGAAAATTCCGAAGCTCAGCTGTTTGGGCGCCGTGGCTTTATGCTTCTTTGCACTTTCGCTCACGCTGTTACACCTGCTTAAACTTCCTTACAACGTGAATGTTTTCGATTGCCGTGGTTGGATACTGCCCGTTCGCGTCTTTTTCGTACTGTTTCACCATGTCCCAGATAGTAAGCAAAGCGACTGAAGTGGCAACGAGGGCTTCCATTTCCACGCCAGTCTGCGCCTTAGCTTTAACAGTGGCTGTGACTTCAACGGTGGTTTTATCCTTGATTTTCGCTTCAACTTCCACATTCGTCAAAGGCAACGGATGGCAAAGCGGAACCAAACCGCTTGTTTTCTTGGCGGCAAGGACACCAGCGATTTTCGCCGTGTAGAGTGGGTCACCTTTGGCGATTTTTCCTTCTTTTATCAGGTTTACTGTTTCGGGTTTCAGTTTGATGGTTCCTGTTGCGGTTGCTTCCCGAAAGATTTCCGCTTTGCCTGAGACGTCAACCATAGCCACACTGTTTTCCTCCATAGATTGGATACGCTTACTGTTTATTTATCTGCTCCCAAGTTTCTATTAGGTTTTGCACAGCCTTAGCCTTGGGTGAACTTTCGTTAAACTTGTACATGCGGATTCTCCCATAGACCTTCTGCTGGAGTATGCCCTCAGCCTCCAACAGTTTCAGATGCTGATTAGTCGTCGTGTAATTCAAGTTTATCCTTCGTGCGATGTCAGAGATGTTAAGCGCGCCCAGCCGCGCGATGAGCTTCAGAATTTTCATTCTAGGCTTCGAAGAAAAAACCTCTTCTATTTCCATGACACTTCACTCTTCTAGGGAAGCACTTAATTCTTTCTCCAACTCGTAAGCGGGAATCGAAGGCAAAGAAACCCGCGTAGCTCTCCCACGCGTGCGGGTTGCTGCGACCTCGGTTCTTAATATGCCTAGCGCGGAAAGAAACTGCGCGTACCTCCAGAGCTGAGTGTGACTGTGAGGTTGCTCATCAAACTCTTCGCACACAACAGCGTACGCCTTCTCAACTTCCGCTAGCGAAGCGTAAGCCTTCTGGCTCTCCTTGAAAAGCCGAGCCACGCCGAGCAGGAACAGTTTTTCATGAAGCTCCAGCGAAGCCAACTCGCTCTTGCGTATTGTTGGAATTATGCTGGAAACGGCTTTTCGCAAACATTCAGGCGTGACTTCGCTTAAGCGTTCAGCGTCAGCGTATTTTCCAGCTCGCCACAACAGTTCAATGGCGAAGCGGGCGTTGCCGCTCTCGGAAAAAGCCAGTTCAGCTGTAAGGTTGACAACATCTTCCGAAACTGTTGAAGGTTCAAAAGCCATCTGGACGCGGTCATTCAGGATATCCACGAGCTGTTCTCTTGCGTATTTCTCAAGGCTGATTACGTTGCGTTGCAGCGTGCTTTTTGCGCTGGCGTCTAAGCGCTCTGTTTCTTTCAGGTCTCGCAGAATGCATATAAGCGATATTCGCTGCGGCTTGTTTGGCCTCATTTCCTGTAACCGCGTTAGCTTGTAGACGGTTTCTGAGCCTTCTCTCTCGATGAGGCTGCCGAATTCGTCTAAGGTTAGAATCATAAAAGCGCTTTCCTCGTCTAAACTCTGCAAGAGAGTGCTGAGAACCTCTTCTGCAGAGTAGCCGCGTTTTGGAAAGCTGGGGCGGAAAACAGCCAGTGCGTGTTGCAGTATGAGGAAGAGCTTGCCGCGGTATTCACGGCAGTTAACATGTACGTAACGGAGGTTTACGCCCGACTTGTTTGCTTCGAGAGTTATGTCTGCCCCGAAACGCTGGGAAAGAGCTGTTTTTCCCGTGCCAATATCGCCCGTTATGATGACCCGCTGGGTCATTTTCTCTGGAAAACGCAGTAAGAAGTCGAAAAATTCCATCAACAAGCGGTGTTCTTTCTCTCTGTGAGGCAATCTGCTGGGGATATAGTTGATGTCGAGTTTTGCCTCGTCTTTGAACAAGCTTTGATGGGACTTCACGGGTTTAAACCTCAAACTAATTATGTTCAGGGCTGTGTTATTCTTTTCCCTCGAAATGCACTCATTATTTTTAGAACAAAAGCCTAATAAATGCATTCTGCATTTCGTATTTGCGATACAACAAATGATACCCAAATACTTCTTCCTAACAAAGGGCGTCGGCAAACACAAAGAGCAACTCCAGTCTTTTGAGCTAGCGCTGAGAGACGCAGGCATACAACAATGCAACCTCGTAAACGTCTCAAGCATAGTGCCGCCAGAATGCAAAATGCTTTC
>DATDQZ010000118.1:0-5963 GCA_035292005.1 Bathyarchaeia archaeon | reverse complement strand
GGTCGCTTGGTGTGGCGTTTACGTACATTTTCGTGTTTTTGCTCATCGCATGGTACGCCTTCAAACGAGCGCAAGTGCTTGAATAACACATGAATCATAGCACAGATGCAAATGCAATATTCAGGTGGCTAATTGTTTTGCCAGCGCCGCGAAGAACAGGTCAATGCGCTGCCTTGTTCGTCCAAAATCAACTATCGCCGTAATCGCCGTAACTGGCGTCTCTGCCGAAACTGAAACTCTCGTCGTTTTCTCGTCCACAGGCACCGCGTCAATTAGGAGCACTGAACTCCATGACATAGCACCTGCTTTCGTCTTTACTTTAACGTGATGCGCTGTGTTATCAATTTGTTCCAATATCCATTCCAAGCTTGTGAGCGCTTTCGGAATAGCCGCCCAAACCCTGCTTAAAGAGTAGGCTATTTCCACTGTTTCCTTTTCTTTCCGTAAATAAGCCATTCTTCACTCCGATTCCCTTAGGCGCCTTCTATTCTTACTATTATCTAAATATAAAAAGTGCGGGGGGTGGGATTTGAACCCACGAACCTCTGCAGGATAGGCTCCTGAAGCATCCGCGCATTTTCGCAATGCTCTACGCCTTTGGCCATGCTCGGCGACCCCCGCGCACGCACCGCAACGCAATGCGAAATTATACGTGAAAAGGTTTAAGAGTTACTATTATCCTTTATCTGCGTCAGGTGCATTTGAGTGCCAACACACGGTTCGCTGTCCAAAGCTGGAAAAGTCCGAACGCAAACCCCGAAAATCCAGCCTACAGAAAAAACCAAGCCAAACCCAAAGATGAGAAGCAGACGCAACTATGAAAAACGCGTGCTTCTGCAGAGAAAGCCGGGGCAAAACTGGCTATAGGCGCCTTGCAAAGCGTTTGTCCTTTTTAAGTTTTAAGAATCTGGCTTGTTCCCGCTAGTTTATCTATTGGTTATTGAAACTTTAAAATGGTATTCCATCTTGAACGTGGACACTGCAGCGCGAGAAATCATCAACGCACTAATGCTTCTGCCTTCACCCACACGCGACGAGGTAAACCGCATCAAAACCCAGATAGCCGCCAAACACCAGCTTGAACGCGTGCCCTCAAACGCTGAGATAATACACGCGTTAACACCAAAAGAAAAACGCAAGCTTTTGCCGATTCTGCGCAGAAAAGCCACACGCACGATTTCAGGCGTCACCGTAGTGGCCGTCATGACCAAGCCTCATCCGTGCCCGCAGCCTGAACCATGCGCTTATTGTCCAGGCGGCCCAGCCCAGGGCGTTCCACAAAGTTACACGGGTTTTGAACCCGCAGCCATGCGCGGACTACAAAACCGCTTCGACCCTTACCTGCAGGTTAGAAGCCGCATGGAACAGCTCAAAGCCATAGGGCACCGTGTGGACAAAGTAGAGCTCATCATTATGGGCGGAACCTTCCCTGCAACGCCGCTTGAGTATCAAACGTGGTTTATCCAGCGCTGTTTAGACGCGATTACGGCTAAGGAATCAGCGAATCTTGAAGAGGCAAAGGCTAATGCGCAGCACAGCCTAATCCGCAACGTGGGCATAACCGTGGAAACTCGACCAGACTGGGCTAAAGAACCCCACGTTGATGCCATGCTGGACATGGGCGTTACTCGCGTGGAATTGGGCGTCCAAAACCCTGATGACGAAATTTATCATTTAGTGGGCAGAACCCACACGGTCGCAGACGTTACAGAAGCCACGCGCATAGCCAAGGATGCAGGCTTAAAGGTGGCTTATCACCTGATGCCTGGGATGCCTGGCTCAAACCCGATGAAAGATTTGGAAGCCTTTAAACGAGTTTTCACAGAGCCCGCTTTTAAGCCAGATATGATAAAAATCTACCCATGCTTGGTTCTGGAAAACACAAAAGCGCATAAGTGGTACCGTGAAGGCGTTTACAAGCCTTACTCAACCGAGGAAGCGGCAAACCTAATCGCCGAGGTCAAGAAGACTATTCCTTCTTGGGTGCGTGTGATGCGTGTTCAACGGGACATTCCAGCAAGGTTGATAGTGGCAGGCGTCAACAAGAGTAACCTGCGCCAGCTGGTGCAACAAAAACTATCCGAGCACGGCGAGAGATGCGCGTGCATTCGCTGCAGAGAAGTGGGTCACCGATTGGCGGTTGACAACGTAAAGCCCGACATAGATAAAGTGGAAATTCTAGTCACCCGTTACGAGGCGTCTGCAGGGCAAGAAGTCTTCATTTCAGCCGAAGACCCTGAGAACAGCGTGCTATTAGGCTATTTGCGTCTCCGCATTCCTTCAGCTAAAGCGCACAGACCCGAGATTAAGGCAGTGCCTTCTGCTATAGTGCGGGAACTCCACGTTTACGGTCCATTAGTGCCTGTGGGCAAGCACTTAGCCAAGGCTTGGCAGCACAAGGGCTACGGCGCTGCCATGCTAAGCGAGGCGGAACGCGTGGCGCTGGAGGATTATGATTTAAAAAAGCTTTTAGTTATAAGTGCATTAGGCACAAAACAGTATTACGCGCGGTTCAGTTATGAACGCGATGGAGTTTACGTTTCAAAAATGTTGGAGAATTGAAAGTTGGGAGTGAATGGTTTTGGGCATGTGTAGGCGCTGGAAACAAATTGATACTTTTTTGTGCTTCTGCGAAACTTTAAGTTATTAGTATAGAGTCAACTAGAGGTTGACAGCGTTTTGGGCTAGTGCTCGGAGAAGACTATAGCCCCCTTATATAAAGGAACTATATATAGTGAATTGCTGGTTGCACTGTTGTGCAATCTGTAGATTTGGGTAATTGACACTGAGACTAAATAGTTGTTAATTTTTAGCATTATAACGGAGAAACGACTTTATAATACTTCGCTGCGGCTATTTCCTCAAAAAGGGTCTTGCGGCTGATATATCCACTTTTTGGGGATTCAAATCCCCCGTCTACGCCGAACCCCGGACGTTTTAAAAAGTTTTTAAAGGGTTCATTTGCGTTTACGGAACACTTCTTTGTTGTCGCCATAGTCGCAGCGGGTAAGCCGGTCAAGATTGTTCAATTTTATTGAACATATGAAGAATATTGAACAAGTTCAAAAAAAGTGAACGTATATATATGCGGGTGAACAAAGAACTCAACATGGTCAGAAACATATTTGCGGGAAAAGCCTCCAGAATAATTCGAGTTTTGCTTTCAAAACCGCCAAAAACATGGAGAATTAGAGAGCTGGCATCGGAAGCTAATGTCAGCTTAGGTTTAGTGTCTATAGTAACGAACAGACTCATCGACATGGGTTTCTTGATCAGAGATAGATCAATGCAATTGAAACTACGCAAAGAAGAGGAGTTGCTCAGACGATGGGCTTCATTCTACGACCCAAGAGTGTGGTCACACAAAGCATACTATGCTCAAGGTACGCTGTATGATATCGGACGGAATTTAGCTGAAACCGCTAGACGATACGGTTTGAAGTATGCGTTTACTGGACCATTCGCAACAGACCTTATCACTCAATACATTAGACCTGCAGAGATACACCTGTACGTTATCGATGAAGTCGCGCTGAGAAGAATAGTCGATGAACTGAACCTCGAAATTGCCGAGATTGGTGGAAACATTATTTTCTTAATACCGAACGATGATTCAGTTTTCTACGGACTAAAAGAAGTAACTGATAACAGGGTTGGTACAGTCGCCGTGGTTTCGGAGGTCCAACTCATTTTAGATTTATACAACTATACCGACAGAACAAGAGAAGCTGCAGAACGACTCTTAACCAAAGAGTTTGAAAGAAAAATGCGTGAGAAAAATACAATTGAACTCGTAAAGCAATTCTTTGAGCAAAGAGGACTAATTGCTAAGGAAAAGCAAACGGCAGGATTTGGACCACGACCTGACATAATACTCTTCGACCCTAAGACCCAAGAATACATTGCCGTCGAATGTAAAAATTCCACTGCAAAACTAGACTCTGTAGATCAGTTGAAAAAGACTGTCTCGCTTTTGGGAAAGAAAGCAAAGGGTGTTTTAGTCGCACCTTCAATAACCAATGCTGCAATGAATGAGCTGGAAAAGGCAAACCTAAAATTTGAATCAATAGAGGCGATTGAGCGTGGTCTACACAAAAGAACAAGTTGAAACATCTTACAAGGCGCTGAACGAGATCAGCGAAACGTTCAATCATAACAAGAATCTACAGAAAAAGTTTGTCCTCACAGGCGGCTGGGCGCCATATTTTATTACTTTGGACAAATTTGATCATACGGGTTCCAGAGACGTTGACTTGGTACTTTCTCTTGAACTAATGAAAACGTACGCAAGCATTGAACGTCTGATGATCGAAAAACTCAAATACGAAAAAAGTGGACCGTTCGAATTCAAAAGAACCGACGGTAAAATCACCTTTGAGGTCCATTTCCTCTGCGAACCAGAACATGTCCCAGCCAATTCACCAACATACAGGATACAAGACGGTCTATCTCCAGTCGTAATCAGGGGTTGTTCTATTGCTTTCAGAGACAATTTTGCTCAAAAGCTCGGAGAAACCGAAATCCTCGTTTCAGGACCAGTTGCGTCTATCTCCCTTAAAGCTCATGCATTCGACAATGATGCCAATAGAATCAAAGATCCCTACGACATTTACTCAATAATAGTATCAGTTGACAAAATAGATGAGCTTCTGTCATCTTGGGCGACAAGCAACCCTTTCGTCGCAGAGTCTATAGAGTTACTGAAAAACTCCTTTTCATCTGAAAATTCAGCAGGACCTACTGGTGCAGCAGAATATCTCATAGAAGCTCCTTCTGAAAGGGCAGAATATGCAGCTCGTGTCTTCACGTCCGTGAACAGCATATTGCGAAAGATTGCCTAACGCAATCACAAAAAGTAGTCATTGCCATCAATCGCAGCATCAACTCTTTCAACATTGTTGGAACGCTACAACAAAAAAGAGGGATTTGTGGGAGATTTCGCCACTTGGAGCTGGGTTCAACCAAACCACACAGCTACTTTTAGTCTCGCAAACAAGAAAGGGGGAAAGCGAGATATTTCCATCTCAGTCAAAAACAGTTCACCTCGGACACTCTTTTCCTCTTATAAAAACGAGTTCTCAAAGGCATAACCGACCATCATTGTGCGATAGAGTTAAAGACATAAACCGCCTTCTTCTCCAATAAATGCTGGAGAACCAGAAATGAACGAAAAAGGAAGTTCAGGTTACAAGGGCGAAGCCCTAAACGCCCTCAAGAAAGCAGGATGCGAAGTTGGCGACATAATACGCGTCACCAGCAACGGGAAAGTCTACGAGGGCATCATCATTCCCCGCTCAGAATACGGCGACGACAAGCACATCGTAGTTAAGTTGAAAAGCGGCTACAACATCGGCGTGCGCATGACGCCAAACATAAAAATAGAGAAAGTAGGAAAGGGAAGCAAACCCTCTTTTGCCGCGCCCGCGCTTCCAGAACAAAAGCCAGAACTGCCACGGGTGGTTATAATGAGCACGGGCGGAACCATAGCCAGCCGCGTAGACTACCGCACAGGAGCCGTGAGGTCCGCATTATCAGCCAGCGACTTGTACGGTGTTGTTCCAGAACTCGGCGACATTGCACGCGTAGATACGCAGATACTGTTCAGTCTATTCAGCGAAAACATAACGCCGCAGCACTGGACCCAAATAGCAGAAGCAGCAGCCGAGCACATATCGCAGGGCGTAAACGGCGTGGTAATCGCCCACGGCACAGACACCATGGCTTACACGAGTGCAGCCCTAAGCTTCGCACTACAAAATCTCCCAGTTCCCGTAATACTCGTTGGCGCGCAACGTTCATCCGACCGCCCAAGCTCTGACGCGGCAACAAACCTCATAGGCGCGGTTCAAGCCGCAGCAAAAGCGCCGTTCGCTGAAGTAGCCATAGCCATGCACGAAACAGTTTCTGACACCGCCATAGTCATCAACAGGGGAACAAAAGTTAGAAAGTGCCACACCAGCCGA
>DATDQZ010000117.1:0-3837 GCA_035292005.1 Bathyarchaeia archaeon | reverse complement strand
GCCAAAATTTTACGCAACTCTTTTAGAACGCTCACATCATCAGAAATGGTTACAGGTGAAAATAGGCTACATCTTTCCTCATTTCCTTTCGCGTATCCTATCATGTAAATTGGAACACACACCAAGGCTGGGTCATTCAGTTTCCAGTCAATCAATATCTGCTCCCTAAAAACTTGGGCTTCCCGTTTCATCTCGTCCATTAGGCTTTCAACGCTTTTCGTAATAGACGCGGCTTCAGAAGCCATCTCAGTAATCTGCTTCTTTTTCTCGCCTATTTTGGACTCGTATACGCTATTGAGCTCCTTGATTTTTTCCTCTTCTAGAGCTATAGCGCCACGAAATTCTTCATCAACCTCTTTAACGCTTTTGTTTCCCTCTTTTCTAATGTTTTCAATAGCGTCAAAGAGTGCCCTGATCTCTTTTTTGGCATCATTGATTTCTCTTTCGTTTTTTTCTAGCTCATAGGCTTTTCTGGTGGTGCTTCTCTTCCTCTTCCGTATGGATTCTTTTCTTTGCTCGAGTCCTTGAAGCTTCCGCAAATATTTCTCGCGCTTTTTCTCAAAAACTCCTGCTTTTTTCTCGGCGCTCTTCAAAACATGAGCTATAGTCGTGTCACGCTTTAACTTTAGCTGTTCTATCTTTTTCTCCATTTCAGGTTTTAGGTTTAAAACCTCCGCCTCGCACTTTTCCTTTAACAGTTCAACCTCGTTTGATATCATGCGTCCATGAAATTCCACTTCTTCATTAAGAACTTCTAGAACATATTGAAGACCTTTAACATGTGCCTGAATTCTTCTTAGCCAATTTGACACAGCGCCCTGCGCCTCGGCAACTGTTTTTTCATCGATGCCCGAGGGAACAAAAATTGTCTCCTCTTTGTCTTTGCTGAGGAAGTAACCGCTCTTAAAGCATTCAAGGAAAAAATTCAGCGTTTTTCTGTCTGCCATTAAAGCTCTAAACGGCACGCTGACGGTTGATGCACACTCTTCAACATTCTTAGCCTGCTTATTCAGTGCAGCCATGAATTCCTGATGAACCACCGAGTTCTTCTTTAAATCTTCAACAAAAAGCCCCGTGTTTGTAGGCTCTTTAAAAGTAAATTGGTGCGATAAAGAGGCTAAGCCATCTATAATCACACACGAATCCTCTAAAGGGACAGCCCATATTGGATAATAAATCTTCGACATGAAGGATACTTTTTCGGACGTGTCTCTCAAAAAACCCGTTTTCTTCCTTTGCATCTCAGTCATGCATGCAACACACGCTAACTCGGCAGGATAACTTACTTCTTCTTTTCCATCATGTGCTTCGACGATAAACGGTAAGACCAAGTTTTTATCTGTCAATTTGTGTCCACGCCACATGCATAATTACTTCAAAACTCAAAACCCTTACGAAATTGCCTTCAAGATACGCTTTGAAACGACTAAGTCGCGCTTGGTTTTCTTTTACCTTCAACGCCTCTCTTTCCATATAATAGAGGAATCTTTTTGCTTTTATCTTTTTATTCCATAAAGCATTCAAGTTCTGAAGCACTTTTATAAGCGTGTTTACGGCAGAGATAACTCAAGCAAACGTAAAAGAGAACGAGAAAGAAAAAATGAATAAAAAAGCTTCGTCAGTTTTGATAGGCTTTGCCATTTTCCTGTTAATCGCAACGCTTTCTTTTTTACTGCTTAGCCAAACAAAGGCGTATGCTGAATCTCCCACTTTGCCTAAGTCAAATCAAACTGATTCTTTCACGCCTACCGTTTGGAAACCAGCGTGGGTTGACCAGGACAATAATGGAATTGCAGACAGTCTCGACCAAGAAATCGCTGACAGAATAGCGAACGGTACAGCTCAAGATTACGCAAGTGTTACTGTTATGCTGAAAGCCGCACCAACGACTCAAGATGCAGACGATTTCGTCTCATCTAGCGGGTACTTGACCACGGACCCTTGGACAAAAGCCACCTATGGATTCGGCGGCACGATAAAATACGATGCGATTGCGAATTTCACCCAGCAATGCCCAGACGTGCTATTGGTTGAGAAGGAAGCCGTCGGCGAAGCATGTGTTGCTTACGCGGCACAACAAGTGGGCGCCAGAACCTACGTGTGGAACACCTTAGGACTTCAGGGAGACTCGAACTCATCAACTGCAATAATAGACACCGGAATCGATAGTTCTCACGTAGACTTCTCGCCTGGATACGGCGACCAAGATTTTTCGAAGAAGATAGTCGGATGGAACGATCAAGTAGGCTTCACTACTTTTCCGGTTGATGATAATGGACACGGCTCGCATGTTGCTGGGCTTGCTGCGGGAGACGGTTTCTTTAGCGTGGACGCTTCAGGAAATGCTGTCACCACGTGGGGAGCAAATCTCGGATCAGTATCCAGTTCGGCCACGTATTTGATTAGCGGCATGATGGTGGACAAAACAGGTACGATAACAATCAATGTGAAATGGGCGCGCACTGGCACAGCCAGACTTTCAGCGCTCGATCTCTACTATGGCGACAAAACCCTCAACACTGAATCATGGACTCAAGTAGCTTCAGTGAGCACGCCCAGCCAGAACACTTTTTACTCGCTAACCTACAATGTGGCCTCAACTCCTTCAGATGACTATGATATGTACCAGGTACTGCTGACCTTGACAGCTGGAACGGGGGACCTCTACGTTGCATTCAATATGTCATGGCCCTTCACGCCGCCATCGGATGGCTTCTCGGCTTGGACAGGAATAGCGCCGCAATCGAAGCTGGTAGGCGTCAAGATTTTGGATTCTACAGGCTTAGGGACAACAACGGATATGCTCAACAGTATAAACTGGATAATCTCAAACAGAATGACTTATCACATAACTGTCGTCAGCATGAGCTTGGGTTACAGCTCCGAGACGTCTTTAGTGGACTTGGCTGTGTTGAACCTTGTGAACAGCGGAGTAACAGTCGTTGTTGCAGCAGGAAACAGTGGCTCGGGAGACAACTACATATATACCTGTGGTTCCGTGGACGAAGTTATCACTGTAGCAGCTATGAACCAGTTTGACAACATAGCCAGCTACAGCAGCCAAGGTGGAATCTCAAGGTACACGGGCAAAACCACGAAGCCCGACATCACCGCTCCAGGAGGCAGCTTCTACGCCGTGCCGCTATTTAGTGTAGACTCGAACTACGATGATGTAGAGGGTCAGTTTACGGAAATTCAGCCTAACGATTCCGCCCCAATGCAGGGAACCTCCATGGCCACACCGCTCATCTCTGGCTGTGCGCAAGTCGTAATTCAGGCCATGGGAGGATACGCCAATTGGAACTATACCTTCCCAACCTCAAGAAGTCTAGCCCTGCAGCCCAAGATGGTTCTTTTGATGACAGCCACTGAGACATACCCTAACCTTCGAGAAGAAGAGACTCCGTCAACATCTCCAACCCTTGAACGTGGAGAAAAAGACATCCACGAAGGCTATGGCAGAGTGAACTTGGATGCAGCCGTAGACGCCATCTTAGGGTCGTATGGAATCGGAAGTGTAGCGGCGGATACTCTGGGCAGGCCACCAACGACCACAGACATTTCAGTTCTCGGCCAAAGATTGGCATGGGCGAGAAACGTCCAGCTTGTCTCGGGTTCCACATGCAATTTCAGCCTCAGCGTCCCAGCTGGAGCGGACTACGATCTATACCTCTACAATTCGACTGGCACCACCTACGGAGAGCCCGCAATAGTAGCGAAGAGCACTAACGCAACCACCGGAGGAATTGAACAGTTCTGGGTAACTGCTCCATACACCGGAACGTACTACATAGTCGTGAAGAGGGCAACAGAAACCACGGGAAGCGGCACCTTCAC
>DATDQZ010000116.1:0-4018 GCA_035292005.1 Bathyarchaeia archaeon | reverse complement strand
AAGTAACAAGGTAAACCCGTTTGTCGACGCGGCTTAAAGAGAAAGAAGAAAAAATCCTCCAAATCCTAAACGCCTTGGTGGAAGAATCCGCGAAGGGAACGCCCATAGTTGTGGAAGGAAAAAAAGACGTTGAAACCCTGCACGCTTTCGGCGTTAAAGGAATCATAGTAACAGCGAAAACAGGCGGCAAATCCTTTCTAGATGTCATTTCCGAAATAGAGCAGTCAGGAGCTGTGGAAGTTGTTCTTTTTTTGGATTTTGACAGGCGAGGAAAAGAAGGAACAAAACTTCTTAAACAGAATTTGGAACGGGCAAAAATAAAGCCCAACGTCAAATTTTGGCGTGAGCTTTCAGCTTTGCTCGGGAAAGAAGTTCAGTGCGTTGAAAGCTTAACCGCTTACATCGAAACGTTGAGAGCCAAAATTGGCGCTTCAACGTGTCAAAATTCACCGCAATGCGAAATAAGAAAAACCTTTGTCTCTTCAAATTATGACGACAAGACGGACTAAGACGATAGACATCATTACTTTCACCACATGATTAAATGCAAGTTATTTGCTGGGAAGAGATATAAAGATGACATATGTCATGTTAACATGAGAGAATGGAGAACATAAAAAACCATAAACGACTTGTAGTCGTTATCGTCACGGTGCTGGTTATTGCTTTTATTTTCATCGGCAGTTACCTGCAAACCCAGCCGCGAATCCTTGCTCCCCAAGAAATCAGGGAATATCAAGGTCAAAACCTGTCATCGATAAGTGATTTCAGGGAAAACTCGATAAAAGGGCCTCAGTACATAAACGCGTCAACCTATCGCCTAACCATAAAAGGGCTAGTGAACAAGACTGTAGAATACACATACGATGACGTTGTTAACAAGTTCCAGAAATACCAGAAAGTTGTAACGCTCCACTGTGTGGAAGGCTGGTCTGTGAAGATTCTCTGGGAAGGTTTCTTAGTAAAAGACCTATTGCAGGAAGCAGGAATCGACAATAGAACGCAGGTGGTCATTTTCCGAGCCTACGATGGCTATTCAACCTCGTTGCCGTTAGACTACCTCTTGAGCAGAGAAATACTCATAGCGTACAAAATGAACGACGTAATTCTTCCCCCAGAGAGAGGATTTCCATTTCAGCTTGTTGCCGAAAGCAAATACGGGTACAAATGGATAAAATGGATAACGGAAATTGAGCTATCCGACAACGTAAACTACACAGGCTACTGGGAAAGCAGAGGATACCCAAACAACGCAGACATACCCTGAGTGATGGACAACTAACTCGCAGTTCACTCAGCGTTTCAGTCTTTATATAAGGGGCTATAGTCACCGCAGAGCACAACAGACACATGAGCACATTTTATAAAAAAATTTGTGCAGAAGGCTCAGCGTTGTCAGAAACCTTAAAGAGCAGGATTACCAATTCATAAAGGTAAAATAAAGTAATAGTCAGATAATCTCGTGAGTTGCGAGAGAAACTCGCGTCATGCGATTAAACTAACTCAGAACTCACTAAATAGGAGGTGTACGCTTACGGGAACATCCCAAACGTTTACCATAAAGTATGTTATACACGCCAGATTCGAAATAGAAGGCGTGGTAGAAAAACCAGACGTTATAGGCGCAGTTTTCGGACAAACAGAAGGCCTCTTCGGGCAAGAACTCGACCTCAGAGAACTCCAGAAAACAGGACGCATCGGACGAATAGAAATCGAGCTGCACTCAAAAAACGACCAAACCACCGGAACAATAACAATTCCAACCAGCCTAGACCGCGTCAGCACAGCCCTAATCGCCGCAAGCATAGAAAGCATAAACCGCGTAGGCCCCTGCTCAGCCAAAGTGTCTCTAGACAAAATAGAAGACATCCGCGAAGCTCGACGAAAAGTAATAATCGACCGTGCCAAAGAAATTCTTCACAAATGGAACATTGAATCCATGCCCAGCGTGGATGAGGTTTACAAAGAAATCTCCGACACAATGAAAATCGGCAAAGTCGAAAAATACGGCCCCGAAGAACTACCCGCAGGACCAGGACTTGAGAATGCCGAAGAAATTATAGTAGTGGAAGGAAGAGCAGACATAATAAACCTCATGCGCTGTGGAATACTCAACGCAGTCGCGCTTGAGGGCGCGAAAGTTCCTGAATCGATAAAGACGATCTGCAAAGAAAAAGAGGCTACCGCGTTTTTGGATGGTGACAGAGGTGGAGACTTGATTCTGAAAGAGCTGTTGCAAGTGACAAACGTGCGTTACGTTGGTCGAGCGCCCAGAGGAAAAGAAGTTGAAGAGTTGAACTGCAAGGAAATTGCCGAAGCTTTAGACGCTAGAATTCCAGTGACGGACCTTTTTAAGCCGAAGAAAGAGCGGCCAAAAATGGAGTTTCCAAAGGAGATTAGCGAAGCCGCAAAGGCTCTGCAGGGTACGCTTGAAGCGGTTCTCCTCAACGAGAAGCTTGAGCAGATTGAACGGTTGCCAGTGAATCAATTGGCTGAAAAACTGCAGCAAACAAGCGGTATTGACACTGTAATCTTCGACGGCATAATAACCCAGCGCATAGTCGACGCTGCAGCTGAAAAGAACATAAAGCGGATAGTTGCCTCTCGGGTTTCGGAAGCTGTGAAGCCAGCGTTAAATGTTGAATTGGTAACTTTTCAAGACGCGGTGTAGCGCTAATTAACCGACGAAGTCCATGAGGCTTTGTGTTTCTTTCTCTTTTTTCATTGGCTTTAGCAATTCTTCTTCGGTTACGCCGAAAAACTCCAGCACTCTCGCGGCTGCGGGAACAACCTGCTTGGTCACGTAGTAGTCGATGTCCACTTCATCGTACGCGGCGAAGACGTAGGGTTTGACTCTGTCGTAAAGGCGTCCTTCGCCAGCCAAAATCACGTAGCCTACTTTGTCGCCTATGGTCATTTTCCAGCCTTTGTTCCTTAGCGCTTTTGCTGCTTCTACGTGTGAGGCTTTTATCTTGTATTCCTCTATTGGTTTTGTTAGGGTTTTCCAGATGATGAGGTCGCGGAACGGCACTTTTCTTTGCCTTAGTTCCGAAATCACGTTGCGCACGAAGTCAGCTGCCTTGTCGGGCGATTGCTCTTTCAGGATTATTTCTAGAACGTGTTCTTGCACTTTTTTGGCGACTTCTGCCCAGTCGCCGCGGATAACCTCTAAGCCAACAATGTCGAGGCTTCCGTCTGACAGGAGTCCTGCGTAGCGTTTTTTGGCTTCTGTGAAGAAAATGCGCGTGTAGAGTTTGCCGTGTTCGATGTCTAAGCCTAATTTTTGTTTGATTTGCTTTTCTAGTTCTTGGATTTTCTTTTCTTCATAAGCGATGAATAAGCTGTCTGTGTCGCCGTAAACGACTTTTAAGCCTGCGTTTTCAGCCATTTTTATGGCGGTGAGAATGGCGTGTCTTCCCCAGGCTGATGCGGCTTCGGCTACTGGTTTGCGGTACCATCTTGCGCCGATCCAGCCAGCGTAGCCGTAGGTGGCGTTTGTTATGACTTTGACGGCTTTTTGTCTTGCGTCTAAGACTTGGTATTCGATGGTTTTTGGGTTTAGCGTTTTCATTTTGGTGCGGATTTCGTTTCTCACGTTGATTAGGTATGATAGGACTTCTTTGTAGAAGCCTGGTGGTTCTTTTTGGAATTTGTGTTTGACTTCTGGTGTTTCGAACACTCCGCTTGGTGGTGTTTGGTCTTTTGGTGGGATGTAGGTGTCTGGGGAAAGGTTGTACGCGATCATTATGTTTGGGTACATGGATTTGAAGTCTAAAACCGCGATGTTCGTGTGGAGTCCTGCTTGTGGTTTGAGCACGATGCCGCCAACGTATGGTCTGTAGGGCTGTTCGACTCGTTTGGGGATGAGTTCTCCGATTTTCTGCGCGTGCTTAATCAGGAACCATTCTACTCGGAAGCCGACAGCTGCGGTTATGACGTGGTCTAAGGGTAGGCTTACGAGGTTTGAGAGTTGCATTGCGAAGTCTAAGAGTGCCGTGGTTATGCCTTTTGCTCTGCG
>DATDQZ010000115.1:0-10556 GCA_035292005.1 Bathyarchaeia archaeon | reverse complement strand
GCAAAGAATAAACCGTTGACTAAGAAAGAGCGAAAAGAGAAGAAGAAAAAACGCAAAGAAAAGCAAGCAAAGTAGCAGGCTTCTGTTCTATTTGCCAATTTTGTCTTCATGTTTTTTCTTTTTTTGTTTGTTCTTTTTTTTCAAAGAAGGCATATCTACCCTCCACGAAGAAATGCTGATGATGCTTTGTTTTTCTGAACTGCATTAAAGCTCTCGGTTATGGCGTGTGCGTATATTGTGGCATTTGAGCATAAATTTTTCCAGACATTTGGTGCGCACTATTCAAATAGTAAACACAAGCAAAAGTAAAAAATAGAGAGTAGAATTCAGCGAATCGCCCATAGCAAAATCTTCTAAGCTTTTATAAGAAAGTATAATAATAGCTTCTTTCAGCCCCTATAACTTAACGTTTAGAACGTTAAAATCTACAAACCCTAAAAAGATGAGTGTTTAAAACTGCTTTTCCATATATAGGTTGGACTGGTTGTTGACTTGGCGAGAAGTTGAGCGGGTGTTAGCGTTCCGTTTATGACTGGAGAATTGTATAAGTTTATACAATATGACTGCTATGTTTCTATCAGATATGCGCGCTGAGAAGGAAGGAAGAAATGGTCCAGAAAATACTCCATGAACCACAGCTTGACACAATACTGATGGTTGAAAACACAATCCGAGAAGCAAAAACATATCCTACAAAGATGGCGTTGCTCCAAAGCTTGCCGAAGCAGATTCAATATCAAACCTTTAACCGCATACTCGAATACCTCGAGAGTTCCAACAAAATCGTGTTCGACGGACACAAAATAGTATGGGTTTTCACAGAGAACCCGAAGCTAAAAGGTCTCCTCGAAAACAGTATTAAACTCCGGTAAGCGTCTGAAGCCTATTTGTAGCCGAACCTTTTTTCGTAATCTTTATGGTTCAGGATCTCTATGATGACAACGGCTATTCCTGATTCATCTGTAGCAAGCGTGTAAATGAGACGCTTAGACCTATCCAAATTATACTTGTAAAGGTTTTTTACACCGTATTTCTGGACGTAGACTTTGAGGGACTTCTTTTTCTCAAGCGTTGCTCTGTCAATGTGTTCTTTTCTTAGAATCCTGCAATCCACGAACGAGGGCACATTGTATTAGAATTATCAAATAGCAAACGAAAGTTTAAGAGGATTTAAGAACAAGGATATCAGCAATACTAAGGGATTTATAGGCGTGTTTCAACATTAAAGATTATTCCTTTTTCCATCAGATACCCGATTATTGCTCAGAAAATCATAATCGTTAAATACTAGAAATGTGTCACAAAATAGTGCCGGCATTTCCTCTCCGGGCAATGTTGGCCTGAGTAACGTGTGTTAATGGATTAATGATTTACCTTTTTCTCGGTTAACGCTTTTCCTAACTTCTTTTGCGGACATTACTTCAATATCGTGCATATCGTTGAAACTTTCGGCCAAGGCTTTTGATTGATTTCCAATGTAAACCATTGTATCTCCATCTTGAACTTTTTCACGGTCAATATGAAAATCAAATAATTGAGCTGCCCCGCCTCTGTAATATGCATAAGCTGTAACGGCATACCATGGTTCCATTCTCCTGACCAATTTTTTAAACCGTATCTCTTCAGGAATCGAAGTTGAAGAAACTTCTGGGCGACTTGGTTCATCATCCGTGCCTTTTTGAACCATAGGTGGTGGGTTTGGCTGAAGTTTCTCTAATTCGTCTACCAATAGAAAGATTAGTGGATGAGCCAAATATGGCTTAGTGTCAATTGTGTCTTCTGAGTGCCATCCATAGTATGGAACAGTGTCATAATCTAAGAAGTGGCTTTCAATCTGAAAACCGTATGGTTCCCATATTTTTTGAAGGCTTTCTCTTCTCAATCCAAGCTTCTGATTATACAGTTTTGCGTCTGTGAGATATGCGATAAGATCAGCAACCATAATGTAAGGATTGCATTCATCTCCGTGGGGAAAGATTTTTGGTTTTGTTTTTGCTAACAAATCATTCCACGCATGTGTCATTTTGGAATTAAAACCATCTAGCTGCAATTCGGCAACTGGCTCTCTAGGTACTCCAAAATAAGACCAAGCCGCAATATGGGGAAACATGGGTCCTAGGTTCCTTAGAAATTTGGCGGATTTCATTTCATAAGCTGGTGATTTATAGCCACCCACTCTAACAGTTGGGTGTAAGTCAGGAGGCATGATTACATAACTAAAGCACAACGATTCGATGTAACGCCGTAATTTGGAGATTAGTTGGTCACAAAACGGAATTGCCTTTGAGTGCGACAATTCTTCCTTTAAAGAATTAGAGTCGTATATAATCCTTTTTTGCGATAAATTAAAACTATCCGATAGTTCTTCCACCCGCTTTAAGCACACTTCTTTGAAGGCACTCTGGTCCTTGAACGTAACACCAACTCCAAGCGGAGTGTAATACGCCGTTACCTTTGTCAAGACTGGTTCATGTGTTTTTGGATCATCTTCTTGGAATACCTTTCTTCGCTCAAAGTCTTTTGAATCAAATGCCAACATAGGAACCATTGTAAAATATCTATGCCGAGGAGAGGCTTTAAATGTTTAGCCTAAGTCATGCTGGGGGCAAATAACTTAACAATATTTGTGTACCGTAATCTTTTTATTTGTAGTGGCTGTAGTCTTTACGGTACGTGGAGTTTCACGGAGGCAAATACAGTGAGGGATCGCCACCTCAATAGCTGGGATCATCGGGTACCTATTCTTTGAATCACCCAGAAAACCCTCTAAAACTGCCACCGAAAAACCCTCAAACCAAACTTTTCACGACTCATTCACAGTCATTTTCTCAACAAAAAGGAGCAAAACCTAAATGACAACAACCAAAATGTCAGGCGCAAAAGCCGTAGTAGAATCTCTTGAACGCCAAAACGTGAAAGTGATCTTCGGAATAATAGGCGGAACCATAATGCCAGTGTACGACGCACTATACGACTCCACAAAAATAAGGCATATCCTCAGCAGACACGAACAAGGCGCAGCCCACGCCGCTGACGGCTACGCCAGAGCCAGCGGAAAACCAGGCGTCTGCATGGCAACCTCAGGCCCCGGAGCCACCAACCTCGTCACTGGCATCGCTAACGCCTACATGGACTCCTCGCCAGTCATAGCCCTAACAGGCCAAGTTCCCGCGGACGGTGCTCACACTTCCTACATGATAGGCAGAGACGCCTTCCAAGAAGCAGACATCATCGGAATAACAACGCCCATAACCAAATATAACTATCAAGTGCGAGAAGCCGCCGAGATTCCGAGAACCGTGAAGACGGCGTTCTACATAGCCACCACAGGCAGACCAGGACCAGTCTTGGTTGATTTGCCCAAAGACGTGCAGAACACAGTCGCTCAAATGGACTTTTCGGACAAAATCGAAATTCGCGGCTACAAACCCCCATCTGACCCGCACCCGCTGCAAATCAAAAAAGCTGCAGAGTTGCTGGCTAAGGCAGAAAAACCCTTGATCCTCGCAGGAGGAGGAGTGATAACTTCCAACGCTTCCGAAGAGCTTCTGCAAACCGCGGAACTCTTGATGGCGCCAGTGGCAACAACATTCATGGGCAAAGGCGCATTCCCCGAAGTTCACCCGCTGTCTCTCGGAACCATCGGAATGCACGGAAGCCCCGTGGCAAACAAACTACTCTTGGAAACCGACGTGCTCTTGGCTGTTGGAACAAGATTCGCCGACAGGTCCACAGCAAAACTGGACAGCTTCTGCTCAGACGCCAAAAAAATCCACATAGACATAGACGCAGCAGAAATCGGAAAAAACATAGACGTGGACGTACCCATAGTGGGAGACGCCAAAAAATCCTTGAAAACCCTCTACGACAATTTAATAAAACAACTCAAAAAGAAAGAAAGCTCTGCGTGGATAAAACGAGTCAAAGAAGCCAAAGAACAGCTCAACTCAGCGGCGAACAACGACACGAAAAACTTGAAACCGCAGACACTCCTGCAGGAGCTCAGGAAGCTGCTGCCAGAAGATGCCATAGTCACGACTGAAGTCGGCCAGAACCAGATGTGGGCAGCCCTCTACTTCAAGGCGCTCAAGCCTAGGACGTTCATAAGTTCCGGCGGCTTGGGAACAATGGGCTTCGGTTTTCCAGCAGCTTTAGGCGCCAAGGTCGCCTGCCCCGAACGCCCAGTCGTCGATATAGCAGGAGACGGAAGCTTCATAATGACCGAACAGGAACTGGCGACATCTGTCATGGAGGACATTCCAGTAACAGTAATAGTCTTGAACAACTCCGTGTTGGGTATGGTTGCCCAGTGGCAGAGAATGTTCTGCAACCGACGCTACATGGCCGTGAAACTGGGCAACGTTCCAGACTTCGTCAAGCTGGCAGAAGCTTACGGCGCACAAGGCTTCCATGTTGGATCAATCAAAGAGTTCTCAAAGGCAGTTAAGGAGGCGCTGAAGAGCAAAGTCACAACGGTCATCGACGTGCCGATTTCGCCTGAAGAAAACGTCCTGCCGATTATTCCGCCTGGTTGCGGCTTACGCGAGATGATGGAGGCTACCTAAATGGAGAACGGAAAAACCAAGGTTATTTCCGCAATAGTTGAAAATAAACCAGGAGTACTGCACAGCGTAGCCAACATGTTCCGACGCAGAGGCTTCAACATCGAAAGCATAACCGTGGGCCCAACAGAACAGAAAGGCTTAGCGCGAATGACTATAACCGTCAAAAGCGACGAAAAAACCATAGAACAAGTGGTAAAGCAAATGAACAAGCTCATCGACGTTGTGAAAGTCAGCAGGCTAGACCCGGAGAACATCGTGACCCGCGAATTGGCCCTTGTTAAGGTGAATGTTCCTGACACCAAAACCAGATCCGACATAATAAACTGCGTAGAAGTGTTCAGAGGCCACGTGGTGGATGTTTCCCCAGAAACTTTAGGAATAGAAATCACGGGAACCCCTGACAAGATAGACGCCTTTCTTAACTTGATGAAGACATTCGGCATAATCGAACTTGCCAGAACAGGCTTAACCGCTCTTTCACGCGGTACAAAATCAATCAGAATCGACGAGTGAACTCCGCCAAACATTGACGTTATAAGTGGTGAAAAATAGCAACATGAACATTTCCGAAAAAATATTGGCTAAAGCATCAGGAAAAACCCTGGTGCACCCAGGCGAAATCGTGGACGCCAACGTGGACATGGTAATGGTTCACGATTTAACTGGACCCTTAGCCGTTGAAGCCTTCAAACGAATAGGCGTAGACCACGTTTGGGACAACAAAAAAATAGTGATAATCCTGGACCATCAGGTGCCCGCCGAGTCTGTCAAAGCAGCAGAACTGCACAAGATGCTGCGAAAATTCGCAAAAGAACAGAACATACGCCTCTACGACGTGGGCAAGGGCGGAATCTGCCACCAAGTCATGCCTGAAAAAGGCCACGTCCTGCCCGGAACGCTTATAGTTGGCGCTGACTCCCACACCTGCACCTACGGCGCTCTCGGCGCTTTCGCGACGGGCATAGGGTCTACGGAAGCGGCGGCAGTTTTTACCACGGGCAAGATTTGGCTAAAAGTGCCAGAAGCCATCAGAATAAACGTGAAAGGGCATTTCCAAAAGTACGTCACTCCCAAGGATTTAATTCTGTCCATAATTGGGCTGGTGAGAGCTGATGGAGCAACCTACAAAGGCGTCGAGTTCGCTGGTCCAACAATACGTGAGATGAGCATGGCGGGTAGAATGACGCTGTGCAACATGACTGTGGAGATGGGCGCCAAAAACGGCATCATAGAGCCAGATGAAGTTACTCGCAAGTTTCTGGAGGGAAGAACAGACAAGCCTTTGGTTTCGTTTGAATCTTTGAAGAGCGATGCAGACGCTTCTTACGTGAAGATCATGGAGGTTGATGTTACGGGCTTGGAGCCTCAAGTTGCTTGTCCTTCCTCTGTGGACAACGTGAAACTCGCTTCCGAATTAAGCAACGCGCCAATTGAACAAGCCTTCATCGGGTCTTGCACTAACGGGCGAATTGAGGACTTGCGGTTAGCGGCTCAAATCCTGAAGGGAAAAAGAGTCAAGGACGGCGTGAGGGCAATAGTGATCCCCGCGTCGCAAGAAGTGTACGCACAAGCGCTAAGGGAAGGCTTAATAGAAATCTTCACGGATGCTGGCGCTTTAGTTTGCGGTTCAGCATGCGGCCCATGCCTAGGCGGACACATAGGCTTATTAGCTTCAGGCGAAACGTGCGTAAGCACTTCCAACCGCAACTTTATCGGGCGAATGGGCAGCACCGAAGCCAACGTTTTCTTAGCCTCGCCTGCCACAGTCGCGGCTTCAGCAGTAACAGGCAGGATAACTGACCCACGCAAACTGGAGGCAACTAAAACATGAAAGCCAAGGGAAACGCCGTAAAATTTGGAGATAACGTGGACACTGACGTGATTCTGCCTGGGAAGTTCTTGGTGCTAATTGACCCAAAGGATTTAGCTAAACACGCCATGGCAGGGTTAGATCCTGATTTTCCAGAAAAGGCTAAAACTGGCATAGTCGTGGTCGGAGGCAAAAACTTTGGCTGCGGCTCCAGCCGAGAACAGGCGCCTTTAGCTTTGAAGTATGCTGGCGTCCAGTGTGTGGTGGCTGAGTCTTTTGCGCGCATCTTCTTCCGAAACGCCATAAACATCGGCTTGCCCGTAATCGAGTGCAAGGGCATTTCAGCAGCGGTGGAGAATGGTGACGAGCTCTCAGTGGACTTTGAAGCGGGAGAAATACGAAACCTGTCGAAGAGTCAAACTTTCCACGTAACGAAGCTTCCAACGTTCATCTTGGAGATACTTTCAGATGGGGGACTTGTGGAAAACCTGCGGAGGAGATTAAGCAAGAAATGAATGAGTATAAAATTTCCCTAATCGCGGGAGATGGAATAGGCCCAGAACTAACGGATGCAACGCTAAAGGTTCTGGAGGCAGTACAATCTAAATTCGGCTTGAAGCTAAACATGGTAGAGGCGGAAGCGGGTGACATGTGCGCTCAACGAAGAGGCATGCCGCTCCCTGAAGATAGCGTGCAGAAAATCAAAGCCTCCCACGCTTGTTTGAAGGGTCCTGTTGGCGAAACCGCCGCAGATGTCATCGTGAAACTCAGGCTGATGTTTGACCTTTACGCTAATCTGCGACCGTTGAAGGCTTATCCAGCAGCGGCTGTGGCGCGACCTGATATAGACATGATTTTTGTGAGGGAGAACACTGAGGATGTTTACAAGGGCTTAGAATTCGCCATAGGCACCGATACCACCGTCTGCCTAAGAGTAATCACACGCAGGAACTGCGAGCGCATAGCGAGAAAAGCCTTTGAGGTGGCGCGGCTGCGTAACGGAAAAAGGAAGGTTACAGCGATTCACAAAGCCAATGTTATGCGTGTAACCGACGGGTTGTTCGCAAGCGTTTGCAGAGAAGTCTCCAAGCAGTACCCAGACGTAGCGTTTAACGAGTTGTACGTGGATGCGGCAAGCATGCGGCTGATAAAGGAACCGCAGGACTTCGATGTTTTGGTTACTTGTAACATGTTCGGCGACATACTTTCTGATGAAGCAGCTCAACTTATCGGTGGCTTGGGCATGGCTCCAGGCGCCAACATAGGCGACGACTTTGCTCTTTTCGAGCCGATTCATGGTTCAGCGCCAACCAGAGTGGGCAAGCAAACCGCAAATCCGTTGTCAATGATACTGGCAGCCAAGATGATGCTGGAGTGGCTGGGTGAAAAGTACAGTGATGCCAAATGCGTAAATGCGGCAAGCGCGATAGAAGCTGCTGTGGTGGCAACGTTGCGCAGTGGCGACACGGTGCCAGACTTGGGCGGTAAAACCACAACGATAGGCATGGCTGAAGCCATAGCTGCTGCAGTAGCTCAAAGAAAGGGTTGAGTGAGTTATGAAAGCGAAAAGCCCGACTTGCATCCGCATCTTTGACACTACTCTGAGAGACGGAGAGCAAACTCCAGGTGTTTCGCTGACTTTTGAAGATAAGCTTGAGATTGCGCATCAGCTAAGCTTGTTGGGCGTTGATGTGATTGAAGCAGGTTTTCCAATATCTTCTGAGGGCGAAAAGAAAGTAATAAAAGAAATAGCTAAAGCTGGTTTGGACACGGAAATTTGCGCTTTAGCACGTGCCAACAGAAGCGACATAGATGCTGCAATCGAATGTGACGTTGGTGTGGTTCACACTTTTATTCCCACTTCGCCTGTGCAGATGAAGTACGCTGTTGGTTTGACGCCTGAACAGGTGCTGTCGGCAACTGTGGATTCAGTTGAGTACGTTAAGAAGCACGGTTTGAAGTGCGAGTTTTCACCTATGGATGCGACAAGGTCTGAACTGAAATTTTTGAAGCAGGTGTGCCAAGCCGCTGAGAAAGCGGGCGCGGACATGCTGAACATTCCCGACACGGTGGGAATAATGGTTCCGCGAACTATGGGCAAGTTTATCGAAAAGCTGAAAGCGGCAGTTAACGTTCCAATTAGCATTCACTGCCATGATGATTTTGGCATGGCTGTGGCGAATTCGTTAGCCGCTGTGGAAGCAGGAGCCACTCAAGTGCACGTTACAGTCAATGGTCTCGGCGAAAGAGCAGGAAACGCCGCTTTGGAAGAGGTTGTTATGGCGCTTCACATGATTTACAAATTTAAAACGGGCATCAACTCGCGTTTGCTGTACAGCACTTCCAGAATGGTTTCCACGCTAACAGGAATCTCCGTGCAAGCGAACAAGGCGATTGTCGGCGAAAACGCTTTTGCGCATGAATCGGGCATTCACACCCGCGGAGTAACCGTTAAGCCCTTAACGTTCGAGCCTATAAAGCCCGAGTTGGTGGGACGCACCAGAAAACTCGTAGCCGGAAAGCTTGCTGGAACCCGCGGCATCAAAGCGGAACTTGAAGATGTGGGAATTCACCCCACAGAAGAGCAGCTGAAAGAAATAGTGCAACGAGTCAAAGACTTGGGCGACAAGGGCAAGATGGTGACTGACGCTGACTTGATAGCGTTAACCTCAGCGGTCATGGGCGAAATCATAGGGGAAGAAAAAATCGTTGACCTAAGCGACTTAGCGGTAATAACGGGCATCAAAGTAATCCCGACAGCGTCAGTGAAACTGGTGTTGGATGGGAAAGAGTACGTCGCGGCGGAGACAGGCGTGGGTCCAGTGGACGCCGTGCTGAAGGCTATACAGAAGCTTACCCACAGCCTCGCGAAAATTAGACTGAAAGAGTACCGCCTCGAAGCTATAACAGGCGGCTCGGACGCCGTGGCTGAAGTGGTTATAAAGGTGGAGGACGAGAAAGGAAACATCGTGTCAGCGCGCGCAGTCAGGGAAGACATAGTCATGGCAAGCGTTGAGGCAATGATAAACGGCATAAACAAGTGCCTAATAAAAAATCGAAAGCTGGGAAACAAAAAGTGAAAGTAGCCTTCCAAGGAGAAAGAGGCGCCTACAGCGAAAGCGCAGTTTACACCTTTTTCGGAGCAACAGTGGATGTCAAACCCTGCAGAGACCTTGCGGAAGTTTTTGAAAGCGTGGATAAACAGGAGTCGCAGTATGGCGTTGTCCCTGTAGAAAACTCTCTGGAAGGAAGCGTGAACCAAACCTACGATCTTTTTCTAACGCATGACCTCAAAGTCTGCGGCGAAATCATCATCAAAATCGACCATTGCCTCATAGCGAATCCCAGCACTAGTTTAGAGGCTGTTAAAGCAGTTTACTCACATCCTCAAGCCTTGGCGCAGTGCCGAAACTTTCTGGAACGCTTAGGCCGCGAACTTATTCCAACCTACGACACGGCAGGCAGCGTGAAAATGCTAAAGGAGAAAGGACTAAAAGATGCCGCGGCTGTGGCCAGCGAAAGAGCCGCTGAACTCTACGGAATGAAAATCCTCGCCAGAGAAATAGCTGACAACCCAACAAATTACACGCGGTTTTTCGTCCTATCCCGAGAAGACTCGCCGATGACAGGCAAAGACAAGACTTCAATAATCTTCTCTGCCGCACACACGCCAGGTTCGCTTTACACTGCTCTCGGAGAATTTGCCAAGCGCAACATAAACCTGACAAAAATCGAGTCCAGACCGACAAAGCAGACGCCGTGGGAATACAACTTTTACTTGGATTTCGAAGGACACAGAGGCGAACAACGCTGTGCCGAAGCGCTGAAAGCGCTGGAAAAAAGTGCGACGTTCATAAAAATCTTAGGCTCGTACCCCAGAGCCGCATAGCGGCAAGAGCTCAAGCCGTATAGTTTTCAGCTGCCTCTAGCATTTTGTACATAATTTCATACGAACGCGCGTAGTCACGGCTTGTCTTCATAAGCTTCGCCCTTAACTGTTCCATCTTGCTGGCGATAGCCGCGGAATCTTGCTGTTTGATTAAGTTTAGCCACTCATGCGCTTTTTCGATGAATGAACTTTCGATTTTCTCTAGTTGCGGCAGGCTCAATTGGAGACTTGCGAAGAGTTCTGGGTTTTCCAATGCTGTGACCTCTGCCAAGGTAAGCAGCAACCGATAGGT
>DATDQZ010000114.1:0-6863 GCA_035292005.1 Bathyarchaeia archaeon | reverse complement strand
GGAAGAGTTGGCCGCGTTCACTATGGCGTCTGTTTCCATTTCGGTTATGTCTCCTCTGACTAAGCGCACCGTTGCTTTTCCAATTCGAAATTCCAATCTGCTCATTCGTCTTGTCCTCTTATACAAGACTGTTAATGGCTAACCACAAAGCTGAACTGAAAAACCATGCTCCAAAACCTACCAAAACCGCGAAACAGAAGATGAAAATTGCTTGATGTACTCTTTCAGTCCAGAAACGTCGCGACTTGAAAATTAATACAGCCACCACAGTGTACCATAAGAAGTCGCACAGCCAGTGGACCACCGCGAACACGGAAAACCCCAGCAGTCCGAAGATTTTGGCGTTCATAATTAGCGCAGTGCCTATTGTCAACCACCATAGTATAAAGCCAGCATTAGCGGCGGTTGTCCAAATCCCAGCAATCAGCGAATCCTGTTTTGAGCTTTCGTGTTTTTTATTGGTTTTATTTCTGTTTCTGAATATTTGCACGCCCATGTACACCATTAGCAAACCGCCGATAAGCCCCACAGTTATCTGCACGATGTCAGGGATGACAAATTGAGTCAGCCCATAATAGATGAGAAACATGAGCGGAAACTCTACTATCCCATGTCCAGCAGAGATAAGCAGCCCAGCGTTTTTGCGTTTTGACGCTTTTTCAATCGTAACCGCAAACAGCGGCCCTGGCATCATGACACCTGACAAAGAGATGAGAACCACGGACGCCAAGAACAAGTAAAAGTCTGTGATAAACTCCATATTATCTCATTTTCCATGCTTTTCTAATAAACATTTTTGCACATTGACAAGGAAACTGTTGTTAAAAAGCTGTTCTGTATACAAAAGCATCAACCAAACTCACTCGAAACTCGCTAAGACCCGTCTACATTTCCGATAATGCTGTTTTGGATTCTTATTATATCCGCGCTGTCCTGTGCCGCCGCGTAATTCTCAAGCGTTGCAAAGTTTAATTCCATGAAGGTGTGACCCCACGTGAAAATGGAGAGCAACTCCGTTGCTTCTTGCCTGAATCCTGCGATGTAGAGCGCTGCAGCCAAGGCTTCTGCCGTCGTTAGCTTTGTTGCTTTGCCAAAATTAACCGGGTTGCCCGCAATCAAGATGGGTAAGCAGCGGGAAGTTCCCTTCACCTGTTTCAGCAGAACTTTTTCGGCGTGCTCCCAACTGCAATCCAAGGCGACTAAGCCGAAGTCTTCGACGCGTTTTCTGTCGGCAGGCGAGAAGGCTCTTTCTGAAAAAGGGTTAAGGACAACGGCGCGTTTCGGCAGGAACCTCGTTTTGTTCACTATTCTTGCCAATCCGTGGCGTTTAAGCTTCAAGCCCGTGCATCGTTTGGGGTCGCATTGCCTTGCGTGATAGATGATTATTTTAGGCGATGCTTGCACTTGGTTTTCGCACCTTCACATGACTCATGGGGTCGTCCAAAACACGGGGAATCCAGTCGAGGAGGTCTGTTGCCACCATGTGATAGCCGATGCCGTTTGCAACGAAGTCTCCTGCGGCACCATTAACAAAGGCTCCTGCAACCGCAGCCTCGAAGGGGTCAGCCTTCTGCGCTAAGAAAGCGCCAACAACACCTGAAAGCACATCACCAGTGCCGCCTACAGTCATGCCAGGATTACCCGTAAAGTTCAGCTTAACCCGTTTTCCATCACAAACCACATCCACTTGACCTTTCAGCAAAATTACTGCGTTGAGTTCCGCCGCCGTTTTTTGCACTTCAGAAACTCGTTCTTCCAAGCTTTCGGACAGCTTCCGCCCAGTGAGTATCGCGTATTCACCAGCGTGCGGCGTGAGGACAAAGGGACTTTTTAATGGTTTTTTGAATTCTGCGAAAGCTTTCAAGCCATCAGCATCCAAAAGCAGCGGTTTACCCGCGTTTTCAACGGCGCTGACACATGCTTTAACGAATTCTTTGGTCTCAAAGTGTAAGCCGAGACCTGGTCCTAAAGCGACAGCGTCAACCATTTCCACATATGGCTTTAAGGCGGTCATGTTGCTTGGGTTTAAGTGGTTGCCATCAAGTTTTAATGTTATCAGGTCAGGAGACATGGAAGAGATTGCTCTTGCAGTTTTTGTTGGAGCCGCGAGATACGCAATGTCCACACCTGTCCGCAAGGCAGCAAGCGAAACCAAGGTTGGAGCGCCTGAAAAAACTTCACTGCCTCCGATAACTAGTAAGCGTCCAAAATCTCCTTTGTGAGCGCTTGAAGACCGTGCTTTTGTGACGAGCAGAACATCGCCGGGACCAGCGTATTTCTCCAGTTCTTTGGGCAAACCTATATCCTTCACGATTAGCTCGCCCACGTATTTTTTGGCGTTTTCTAACCCTGCCTTTGTCTTGTGAAAGGTCACCGTAACATTTGCCTTCACCGCCGTGCCTAAGACTTCGCCAGTGTCAGAGTCTATTCCTGTGGGCACATCAACGGCGATTTTGAAGGCGTTCAGCGAGTTAATGTATTCCACCAACTGCGATATTGGCGGTTTGAGTTTGCCTTTCGTGCCCGTTCCCAGCAGGGCGTCGATAATTATTTCTGCATCCACCTCAGGTATAGCGGAACTGTCACTGACTTCATGAACGGGAATACTTTCACGCAGAAATTTGAGGGCGCACAAGTTCTTGAGCGCCGCGTCATGGGTGACTTCTTTGCCTCTTCCAGCAAGAACAACTGTTACCTCGAAGCCCATGGACGACAAGTGCCTAGCGGCTACAAAGCCGTCGCCGCCGTTTCCTCCCAAACCGCAGAAAATCGCGATTTTTTGACCTCGCGGAAAACGTGAAGCGACTTCAGCAGCTACGTTGCGTCCCGCGTTCTCCATTAGTTGAAGTAGAGAAATCCCGAAGTACTCCGCGTTTACTTCCAAGGCGCGCATCTCTCTACTTGAAATGTGCGTTGCGTTTTCTTTTTTCGGTCGCATGTTTGAAACCCTAAATAATGTAATGCCACCTAATAAAAGATAAGCCTATCCTTGTTGTCTCGGTCAAATGGCAACCGTATACAAAAGCATCAACCAAACTCACTCGCAAGCCAGTCATGCTGAGCACAAGCGGTGTCTTCACTGCCGTGCATGTTGGCGGGGTTTCTAGAAACATTTTTGAATAAGCGGGCGAGATAACAAACGTGGGAATTTGTATGGCAGTGTTCAAAATTACCACGATGAGCCACAGTTTCTCCACAAAAGGCGAAATAGACTTCATAGACTTAACAGACATGGTTCAAACGGCAGTTGCTAAATCGGGCATAAAAAACGGCTTGGTTCACGTTTTTGCACCTCACTCAACAGGCATATTGATTTTAACAGAAAACGACTATGCCTTGCTGAACGATATTAAGACTTTCCTTGAAGAGATAGTGCCAAAGCGCAAGGCGTACAATCATCCGTCTAACGCTCATGCTCACCTGCGCTCTGTGCTGCTACCGCCAGACAAAACCTTGCCAATAGTCGATGGGCGGGTGGAGTTTGGAACTTGGCAATCTTTGTTTTTTGTGGAAACAGATGTTTATCCAAGAAGAAGAGCCGTCACGATACAGGTCATGGGCGAACAGTAGCCGCTCGCGAGCGCCTCACAAACCGATTCCACACCGCAACTTCTACACTTCGCGCTTTCGCTTCGATAAACCCTTTAAAGCACACAATATTTTAACCATTTGACACTATTTCTCTCCATGCATACCTATTTTTTTACATTTTTAGTGTAAATTATGACGATTCGAAGTTTTTCGCTAAACAAGCAACGCTAATATTCAAGCTGAAACTTCCGTGAAAGACGCTGTTGGGTTCGGCAACAGGGAAGTTTTGAGCGTTCTGAGCGCCAATTTCGCCATTCCTTTCCATGGAAGCCTTACGCTTGTGCCCAGTTTGGTCTGGAGTTTTCATGTATTTATAAGGTTCGCTCAAGTTCGGAATAATACCAAAAAATAACGCAAAAGTTTCAAATTGTGTTACTGTTACTAAACAAAAAAGCCAGTTTTCAGCGTTCAATGCGGGCTTTCCTGTAAGGACCTCGCGACCTTAGCCGCGCCTTTTTCTTTTTCTCAGCTTTTGTCAAAGGTTTTTCTTCCATTTTCTCAGCGACAGGTTCCTCTTGCGGAATCTCTGGGGATTCTGGGAAATCTGCTAAAGTGACTTTTTCAGCGCCTTCTGCAACCATTTCGTCGATGGCTTTTTCGACATCACCAGGCTTTACGTTAATTCCTCGAGTAGCATCCAGAAGCAGCACGGTTTCAAACCCTCGCTCAATGGCGTCGAGAACCGTGTTTTTGACACAGTAGTCCGTCGCTAAACCGCCCACAAAAACCCGTGTCACGCCTCCCTTTTTCAGCTCATCACTTAACATGGTGCCATCAAAACCAGAGTAGCTCTCCTTAGATGGGTCCATAGCCTTAGAAATGATTGAAGTGTCATCTGGAAGCTTCAGGTCGGGATGAAACTGGGCGCCTTCGCTATTCTGTATGCAGTGCGGTGGCCAAGGTCCGCCATACACCTTGAAAGACATGTGATTTGGAGGATGCCAATCCCGCGTAGCGAAAATTCCTGCGTTTGCCGCCTTGAACATTTTTATATAATCGTTAAGAACGGGAACCACTTGGTCTCCCGCAGGAACGGGTAAGGCGCCGCCTGGACAAAAATCTCGCTGAACATCCACAATTACTAGCGCATCATTTTTGCCAAGTTTAAAGTCTTTTTTCAAGGAACCTCGCCTCAATAATTTAGCTGGGCTCTTAACTGAGTTGGTTCAGCTGTGCGAACTCTAAAATATTTGAATAAGTGGTGAATAAAGTTTTTTCCATAGGCTGCAAGTTACCGCGGATGAAAAAGTAATTAAGGCTCTGAAATAAATTGGCTTTATTCGGTGAAGTTATGGTAGTCCCGGCTTATGTCATGTTCAAAGTTAGGTCGGGTACTGAAAGAGCCGAGCCTCTCACGGCGACCTCGCCGGATGGCAACCTTTCCGTAGCTTTTGAACTGAAGACCAATCCTCAGCCTTACCTGTCGGGCGAACGTGCCTACTACCAAGTTTCATACAAGGGCAGCCCGGTGCTTGCGGACTCTCCGCTAGGCCTGAATTTTAAGGGCGCGCGGGCGCTGGACCGCGATTTCGAAATCGTTGGTTCCGATCGGCAATCGCGCGATTCGACCTGGGAGAATGCGCTCGGGGCACAGCGCAAGGTGCGCGATCATTACAACCAGCTCACCGTGTCCTTGCGCGAGCGCCTGGCGCCCGGCCGCCGCGTTGACCTGATCTTCCGCGCTTACGATGAGGGCATCGCGTTCCGCTACTTCTTGCCCAAGCAGGAAGGCATGGAGAAGTTCACGCTCGCGTCGGAGAACACGGGTTTCTACTTTGCTCGCGAGGCGTTCGCTTACGCCTTGGACCTGGGACGCTTCAACACCAACAATGAGGGCGAGTACCGGCGCATCAATCTGGATCAGATCAAGCCGACATCAATTATCAACCTGCCACTACTGGTGGAGGTGCTGGGAGGCCCGTGGGTGGCGCTTCTGGAAGCGGACCTCAGGGACTACGCCAGCATGTACGTG
Source organism: Bathyarchaeia archaeon (assembly GCA_035292005.1). Classification (GTDB taxonomy): domain Archaea; phylum Thermoproteota; class Bathyarchaeia; order Bathyarchaeales; family Bathycorpusculaceae; genus DATDQZ01. Next base: position 1,300 of record DATDQZ010000114.1, on the reverse strand, counting down.
GGCGGCGTGCCCGGTGTCGAGAACGCTCTCGTCAGCAAGCTTTCTCCGTTACCAACCCGGATGGGCGAGGTCGTCGTCGGCGCGACGCCTAAGGCGACGCCCTGGCGCGTGCTATTGGTGAACCAGCGCCCAGGTGGGCTGATCGAAACCAATTACCTCGTCGTGAATTTGAGCGCCCCTTGCGCTCTTACCGATACTTCGTGGATCAAGCCAGGCAAAGCTGCCTGGAACTGGTGGTCGGGCAGCTTCGCGAAGAACGTGAATTTCAAGCCTGGCATGAATACGGCGACCATGATGCATTATGTTGACTTTGCCGCCGCGCACCACCTCGAATACATGCTGGTGGATGCCGGCTGGTCACCGCAGAAGGACGATACGCACCCTATCGACATCACGCGTTATATCCCCACCGTGGATATCCCCGCCATCGTCGCCTATGCCAAGGAGCGAGGTGTGAAGGTCATAATCTGGGCGCACTGGAGCGGCGTGAAGAAGCAGATGGACGTGGCATTTCCGCTTTACAAGACGTGGGGAGTGACGGGGATGAAGATCGATTTCATGGATCGCGACGACCAGGAGATGGTGAACTTATACGAGGAGATGGTCCGCCAGGCTGCCGAGCATCACCTGGTCGTGGACTTCCACGGCGCCTATAAGCCCACGGGCTTGCGCCGCGCTTATCCTAACCTTCTGACGCGCGAAGGCGTGATGGGCATGGAATACAGCAAGTGGAGTGACCGCGTCACCCCGGAACACGACGTGACCATTCCCTTCACTCGTATGCTCGCCGGCCCGATGGACTACACCCCGGGCGCCTTCCAGAACGCTACGCGCGAGCAATTCAAGCCGCGCTTCGTTGAGCCGATGTCACAAGGCACGCGCGCCCACCAACTGGCCATGTACGTGGTTTTCGAAAGCCCCTTGGCGATGCTCTCGGACTATCCAGAGGCTTACGACAATCAGCCGGGCATCGAGTTTCTGGAAAAAGTTCCAACCGTGTGGGACGAGACGAAAGTTTTGAATGGCGAACCTGCCAGGTACATCACCGTCGCGCGCCGGCGCGGTAGCGAGTGGTATCTCGGCGCCATGACCAACTGGGACGCGCGCGATCTGGAAATCCCTCTGGATTTCCTCGGGCATGGTGAATACGAAGCTCGGGTCTTCGCCGACGGTGCCGACGCGGATAAGCTTGCCAGCAGTCTGACTATCAGCAAGAAGCGCGTAAAGGCAGGCGACAGACTCAGCGTCCACTTGGCCCCGGGCGGCGGCGTGGCCGTGGCTTTGAACCGGGTCAGGTGAC
>DATDQZ010000113.1:0-6770 GCA_035292005.1 Bathyarchaeia archaeon | reverse complement strand
ATGCCCCAGTTGCGGAAAAGACGTTAAGACTCCGAAGAAAACGTGGAAGATGGCTGGCAAACCCGACAAGAGCGGAAAGCGAACACAACTCACCATAGGGCTTTACGATTGCTGTGGAAAAACTTTCAGGCAAGTCTTGGAAAAGAAGAAAATCTAAACAACAACACATCCTACTTTTTTTCTTATTTTCGCGTAAGCAATCCGCATTAGGCCTGAAGTGATTTTGATTGGCAAGTTCTCAACGAGCAATTGAGCAAAAAAAGTAAGTTTTGTTGATGCTTTCGTATACCGTTTCACCGTGCATCAAAAAAGAATGCGAATAATGCGTCTCTGAGCGCCTATCCCTCCCTCTATATATACGTTGAACTTTTGGTTTACTCTGCGTTATCTCCGTTTGAAGGGTCTTGTTACTGTTTCCAATTTTTCGCCTATGACTTGTATGTCGTCGATGTTGCCTAAGCCTTTTTCGTGTGCTCTGCGGATGTGCTTAATCTCGTGGGGGTCTATGCCCATGATTCGGCAGGCGGTGGCGTCTGTGGCAACAGGGTCTGTTCCCGCGATTATGAGGTCCATCTGGACAGGTTCGCCGTCAACTGGACCTGAACCTTCCATGCCTACGAAGCCGTCTACAACTGTTAATGTTGGCTTGAGTACGGTGTTTATGTCGACTATGACTTTGCTTATGCCCTTCAAGTGGTATTTGCCCTTGAACTTGTCTGGAAGTAAGCCAAACATGTTCTTCAATCCCAGTGTTACGCCCGTTTCTGAGTGAGTCTTGAGTTTCGCAGCACTGATAACAGCGGATTCGGTGACAAGGCGCGGAACAGTTATGCTCTTTAACGCTTCGCCATCAGGTATAGCGAGCTCAACTGTATCTTTCACATGCCGCAGGTTTAGGCATTCAACGCCGTTGCGTTCACACATCTCTTTCATGCCCGTAGCTTTGAAGGCTTTGTCAGCACTGGTGATGGTCGCGTCTGACTCCACAACATAAACTTTAACAGGCAAATCTTCGAGTTTCTTGATTATTGCCTCAACAACCATGGGATCTGTGGTTGCACCTGTATCCCAAGTTTTGTCGGTAATGAAGTTAACTTTAATGAGAATCGTGTTCCAGCCAGTGAGGGCACTTTTATAGTCTATTAGGTCTAGGGCTTTGAAAACTGGCTCATGACCTCGCTTGCCCTTGACAACAGCTACAAACGAAGACATTGCGTGCACACACGTCAACATGGTTATCCTCATACATAAAGGCAATCCCTGAAGTCGCATAGAACGATGAATCTCCGCGATAAAGACCGCGTTTACTCAATTCTTGATTTAATAAGCGTGCAAACAGCGTGTTGCCCCGCTAAGATAGCTTCAATTCTCTCTGGATGCGCTCCGTTAACGACATAGCAATCCATCTGTGTTTTTAGAAGCAATTTAGGTAAGAACCGGTCAACGCTGGTTCTCTGAACCAACTTTAGTAGTTCTCTGGCTGATAGCTCATTTATCAGTTTAGCGTCTGAATGTTTCTTTGGGTCGCTTGTGAAAATTCCATCCACATCGGTAACCAAAATCACTTTATCCGCATTCAATCGACTGGCGATGTGGGCTGCAATCGAGTCTGATGTAACGTCCCACGAATGCTCCAAAGGGTCTTCCTGAAACATCAGCCGCGATGGCAAAAAAATCGGCACCACTCTAATCTCAGAAAGCTGCCTTGCGTCACTAAGCAAATAGGTTGCGCAGGAGTTGGGGATGATTTGAGATAGTAACAGTCCAAACTGGTCCATCCCCAGAGTCGCCATTCTATGAGAAATGTCAGAGGACAGGGCAAACTGCTGGTCAAATCCTCTTGCAACATCAGCGAACTTGCCGCCTCCAGGAACGACAACTATTCTGTATTTCTTCGCGATTTCGCCCAGCCTATGGCATAAGGCTCTCAGAGCGGCTGGGTCTTCAGCTAAGCTTCCTCCGACTTTTATTACCGCGTCCATTGCACTGTCCTGCCTTCAAGTTTGCTTGTTGCCATCAAAGCGACGCCAACTGCCGTGGAGACCGTGGCTATGCCGCTCTGCACTAACTCACTAACATCAATAATTTCATCAATGCCGACTCGTTGAGCGGCACTTCTTGCGAGGAAATCCTTCCCGAGGCCCGTAATCACCACTACAATCTTTGCTTTTGTGCGTGGTTTGATGCGGTTGTAAACTTGGCTTAGCCCTTCAGCAACTTGTTCAATCTGCCTATTATAGATGTATTTGGCAATTTGAACAATTTCTTGTTCAGTCAACATTTCGATGTCGGCGCAGACAACGCGGGCGAGCCTCGCCATTGCTTCGGTTCTTGTTTTTCCTCGCCCATCCGCCGTTTCAACAGTATACTCCTTTCCCGTGATGTTGCCTAAGACCAAATGGACATCGCCTGACTGGGCAAACAGTTCCGATGAGACCCGTGCTACGCCGCCTCTAACTGGAATAGAATTTACGATGGCCGCGATGTTTGTTCGCAGGCTTCCCGTGTAAACGAGTTCTCCGTTCATGAGCTTTTCTAAGTCAGTTTTGCCAACCGCTGAAATGCGCCCGTCAATCACGGGAATGATGCTGGTGCTCGTGCTTCCAACATCTATTATGATGCAATCTTTGACTAGCTGAGAGACCATCCAGCCTGTTGCTGCCCAATTTGCTGCGGCGACCTTAAGCGGTTCCGATTTGGCTTCTTCGATTGACCTTAACGTTGCTTCCACATCTAAAACGAAAATTGGCGTGACAGGGAAGACTTGGGCAACACGCGATAAGATGTGGTTGACGCCTTCGCGCTTAGTGCGATAGGCGTCGGATAATTCGGCTGTCATAGTTACTCCTACGCAGTCAAGCTTCACTGAACCGCTTACTCGCTCTTTAAGCGCAGAAAGCACAGTGCTGAGCTTTTCTGGGTCTTTCCAAACAGGAAAATACTCAACCGCAGTCTTGAGTTCCCTGATAAAGCCACTCTTAGTGCTTATGAAAGCCGCTTTGGTGTTGGCTCCTCCGATGTCCCAGCCTATCACGTTTACCAATGTCATTACCTTCTAAGGCGTATTATGTTGAGAAGCCGCTTTTTAGCTTCATGGAATCCAACCATCGCCTCTTTCAACGTGGCACGATGGGATAAGGCGAGCGCATAGGCTGCATCGTTGCATGGAACAGGGAAAGGCGGGGAGACAATCTCGTCTATCTCGTAGGTTTTTCGTAGAGCTTCAGTCGTTGGTTTAGGAGTCTTTACTTTTGAAAAGAAAGCGTAACCCACGCTTTGATTATCTGCGGGAAGTTCACGTTCAAGAGCAGCATTAATTATGGCTTGAGCGGGGTTAAAGCCGACAACCCTTCTCAATCCGACGTAAGATGTGGTTAATCTCGGGTTAACTTCTATCACCACAGGCTCCTTTTCCGTCAGAACCAAGTCAACCCCAATGTAGCCTCTGAGACTTCGGAAAGACTTAACAATCGTTTCTGCCACCGCAAAAGCTTCGCGCTTGAGCGGGCTGTCAAAAGGAACTAGCCCTCCATTGTAAGTTGAAATGGCTTCTGGCGTCCTTAAAGAAACCTCTTGCTTGTTCAGGCTGATAGGCAACACCTCGGTGCCCGTGGAGATTAAGCTAACACTGATGGCGATGCCGTGGACTAACTCTTGAGCCACAAAATATTTACTTGATGATTCTCTGTTCATCTTAGCAACTGCACTAGCCACCTGATTCTCATTTCTAACAACACTTAATCCGCCGCAGCCAACACCATCCACAGGCTTGAATATCAAAGGAAACTCTAACTTGCCACTGATGGTTTGCTTGATTTCTGCGACATCTTCAAGGACGCTAACAATTATAGTCGCAGGTGTAGGCAGTCCCATCTTCTTCGCACTTTCGTGGAGACTTGCTTTGTCTGAGACCTTTCCAATAGCGCTAGCTCGACAGTTCAACGAGGGCACACCCGCTCGCTCCAAGCGTGCCACGAGCGATTGTAACACTTGATTGGATTCTGGCGCAATTATGTAAGCAGCATCAGCAGATTCAGAAATCTCTTGGATAGCCGCTTCAGCCTCTCGGGAAGAAGAGACGGGCACTATGCAGTCAACCTCTATGGGAGGATTCAGCGCTGCGAGTCGTGAGTCAAGCACAGTGGTCACGGAGTGCTCTGCCGCTTTAAAATCCGAAATTAAGGTTCTCAGCATGCTGAACCCTTCGCTCAGGATGCTTGATGGAATCGGCTTGCCAGCAAAGCCGCCTCCAGAAACATATTCGTAAATTAGAAGCCTCAAAGTGCTCTGCTCACCAAAATCGATGAAAAACGGTGCTACTTTAAAGCTTTGCTAAAACCGCTATACATGGACTACTCTTAAGACGAGGCATTAACGGCATGGGTCGCAGCGATTTCGCCTAAGTCCTTCAGAAACGCCGTTACGTGCCGATTCCTCAAATGGGGCATCAAAACAATTCTGACGCAGTCGAGACGTGGAACATAAGAGACAAACCATCCGCGCTGTCGCAGCGTTTCTGCTAGTAGCTTCGAATTCGAGCAGCGGAACGCAACTATGTTCAGTGTTGGTTGAGTTACAAGTTTGAAGCCGAGTGATTCTAGTCCCGACGACAAAAGTTTGGTTAACTCAATGCAGCGCTTAACCGTACGCTTGAACCCCTCACGACCCAAGGATTCAAACACCGCCCAAGTTGCCGCAACAGAAGCCCCACTCCTTGTTCCCACGAACGTGTACTGGAATTCGTCGGTTAAGTAAGGCGTCTGCGTCTTAATGTGCCCCAAGCACGCGCCATCACGAAACAAAATCCCGCCCGCGGGAATCGTCGTCATCCCCATCTTGTGCGGGTCAACAGTTATGGACTTCACGCCTTCTAATCGAAAATCAAACTCAGAAGCGTTTTCGGTGAAAGGAATTATGAGACCGCCAAATGCTGCGTCCACATGCAAGTAAACTCCGTGCTCTAAAGCAATTTCGGAAAGTTTGTCAATCGGGTCAATCGCCCCTAACTCGGCTGTTCCAGCAGTGCCAACCAAGGCGATTGTGTTCTTGCTGAGGCATCGCTCGACTGATGAAGGGTCAACTCTGCAGGAACCATCTAAACCAGCTTGGACTGGTTTTATCCTCAGCAAATTGCATATTTTGTTGAAGGAAAAATGAGCGGATGTCGGCAGGACAACTTCAGGGTTGCTGACGTTCGCCATGTTCCTCGCGGCTAAAAGTGCCAACAGATTGGCTTCTGTTCCGCCTGAGACGATGAACCCAACACTGTTTCTGCCGTTTAGAAGTGCTGCCAATTTTCCGATAACTTCCTTTTCCAATCGGAGACTCCCGGGAAATAGGCCTGAATCGCCCAAATTTGAACTTAGAAATAATTGATGCGTGATTTTCGCTGCAGGATGCGGCGTTGTGCACATCGAACATAAAATTCTGCCGTTTTCGTACTTTAAGTCTTGTTCACGAATTTTCCTCAGTTCTGACAAAACTGCTTTTCTGCTTCGTCCTTTAGTTTGCATCGCCAAACCTCTCTTAGACTTTGAATTCGGCTTGCTCCTCCACGCGCTTCACGACCTCAACGAGTTCCCGTACGGTTTCTCTGGTGATTCGGCCGTCAACTCGGTCGCCGCGGGTGCACGCAGCTCCTCTTAAGCCTGCCACATCGGCGCCTAAAGCGTAAACTGCAGGCAAGTCTTCTTTTCTTAAAGAACCAGCGAGTGCCGCTTTTAAACCGTAATCGTGTGCGGTATCGACGAAGCGTCTAAGCTGGTTGATTGTGAGAAAGGCGAAGAGGTTTTTGCCGTCTTTAACTGCCGTGTCGATCATGGCGATGTCAGCTTCAGCCTTATGGGCTATGTTGGGTATCAGCATGGGATTTACTGAGCCCATCCGCTTTGCGTCAGCGTATCCTGTAGCAACCACTTTAATCGAAGAGTTCCAGTCTTTGGCTGCCCTGGTGACGTTTTGCATCAGGCATACAGCCTCTTCTCTCGTTTTCAGTCCGCAAAGCCCAGCTTTAACGTAATCGACGCCTGTTGTTGCAGCGCCCAGAGCAGCTAACGATATTGCACCGGGAAGGTTCGGCACATCGCCCAAAGTGCAGCTTACTTCAATATTTTTAGGAGTGATTTCTCTGATTCGCTTTATCACCCATGGGAAATTAGCGCCTAGCGCGCCTTCCTTTGGGTTCTTAACGTCTATGATGTCGGCGCCGCCTGCAATAGCTTCTACCGCTTCTTTCTCGTCTGTTGAGCTTATGAGTAGTTTCAATTGGGGTCATATTGATGCGGAATTCCTATGCCTTTAAAGTTTTTGCTATCAAGCATTATTGTGCTCAAGCGGTTTGGAACTGGTGGCGGGTAAACTTTTTTACTAGTTTTCCATTACCACATTAGAAGGCGACAAAATGAAGATCATTCCTGTGATGGACATTCTAAACGGCGTAGTTGTTCATGCTGTTAGGGGCAGAAGGAGCGAGTACCAGCCGCTTAAAAGTGTGCTGTGCGCGTCCGCCGAGCCATTGGATGTTGCTTTGGCGTTTAAGGCGCTTGGCTTCAGCGAGCTTTACGTGGCAGATTTAGACGCAATCACGGGCGAACGGGCAAATTTTTCTGTTCTAAAGCAGATAGCGGATGTGACTGGGCTCAGGCTGATGGTTGACGCTGGCATAGCGAACCTCAAAAGAGCAGAAAAAGTGCTGAGTAGCCATGTCTCAAAAGTTATAATTGGAACGGAAACTCTGTCGAGCATGAGTTTTGTTGGAGAGGCGGTTAAAT
>DATDQZ010000112.1:0-4599 GCA_035292005.1 Bathyarchaeia archaeon | reverse complement strand
GCCGCCAGCACGCCTCGGTAAGTGTAATCTATCTTTTTTTCTATACTAACTAATCTTCGTTCAAAAATCAGTATCGGATCTGCTACTAGGAATATTGACAGGATAAACGCGAGTAAGTTTAAGCCGCTGCATAAAAGCAGTGTAGAATTTGAATTGAAACCGATGGTTGAAATTAGAAATCCGAGAAGTAATCCGAGGAGCCAGCCGATCTCTGTGAAACCCTCGTAGAAAGCGTAGGATTTTCTCCATTCTTCATGAGAGTAATGCTCCGCTATCAGAACGTTTTTTGGTGCCTCATGAGCCACATGAAGTGCGGACATAACCACATAAAGAACTGTAAACAAGCCTATGCTCGTAGTGAGGGTAAAGAGGTAAAGAATGATTGTTGCTGATATAAAAGAAAGAAGAATGTAAAATTTGTAGCGCCTCGTTCTATCGCAGATATAGCCCAAAAAGAGGGAAGCAGGTATGGCGGCGAACAGGGCTACTGAAATCATTATTCCTATGTCAACTAGTGATCCGCCGAGCGTTATTACGTACAGTGGGATGAAGACGGAGAGCAAACCGAATGACGTTTCGTGGAAGAAGAATCCCAGTCGCCACATAGACAGAAAGATGGTTTCAAAGATGAATTAAAACGTTTACCCGAAAAAATGCCGGGCTTTGTCTGAACCCTGTCAATTTTTCATAAATCCTTATGAGGTAGCCCGTGGAGATGTCTCCCACACCAATCCCTCTTTTTCTATTGTTTTCCAATTGTGCAATTAAACATTATTGAGAATCACTTAACCCATAGTCTAGTACGGACCTATGTTTTTCTGGCGAAATCACCCGCACACAATTCTTTTATGCCGTCTTAAGGATCTGAGGTTAGAAAGGGCAAAAGGTCTTTTATAGTAATTATACCCCACTTCTTTTGGCGATAGCATGACTTTGTGGATGGTTAGAGCGGGGAGACATGGAGAACGTGAACAAGAAGCGCTTGAAAAGGGTTTTGTTGCAATAGGTTGGGATAAACTTCCCGATCTCTCGAAAATTAGCTCAAAAGAAGAACTGACTAATCTTTACAAAAAAGTTTTCCCTAACGCAAAGAAAATGTCTGCTGCTAACCAAGTTGGTCAGCTTTGGAGGTTCATGGATAGCATCAACGTAGGTGACCTAGTGGTTTTGCCTCTGAAGCATAGGTCTGCAATAGCGGTTGGAAAAGTTGAGGGGAAATACGAGTATCGCAAAGATGCTGGAGAGGGTCTGCATCATATTCGCCCGGTGAAATGGATAAAGACCGATATTCCGCGATCAGAATTTGACCAAGACTTGCTTTATTCTCTTGGCGCCTTCAAGACTGTTTGTCAAATAGAGCGAAACAATGCTGAAGAACGAGTTAAGGCTATCCTTAAAGGAGGGCGAATTTCAGGGGATCAGCATGAGATTCAGACTCCAGAGTTTGATATTGAGCAGGCGGCAAAAGATCAGATTTTGAAGCATATTGATCATAAGTTTAAGGGGCATGAGTTAGCTATACTTGTTGAAGCTGTAATTCAAGCTCAAGGGTACATAACAAGTCTCTCCACACCTGGTCCAGATGGTGGGGTAGATATTCTGGCAGGAGCGGGACAGATGGGTTTTGACAAACCTAAGATTTGTGTCCAAGTAAAATCGTCCTCCTCGCCTGCTGATGTTAACGTCCTAAGGAACTTGGTGGGAACTATGCAGAAATTCAAGGCTGACCAGGGATTGCTGGTTTCGTGGGGCGGTTTCAATAGCAAAGTGATAGAAGAATCTCGTCTTAGTTTCTTCACCGTAAGACTTTGGGATTCGGGTAATTTATTGAGCGAAATTTTAAGCCATTTTGAGAAGCTGCCAGAGTCTCTGAAAGCTGAGTTACCTTTGAAGCGTATCTGGGCGCTTGTTCAGGAAGAAGAGCCATAGCTACAATTAGAAGATGCTAAAGAAAATGAAAGTTCTTACGTGGAACCTTGGCTTTTGGCAGCATACGTCCAACCATGATAGGGCTTGGGCGTACCTGAGAGAGCAGGTCGCGCCAGACTTGGCTTTGCTTCAAGAGGTGAGTACGGTTAGACCGCAATCCTGTGAGAACATATTGTTTAAGCAGATTCATCAAAATTGGGGAACTGCGCTTTACGCTCAAAATCTGACACTTGAGCCGTTTACCCTTGAAACTGATCAACCCAATCGTGTTGTGGCTGCAGTTTTAAAAATTCAAGATAACCAGGATATCATAGCCATGAGCATCCATGCCCCCATTGTGAAAGGATATGTTTTTCCGCATCTTAATGAAATATTTGATAGAATTGAGGAGGCAATTAGTGGAAAGACGTTCATAGTCGGGGGAGACCTTAATACTGCGAGGCTTGCTGAAAAAGTCTGGCCTAACCATGGTCACGGACAATTTTTCGAAAGATTATCCAAGAGCATATTTTTTGACTGCTTTCGAAAGTTTCACGTATTTGAAGAACAGACTTACTTTCGCAATAATAGTAAATGGCCTTTTCAAGACGATCATCTGTTTGTGAGCCATGATCTTGCCGATCGCGTTAAATCGTGCTACGTGTTAAATAACGACTTCACCAGAAGCCTAAGTGACCACATACCAGTTGTGGCCGAGATCAACATTTAATCGCCCTTTACACCAGCATCTATTAAGAAGCCAGTTTATTCCAATCACAACTTTTATCAATTGTAAGATAGTTAGTACAATTGTTGTCTTTTAGTGCGGTGTCTTACAGGGTACCTTAATCTAGGACTCTGTTTTTGGCGTCTGTTTTCTCCGTGGTGTAGGAGAAAATTACTCAAATTTGAGTAAAAAAGGGGGATACCTTGAACCTCAAACGGCTAAAACGAAGGGCGGATATGCTTCAAGTCTTATCGGCACTGGGGCGGTTCAATGCTGGCTCATATCACTAACGGTAATGTGCTAGTGATAAAGAGAATGCTTAGGCACAAGAGCATCCAGAATACAATGAAATACATCCATACGATAGAGTTCAAGGAGGAAGACTTTGAAGAAACGGTTGCTACTACCCCTGAAGAAATAAGGCAGTTAGGCAAGGCTGGCTGGGCAAAGTACGACGAAATAACGGTAAACGGGACTCAGATGCATTTCTACCGCAAGCCCAAGCGATTTGGAGGTTTAAAAAATTCTCTCTAATAAATTAAATCTTTTATGGATAAATCCTTAATAGAGAGATGCCCGACTTCATACTTCTCCGGAGAGTTAATCATTAAATGGCCAAGTTCAAGGTGATAGTGTCCGATCCCGAAACAGGAACCTCAAAGGTGGTTGAGCTTGAAGAATCCCGCGCCACTCCGCTCATCGGAAGAAAAATCGGAGAAGTGGTAGACGGCGCTATCGTGGATTTACCAGCCCACAAACTGCAAATAATGGGCGGTTCGGACAAAGATGGCGTTCCAATGAGACCAAGCGTTCACGGCGGTGTGCGCAGAAACGTTGTGCTAAGTGGGGGAGTTGGGTTTAATCCGCATAACAGTGGAGAAAGGAGACGAAAAACGGTGCGGGGAAACGTGATAACAGACGAAATTGTTCAGGTTAACACGAAAATCGTTGAAAAACCAAAAAAGCCTAAAGGGGACAAGGCAGAGGAGACCAGCAAGGAAGCCAAAGTTACGAGCACAGCGTAATGCTTAAAATTTATTAACTTCCATCATTTAATCCTTCACTAATTCATAAATATTTGTGGACAAGAGAGAATGAGTAGCGAAAGTAAAGCCTTGCCTAAACAGCCGGAAGTGAACATTGGTACTATAGGGCATGTAGACCATGGAAAAACCACCTTAGTGCAGGCACTAACAGGCGTTTGGGCATCGCGGCACAGCGAAGAACTGAAGCGTGGCATAACGATAAAGCTGGGCTATGCTGACATGCCAATCTACAAGTGTCCAAAGTGTGAAACACCAAAGAATTATTCCATCAAGCCTGTTTGTCCGAGCTGCGCCTCAGAAGCGATTTTCGTTCGGGCCGTAAGCTTTGTAGACGCTCCAGGACATGAAGCGCTGATGGCTACTATGCTTTCAGGAGCGGCTATAATGGACGGGGCAATCCTTGTGATAGCTGCTGATGAGCCGTGCCCTCAACCGCAAACGCGGGAGCATCTGGCAGCGGCTGAGATTATCGGCATAAAAAACTTGGTCATTGTGCAGAACAAAATTGATATTGTTGATGAGAGAAGAGCACTCAAAAATTACGAAGAAATCAAAAATTTCGTTAAAGGAACAATCGCAGAAAACGCGCCGATAATCCCTATTTCGGCACAGCGAGGGATAAACATAGATGTACTTCTCAACGCGATAGAGGAAATCATACCCACGCTGAAAAGAGATGAAACGAAACCTCCACTGATGTATATCATTCGTTCCTTCGACATTAACAGGCCTGGGACTTCCATTGAAGAGCTGGAGGGAGGCATTATTGGAGGAACCATTGCCCAAGGCAAGTTTACAGTTGGAGACGAAATAGAAATTCGCCCAGGCATAAGCGCTGAGAGGGAAGGCAAAACTGTCTATGATCCGCTGATTAGTGAAATAGTCAGTTTGCGAGCAGGTGAAAAGAACGTAAAAGAG
>DATDQZ010000111.1:0-2501 GCA_035292005.1 Bathyarchaeia archaeon | reverse complement strand
CGACCCCCAACTTAGGAGGCTGGTGCTCTATCCGTACTGAGCATCGAGAAAGAGTTATGGTCTCTCTTTACTCGCCCAAATTTCCCGTCCAGCAACTCACTAAGACTGTCGGAATCAACGTCAATAGTAATTCAAACGTCTCCAATTAAAGCCTTAGCTCTACAAAAGAAAAACACGAGGGGAGAGTCAGAAGATGTACTGCAAATTTTTGTTTTGTTTTTCCCTGATTTCCTTCAATGACTCATATTGAGCTTCAACGAGTATTTTTAAAGCGTCAATATTCTTCTTTATGCCTTCTATTTCCATGTGTTTTTCCAGAATTCCTGATCGCGCAAGCTGCTCATTGATGTTGCCGACTGCGATTTCTAACACTTTGACTTTGAAAGCGAATATCTGAAGAGTATAGAGCAGGCTCAACTGAGCTGATAGCCTTTCCAAGCGATCCAACTCAAACGTTTTTCCAATTAAGGCTTTGACTTTTTGGGCTTCAGAAGCCTCTTTTGACAGTAGTATTTGCTCGTAAACTGCTGTTTGCTTCGACGCTATTTCCTTGCTTTCTTCGAAAACTTGCTGAATCCTCTTTGTGGTCTTATCCAACATCTCTAAGACTTCATCCAACCCCGCATCCCTCTTTAAGCGCATCCTAATAGACAGAGGAGTTATTTCTCATTTTCCATGTTCCTCACTTTTCGCGTTCGTGATTCGCTTCTAATTCTTAATTCGGTTACAACTTCGTGTTATCGCCCCAGCCTCTCCATTCTGCTTAATGCCCCTGTGCATGCAAAAAACTTAAACGCGCTAAACCGTGAAGTGTAGTGGCTAGTGCGGGGGGACCCAAGCCAGGTCTAAATAGGCGACCAGAAAGCCTAGGACAGGGGGGAGGACTTAAGATCCTCTGGCGCAGGCCTTCGTGGGTTCAAGTCCCACCCCCCGCACTCAACGGCAACCTGCCGAACTGATTGGTTTTGCAGTATGGTTGATGAAACGAGGAAACAGAGAGTTGACCATTGAAAGAAAAATGAATTCGACGTCGTTTATGCTGCGGACAAGCCTTGTGGGCGCGCGCGGACGGCAAACTGCGCTCGCATTCGGCATGCAGAGTTAGCCGCACATAGAGCAGACTACAATTAGCAATAGTCTAGAATCCTTGTAGTATGTTGTTGTTACTTGACTGTAGCTTGGAAGATTCGAGTTGCCATATTCCACCAGCAAAGTTTGCGCTCCGAAAGAGTAAGCATCTGCTATTGCGTATCCGTAGCCGTATATCTTTGTGAATGGATAGTATGATGATGTTCTGCCGCCGTAGGTTGCTGCATAAGTAGTCATCCTTGACTTTAACGTGCTTATTGTTGTTGAGGACATGCCGCTCCTGTAGTAGATTCTTGGGCCGCCGAACATGTGAGTGTTGATGTACCATTTTGGCTTGTAGGTTTGGAACACTGCTCGCATGACTTTTGTTTCAGCTTCGCTGCCAGCAGATGGACCTCTATATTCGCTGGACGTACTGGAAGACGATCCTGACTTACCCCAGCCTGTAACGAAGTTTCTGTTCAAGTTTACGTGGTGGGCGTTAGTTCGGCCTGTTTTGTCAATATTCACGACAGGAATGATGAGAACCCAATTATGCGCTAGAATGTATTTTGCTCGGCTATTTGAACTTGTCAAAAGCCATTGCGCAAAAAGATAACCTGTTTCACTGCCCAAGTCTTCGTTTCCATGCAGTTGCGCATCCCATAAGACTCTTCCACCTGATGAGTTGCCGAATCTAAAGAGCCAAATGTCTCTGCCCTCCACGGATTTGCCAACAGACACGTAAGAAGCCAAAGACGGATACTGACTGCACAGTGCTTTGTACTTTGAGATTACGGATGCTTTGGTTTCATAATTTGCAAAAACCGTAGGGACAGTTATAACCAATATTAGAATGGCGATTGCCAGAACTTTCTTATTCACTTGCATGTTTCACTGGTACGAACTAGTTTCTAATATAAAACTTGCGCAACTAAGGCAAAATCAGTGTAAACGTAGGAAACGAGCAGAACCCACAATCGATTTTTTCAGGAAATTAGCTCCTTTACATTGTAGGAGGAATTGTCGTGTCTGAAAGCAAAAAACACGTTGAACAACGATAAGTCTCCGCCTATGGAGATTCTACGTTAAAGTTCAAGCTATATTTCAGTCTATATATAAGGGGGCTATAGTCTTTTCCACGCGCTAGTTCTGCACAGTTCTGAAAACGTTAGAGGGATAGAGGTCCTGTTTTCCATAGGCTACCTACACCTTGCAGTCTGCAGAGAACGCTAGAGAAAAAGATTAGACATGCTGAAAAAAAGGGAAGTTATGTCTTTGTGGCAGACTTAAGCGCTTTTCTGAGTTCTTCTGCCTTGTCGGTTCTTTCCCACGTGAAGTCTGGGTCATCCCTTCCAAAATGTCCAAACACAGCCGTTTTTCTGTATATCGGTCTGAGAAGACATAGGTAATCTATGATTGCTTTAGGTCTC
>DATDQZ010000110.1:0-12228 GCA_035292005.1 Bathyarchaeia archaeon | reverse complement strand
ATACGGTCAGCGTGGTGTACTCTTGGATAAGTATTTAGTTTGGGCTGTGGTTGTGGCTATTTCCTTACTTGGCGCGGCTGGCAACATTCTCTTCAAGCTCGGAACCAATAAGCTGGGACCAATACCTCCGCAAAGATTCTTAGATGTTTCATTTATTTTTCAATACCTCTTTACGCCTGCGATTTTCGCTGCTTTGGTGCTGTTGTTTCTCGGACGCTTTCTCACTGGAAGCCCCCTTTCAATTTTAGGCGTAACACAAGCCTTCGTCGTCGTGACCGTTCTGAGTCTGGCATTCACCTTGGTTCTTGACACCATAGTTTTCAAGCAAGTATATGACGCTTGGACCTATGCAGGCATATTCCTTGGCATTGCATCTGTCGCTCTAATCGCCAGAGGAATGACATTCTCCTAAAAATTTGCAAATAAAGTAAGCTCAACTAATGAGGTTACAATGCTGCAATCGATGCGTCCTTCCAAGAACCGGGCATAATTAAACAGACGCTACTGCGCAACTGCCAAAATCTCGAGCACAGGCCATTAGGAAAGGGCTTTTGGAAAGTTATAAATAATATGCGAAAAACAATGGCAGAGGAAGCAGACTGACAAATGCAACGAAAACTACGGCGGTACTTCAACAGGACACTCTTGTTATACCTGCTTTTTTTCAGCGTCGTTTTTGCCGCTTACTGGGCAACTGGGGAAGGACACCCAAACGTCTACAACTATTATGTTCGCTTATCAGACGCGTTCCTGCACGGTAGGCTCTACCTCACAGAGAACCCACCTTGGCTGAACGAACTCATACCATGGGACAATAACACTAAATGGTACGTGGTTTACCCGCCTCTTCCCGCGTTCCTTATGATGCCCCTTGTCGCCGTATTCGGCTTGACACTGGATCAAACGCTGGTTTCACTGTTCTTCGGCGCCTTAACCGTTATTCTCGCCTACACCGTTGCCAGAGACGTTCTCAAGAAACCAAACGGCAACCTAGCGAAAAATAACGAAATGTACTTGTGGTTTGCGGCGCTGTTCGGGTTCGGCACCATCTTCTGGTGGATCGCCAGCAACGGTTCCGTGTGGCTCATCGCCCAAGTCATCTCCGCGTTCTTCCTGCTCCTAGCCATTCACGAAGCATTCAACAAGATGCGCCCGCTAGTCATGGGCTTGCTGGTTGGAGCATCCTACTGGTGCAGGCTACCCACCATACTCGGCATATTCTTTTTCGCTGGGTTAATCATTGCGCGGCAGCCAAGTCAAAACTGGATAACAAAAATCCGCACTTCCATTAAGCCTCTCGTGAAGCTCGCCATCGGCGCAGGCGTCTTTGTCGTCTTCAACATGATCTACAATTACGTGCGGTTCGGCTCCCCCTTTGATGTGGGGTACTGGATGATACCAGGCATGTTAAACGAGCCATGGTTCAATCACGGATTCTTCAGCCTTCAATACATACCCGAGAATCTAGCATGGGTTTTAAGCGGAATCCCATCCTTCACAACCACACCACCCTTCATCCAAGCGCCCATGAGAGGCTTGGCAATTTGGATAACCACACCTGCCTTCCTCTTCGCGCTAAAGGCAAAGGCGAAAGATGCCGTCACATGGTCATCCTGGGCTGCCATATTCGCCATTGCATTCGTCATTTTAACAAAAGGAGTCTCAGGCTGGGGCTGGGGATATAGGTACGCCGTGGACTTCTACCCCTTCCTGTACGTGCTCGCGGTGCGGGGAATGGGCGACCGACTCAGGTGGTACCACAAGCTGCTAATCATTTTTGGAATAGCGGTTAATCTGTGGGGTGTCGTAGCCATGCACAAATTCCCAGGCGTCCGCGTTCTGGTATAGCGTTATCATAAGTTTTTTAAGAAAACTACTACCATCTACGAGGGTGATAACTTCGGAGTTATAGGCATGTTCGACGCTGTAGCATGACTATTTTAATGGACTTACGGATATGCAAAATAGTTTTTCAGTGACCAGGGGCTTCTTGCCTTCTGTTTAAGGTGTAAACGATTTTTTGCCGTCAGTTTTTATAGACTTATAAGTTTATTCCATGCAAATGGTATACGCGAGAACAAAAAACTAGTGAAAATGAGGAGACCGTTTGAAAACTCTATCCATACTCAAAAGAATTCCCTATTCGCTCAAAATCGCCATTCTAATCGTGGTGATCACTAAGGTTTTTGTTTTTTCTTTGGGATTTGCCGTGACATACATTAATGAAGGCCCGTCTCCGCCACTTTCAATTATAATGCGCCAATTCTCCCGTTGGGACAGCCCGCATTACATCGACATCGCAAAAAACTGGTACGTCAGCGAAGGTGAACAACGATTCTTCATCGTCTTTTTTCCCCTTTACCCCCTTCTGATCAGGCTAACCACGTTTAGCTTTGAATACATTAATTTGTCAGCGCTTATTGTGTCAAATGTAAGCTCCATTCTAGCCGCTGTGTATCTGTTCAAACTTGCGAAGCTAGATTTCAACGATGACGTAGCGAAAAAAGCAGTTCTTTACCTCAGCATTTTCCCAACAGCGTATTTCTTATCCGCCATATACACGGAAGGCCTCTTCTTCGCTTTAGTTATCGCCAGCGTCTATTACGCAAGAGTTAAAAAATGGCCCTTAGCAGGATTTCTATCGTTATTCGCCGCGCTAACCAGAATCGCTGGTCTTGTGCTCTTGCCAACATTGGTTGTTGAGTACTTTCATCAAAAAGGGTGGAGACTAAAAAAAGTAGACGCCAACCTCCTTTGGCCATGCTTGGCTTTGGCAGGCTTTTTGATTTATCTCGGCATAAACTATCAGGTAACAGGCAACTTTTTCACGTTCATGGAAATTGAGCGAACCCATTGGTCCCAGTACCTCGATCCGCTGCGGGGTTTAGATAATGCTTGGGGTTGGGCTATCAACGCCGCTTTTCCAGAAAACATTACCGTTGGCAGTGCGCAAATAATCTTCGCCGTCTTCGGGCTGTTGGTAGTCATCACGGGTTTCCTGCTTCGCTTTCGTCTTTCTTATAACGTATACATGCTGCTCACTTGGATGCTCAGCGTGTCCACGGCTTGGTGGATAAGCGTTCCTCGTTACGTGATGGCTATGTTTCCCATGTTCATACTACTCGGCTTTCTCGCACGCAAAGGAATCTTCCATTACGTGATAACAATCGTCTTCACGGCAG
Source organism: Bathyarchaeia archaeon (assembly GCA_035292005.1). Classification (GTDB taxonomy): domain Archaea; phylum Thermoproteota; class Bathyarchaeia; order Bathyarchaeales; family Bathycorpusculaceae; genus DATDQZ01. Next base: position 9,046 of record DATDQZ010000110.1, on the reverse strand, counting down.
CATTGTGCTTTTTCACGGTGCTTTTCGCAAGGGGCTCATGGGCCTTCTGACACGGTGTGATCAAAATTGCGGAAACGCATGTATACTTGCGTTTTACGGAGAACGCGGGCGAACATGTTTTCCTATAAATTTTTATTTAGAACCATCCCAATTGAAGTCTCAACAGGGGAAGAGCAGCGATGAGACTTCCTTTTGAAAGACGCGAAATCATAAGCTTAGCCGAGATGCTTTTGCTTTCGTTCTTGATCAGGGTTGCGTTATTCGCTGTTGCCGGTTACAAAAATGACATGGGCACTTTTGAAGCGTGGTTTGGAGCTGCCGCGAATTATGGTATCAGACCATTCTATCAGGTGGTAAGCTGGCACAGTGGTTATCCGCCGTTCAACGTTTACCTCTTCTGGCTTTTCGGCTCCTTAGCCAAGAGCCTTTCGCTCTACGGAACACCCTATATTGCGTACCTGATAAAGCTGCCTTCAACCATCTTTGACCTTGCGACCGCGTTTCTAATCTTCATTTTTGTAAGAAGAAAACTGGATTTTAAGCTTTCATTCATGGCATCTGAACTGTACGCGTTTAATCCAGCAACGATCTTTAATGGCGCCGTCTTTGGCCAATACGATGCAATATACACGTTTTTCCTAATTCTCTCACTCGTGTTGATTCTGGACTCGAAGCCCACGCTGTCAGCGGTAGCCTTCACCTTCGCAGTGTTGACGAAGCCGCAAAGCATCGCTCTAGCACCTCTACTGATATTTTTGATTGTAAAGAAGCACGGCTGGAAAAAGCTGGCAACCTCCATTATTGCGACAGCTGCCACGGTCATGATTGTGATAATTCCGTTCCAGTGGAACAATCCGGTGACGTTCTTGCTTGATATATATTCTGTTGGCTATGGTGCTTATCCCTTCACTACAATGAACGCGTTTAACACATGGGCTTTAGGCGGAATGTGGCAACCTGACACGCAAGCTTCCTTTTTGATCGGCTGGATTATGTTCGGAGCTTTAACGGGTTTTACCCTGTACATTTTGTACAAGCGTCTTGACGTTTCTGGAGAAATGCTGATTCTTTTTTCAGCCTTCATTCTCTTTTTTGGTTTCTTTATGCTTCCAACAAGAATCCATGAGCGGTACCTCTTTCCAGCGCTAAGCGCCTTGGCTTTAATGTTTCCCTTCGTCAAAAAAGTGAAACCCATCTACGGAGCCTTAATCTTCACTTACCTTGTCAATCAAGCTTACGTCTTGTACTTCCTAAACAATGATATGTTCATCCAAAGTGGAGATCCAGTGGTTTTGATAGTAAGCTTGATTAATTTGATAGTGTTCCTATACGCTTTAAGATTGATGTTCAGGGATTTGCGAGGGCAAGGATTGACTCAAACTCAGCCCAGTCAACGCCCCAGCAAAAGCCTGTTGGAAGGTTCGAAGGGAAATGCAGATCAGTAAGCAGGATTTGTTGACGATCTTTGTGCTTTCCATAGTTTTCTTCTCAGTAGCCACGTGGGACCTTGGCATGGAACAGGTTCCGCTCACCATTTGGCAGGCAACCACAAACAAAACTTTCTACGTTGACCTCGGCAAGGCTGAGAGCGTCGACAGCGTGTACTTTTTAGTTAAGGCTGGCTCTGCTACTATTCAGGTTTACACTGGTTCTCCCGGAAACTGGAGTTACAACGGGAATCTCACCATTACGTGGAATTACTACAGCTGGAGCAAAATCACCATTAATAATAACACTCAGTATGTGCGGTTTAGTTTTCAGCAGCCTTCCATCGAAATCGCTGAGATGGCCGTTCTAAGCCAAGACAACCAGAGAATCGCCATCAACGCGGTTAGAAGTGAAATTGTTTCTGACCCGAACTTGCCCAAACTTGTTGATGAACAGAGCTTGGTTCAGTGTCCTCCCACGTACATGTCGGAGACGTACTTCGACGAAATCTACTATGTCAGAACTGCTGAGCAATACCTGAAACTGCAGTGGCCGTACGAATGGACTCATCCTCCTCTCGGAAAACTCATCATCGCAACTGGCATCACAGTTTTCGGCTATAGCCCGTTTGGATGGCGGATAATGGGCGTTGTGTTCGCCACGTTGATGATAGCGCTAATTTATCTCCTCGGGAAAGAGCTGTTTGGAACGTGGATCGGCGCTTTCGCTTCAGCTTTTCTGTTCATGTTCAGTTTCATGAATTTCACGATGGGACGAATGGCAACTGTTGACACGTATGTAGTCTTCTTTTCTTTAGCGTCGCAGCTCTTCTTTTTGATTTACGTTAAAGACGTGCTCAAAAACGGTTGGAAGGCTTCAGTTCTTCCATTGTTCTTGGCAGTGTTGTTTTTCGCGCTTGGGTTTTCAACAAAATGGCTTGTGCTCTATGGCTTCGCGGGTCAGCTAGCTATTCTTCTCGCGCTCAGGCTCAAAGAGGTTATAAAGCTAAAAGATATCTTATCGACGAAGATTAACGCGGTCTTTGACCGCCCATTCTTTACGCTGTTTGCTTTCTTGGCGCTGGCTGTGCTTGTTTACTTTTTGACTTATATTCCAGACATGCTTGCTGGCCGCACGTTGGCAAATGTGTTTGAGTTGCAGGGATCTATGTACCAGTATCATTCAACGCTAACCGCCACTCATCCTTTTTCGTCTCAATGGTGGACGTGGCCTTTAATTCAAAGGCCCGTGTGGCTTTTCGCGTCAGACCTGCCCGGCAATACTGTGTCAACAATCGCAGCCATGGGGAACCCTGCGGTTTGGTGGGTCGGTGCCGCGTTCATGATTTTGGTTGTTGAAGCAGCCATAACAAGAAAGGATTTCGCCAGCATTTTCATCACGGTCTTGTTCTTTTCCCAGTGGCTGCCTTACGTGTTAATTTCGAGAGTCACCTTTCTCTACCACTTTTACGTGAATGTGCCGTTTCTCTGTTTGGCTACAGCGTATTTTCTGAACAAACATTGGAGCAGCAAATGGGGAAAAGTAGCAACGATAGCCTATTTTGCAGGCGTAGTGGTCATATTCGGGCTTTTCTATCCCGCCATATCTGGAATGCCCGCGCCTACCTCTTGGAGAGACAGTCTAAAGTGGCTTGGAAGCTGGGGGTTCTAAGAATGGAGGAAGAGCCGAGTCAAGGCCGTCTGGTGGAGGTTTCAGTGGTTCTTCCAGCCTACAATGAGGCGAACAAGTTGGAGACTGCAGTGACAAAAGTAATGAACGCCCTCGAGGAATTTGCGGATTCGTATGAGATAATAATTGCCGAGGATGGAAGCACAGATGGAACCGACAAAGTTGCGGCTGTGCTTTCTGAAAGGTACTCATTCATAAAGCATCTTCATGGGGAAAAGCGCCTTGGAAGGGGAACAGCTTTAAAAAACGCCTTCAAAAAATCCAGCGGCAGAATCATCGTTTACATGGATGTGGATTTAGCCACAGACGTAGGGCAGTTAAAATCTCTTGTCAAGGCTATTGAAGAGGAAGGATGTGATTTTGCAACTGGTTCAAGGATGCTTTCTGGAAGCAAGGTTGAGAGAAGCCTCAGGAGGCGGATAGCTTCAAAATCCTACAATTTTCTGGTCCGAGCAATGTTGGGCTCTAAGGTTAAGGATCACCAGTGCGGTTTTAAAGCTTTCAGGCGAGAACCTCTCATGCAATTACTTGATGAAGTGACTGCGAGACACTGGTTCTGGGACACGGAAATCATTGTCAGGGCATTTCGCAAAGGCTACAAAATAAAAGAGATTCCAGTGGAATGGAAGAGCGGACGCGAAACTAAAGTGAAGCTCTTCAAAGATTCCTTTAACATGGCTGGGCAAGTGATAAATCTCTGGTGGCAACTGAAACGGCAGTAGTTTGACGCAGTGCACAGTTACTTTTTTGTTCGTTTAGCGTCCATTTCTCAGCGAATTTATCTTCTAGCGAAGAGGACCAGAGCTCTAGCTATCATCGATGCCCCTATGACCGCTAGTATCGCAGCCCAGAACATAAACCATGTCTCCAAAGTTGTTGCACTGTTGAGAAACGTGAACACCAGATAGGTGGCTCCAAACCAGAAAACAAGATTCCCAACTGTTTCCGTTGTCTTGCCAATCGGCGAATGCAACAAGAGCCTCAGCCCAAGTAATAGAACCTGCAAGACGCCCAAGCCTAGACAGAACTGAAATACAGCTCTGTAAAGCACTGTGTAGTCAGCTGGACTTATTGGCGCCGGCAAAGATATCCCAATACCAGGAACTTGCAAGATATTGAAGGAACCAAAAAAAGCTACTATCTCATCCCAAAGAGAGACTGGGAGAGTAGCTACGTAGATTACTCCGATTAAGATGAAGATAGCTCCCACGGAAATTGCACTGAATATGCCTTCTCCAGCCCTGTATGGCTGTGTGTGCGCGCTTGGATTTTTGCTCAATTTGTTTCCCTTCTCCCGATTATGTTGTATCATAGTGCATATAACTTTTTTCTGTGCGAGGTGCATATTTTAAATAGTCATTCTTCAATAGAAGAGTAGATTAAGGTGAGGTTAATGGCGTACTGTCCAAAATGCGGCAATAAAGTTGACGAAACCATGGTCTTCTGCCCGAGATGTGGAGCATCGTTGAAAGTGGAAGCGCCAGTCCAAGCTGCGCCTGCGCCGCAGGCTCCGCGGAGAGGCGAGAAAGCTGAGAAGGGTGAGAAACAGGAAAAGCGAGAGAAGCAAGAACCAGAAAAAGGAGAGAAACATGAGAAGGGTGAATACGGCTTCATCGGCTGGTTGATCGGCGGCTTAATTCTGATCCTCATAGGTTTGGTCGCGTTTATTCAAATCGCTGGCTGGCTCAGTAGAGGAATGGTTGTGGCTTTGTTGCTTTTGCTAATCGGTGTAATAATAATAATAGCCGGTGTCTACTTCGTTACTGTGACACGTAGGCGGCATCCTGCACCTGCTTAGAGGAGCCATCCCAGAAATAGTCGGTGCAGCCTGTGTTCCAGAAGCGTTAAAGCAGTGCGTCTTCCGAAAACGCGGAAATAGTTTTTTCCAGCTGCTTCTATCATGTCGCCAATGTCATAGCGGGGAAACATGCACGAAGAGATTATCAGTCTGCCCCATTCGCCGCGCTTAAGCTCGTGCAGCATTTTTGCGCCTTTGTTAGTTATAACCTCGAAGAAGTAAGCGTCGTAATTAGGCGTAACATATGGCAGCTCGTCCAGTTGCTGGGCAAAAACTCCCTCTGTTGCCGTGTACATTTCCACAATGGGTGCTGGTCCGAAGTACTTCTGGAGAAGCGGCGCGTATTTGAATTGGATTTTGCGCACGCTGGTGCAGAACAGAGCTTGAAGCTTCCAAAGGTCAACAGGCTTTTTTCCGTGTTTTCGGTGTATGTATCTGGCGAAGGCCAAAATCACCGGCGTTACGCCCATTGTGGCCGTAACGTTTCTGTTAAGGGCTTGCTGATAGACCAGCTCGAATCTCTTTTCCCAATCCGCATTGCCGATTCCCGAACCCAGCGCGTCTACTTCTTCTTGTCGCGGCAATAGGCTGACTCTGTCAAACATGGGGTTGAGTCTGGCGTAGGTTCCAGAACTGTATCCGTAACTGATTTCTCGTCCATCCGTGGTCATGGTGTGAACGCTGGAGGGAAAATTCAGGTTCAGTATTTCGCCTGTGAAAACTTCAAAGTTCTTTTTTCTCAGTGCATAGTTTATTAGTGCTCTTGCTCCGCATGTGAAGATTTGTTTGAGGTGTGTTTGTGTTGCGGGCAGAACTTTTGCTTTTCCGGTTGAGCCTCTTGTCATCACCCAGCATTCTGGCGGTTCTGGCAGAATAGCCTTGTAGTTGCCTTCTCTGGCTTGCGCTAGGTAAGGCATGAGTCCTTTGTAATCTATTATTGGAAAGTTCTTCTGATAATCAGCTATTCCCGCAGTTTGCAATGCATTATGACTGGTTCCGTAGTATGTGATTCCGTATTTTTCGATTAAGTCGTATAGAATGTGTTCTTGGGCTTTCTGCGGGTTCTCCAGCGACTCGTACCACGGACCAATTATTGGCTTTAATATGCCGAAGTTATTGTCTTCAGGCAACATTTGAGATACACCTAACAACTTGTTTTAATTGCCTTATATGTTTCGCCATGCGTATTTGCTAGAAAAAGCATATTGGCAGATTTGATAAAATAGAAAAAGTGTGAGGGTTTAGCGGGCTCTTGACCTTACTCTGGGTTCCAGCAGTGTCCAGAGCCACTCTACGAATTCTCTGAGGTTTTTGGTTTGTATGTAGACTTCGCCTGGACCTGTGATTTGCGTTACTAGGCCTTCTCCGCCAAGCAGGGTTTCTTTTAGTCCGCCGAACTTGGTGACTTTATAGCTGCAGGTGTCGCTGAAGCCAACTAAGTGAAAGTTGTCAACTATCATGGTTTGTCCTGGTTTCAGAGTGTGCGTGTCTATGGCGCCGAAGGTGTTTATGAAGAGAAGACCGTTTCCAGTGACTCTCAGCATGAATAAGCCTTGTCCGAATAAGCCTTTTGTGAAGCCTTCCCATTTCACGTCTAAGTCTACTGTGTCGGTTGATGCTATGTAGGCGGATTTTTGTATTATGTAGCCTTGGTTTGGCTTGACTTCTAGAGTGGCTATGTCGCCTACGGGTGCAGATACGAATGCGGCTTCTGCGGGTCCTGCGGTTGCGGTGTAGTCGTTGACCCAGAAGGATTGTCCGCCTATGAGGCTTAAGCCTAAAGAGCCTAGGAGGCTTTTTTCGCGTTTTCGTGTATGCGCTTCTATGGTTGGGTCCATGTAGGTCATTGCGCCTGCCTCGGCTGTTATGGTTTCGCCTTGGTCCAAGTTTACCACGAGCATGGCATAGGATGGTTTGTATTTGATTTCATATTTCATTATGGTCGCCTGTTGAGGCTAAGTGTGTGGTGCAAGATAAACGTTAATCAAATTTAAACCTCACCACAAGCCAAAGCAGAACGCACAATTCACGCGACATTTCAATGCATATAAAAGGGAGGGGATAAACACCTCGCGCACGCAAAGAAAGCCAACATCACCAGCACCGCATATTTGGAGCCTAATAGAAATACAATGCAGAAACCTATAGAGGGTCTATCCGTATTGGCGGTTTCATCAACCAAAAAACGTAGAGGGAAAGGGGATAGAAAAAACGATAGGAGCCTATCTAAGGATTCCAACTGCAAAACCTCGATTTTGCTTAGAAGTTCAACCTATATATAAGGGGGCTATAGTCACCGAAAGCACATCAGTAAAGCCCTGTACCAATAAAGCCTTATACAAGCTTGCGATTAACCCAGAAAAACGCTGGTGCTTAACACTGAGCCTAGCAGTAGACGCAAAATCACTAATCAAACAATTCGGCAATATCCGCGCCCTAGATGGCTTAACCTTCAACATAAACAAGGGCGAAATCTACGGCTTAATTGGACCAAACGGCGCAGGAAAAACCACAGCCCTCCGCATCGTCAGCACACTACTCTTACCAACTTCAGGCAGCATCAGAGTTTTCGACTTAGACGTGGTCAACCAAGCCGCAGAAATCCGCAAAATCATCAGCTACCTCCCAGAAGAAGCAGGAGCATACCCAAACCTCTCAGGCTGGGAATACCTCGAATTCATGGCCAAATTCAACACAAAAAACAGCAACATCCTCCGCGAAACTATCAAGGAGGCAGCAGAAATCAGCGGTCTAGGCGAACGTCTAAAAGACAAAGCGAAAACATACAGCAAAGGCATGAAACGCCGACTACTCGTGGCAAGGGCATTAATGACCAAACCCAGACTCGCAGTCTTAGACGAACCCGCAAGCGGCCTAGATGTGCTGCACGCTTACCATGTCAGAGAAGTAATCAAACGCTACGTGAAAGAACACAACGTCACTGTGCTGCTCTCAAGTCACAACATGCTCGAAGTGGAATACCTCTGCAACCGCGTAGCGCTGCTAAACAAAGGAAAAATCATAGTCGAAGGAAAACCCAACGAACTCAAACAACGCTTCAACAGCCAAAACCTAGAAGAAGTCTTCGCCAAGGTGATTGGCTATGCTTAAAGGCTTCCAAACCATACTCGTCAAAGAGCTAAAAGAACTAATCCGCGACCCAAAAATCCTCTTAGGAATGATAATCTTCCCGCTAATAACATTCCCCGTACTAGGCGCCGTGCTCGGCTACGCACAGCAAACAGCTCAGGAACAGGCCCAAAAAGCCACGTTGCTCGTAGTAAACAATGACGACGGAAACTGGTCTCAAACATTCATAGATTTTCTAACTGCCTCAGGAGTAAAAGCTACAGTTGTTAGCAACTTGACTCCCGAACAAGTTTTAGAACAAGACTTGCTATCAACCTATAACAGCACACAATTCCTAGTAATTCCAGCCAACTTCAGCGCGAATTTGATTGCTCACACAAGCGGCGACACGAGCATAACCGCCACAGTAAACGTTTACGGCGTCTTCCAAGGTGGAGGAATCCTCTCCAACATCGGCTCATCAGGCATGAACGTTCTCGTGAACAGCTTCAACCGACAAGTAGCGCCAGACGTGGTTTACGCTACGCAATCGACCATAATTAAGGGAGAAATCCAAGCTGGCATTGACCCTGCTACGCTTTCAGGTTTGATGCTCTCGCAGTCTATTGCCTTGCCCGTCACCATGATGATTGTGCTTACTTATGCGATGCAGATAGCGGCTACTTCCGTGGCTATGGAGAAGGAAGAGAAAACGCTTGAAACCTTGCTGACAGTGCCCGTGGACCGTTTTGCCATTCTTATGGGTAAACTGTCCAGCACAATAATTGTCGCGGGTGCTGCTGCCGTGGCGTTTATGATAGGCTACAATTACATGCTTGGTTCTGTCACCATGGGCATCCCAAGCGCCATGCCGATAGATTTGGTGAAGCTAGGCCTTGTGCCTTCATCCTTCGGCTATTTACTTCTGGGAACATCGCTTTTCGTAACTTTGCTTTCAGGCTTAGCGTTGGCAGTGATAATGTCTGCTTTTGCAGAAGATGTTCGAGGAGCACAAGCGCTCATAGGCTACGTTTACCCGCTGATATACATTCCCGCAATTGC
>DATDQZ010000109.1:0-5844 GCA_035292005.1 Bathyarchaeia archaeon | reverse complement strand
CTCTGGTTGCCTTTGTCCCGATTTCTTCCTTTTCCATTTTTCTGAGAAGACTGCTGGGATTGTACCTCGGCGGCGGCTTAGTAAACTTGTCCTCCGAAATTACTCTTTCAACGCTGACTCTTTGCCCTTCTTCCATTGGCGGCAAAGACGCGTCCTCTGACCGAGCAAAGGGCTTGTAGAAGCGAAGCCAACCTTCCTCTAAAGTCTGTCCTCCTCTGAGATGAAACTGGTTCCCATTAATGCTGATGGTAACTTTTACAGTTTGCCGCATCGCTGGCTCGCCAAAAGTCGCCATAAACCTTCTAACAACAAGGTTCCAAATGTTTTTCTCAGCGCTGTCAAGAGCTCTTTCTGGCAAATCTCCGGTGGGATGAATAGCGGGGTGCGCTGGGTCTTCATTCTTTCCTTCGGTTGGCTTTAGCTCTGGCTTGGCGAGAAGTTCGGCGGCGAGTTTCCCATATTCGCGAGTTCTGCCTAGTTTCTTTAGAATCGTTTCATACCCGATTATTGATGGAAGTTTTTGGCTGCTGGTTCTCGGATACGAAATTAGCGCGTCCAAGTATAGGTGCTGAGCGATGTTTGAAGTGCGCATCGGTGTATACCTGAAGAGGCTGTATGCTTCGCTTTGCAGGGAACCCAAGTCGAAAGGCGGTGGAGGCATCTGCTGGGACTTTTTCGTCTCTATTTTTTCTATTTTACCGTTCTTCCCTTCGCAGGCATTAACTATAGCGCCAGCTTCTTCCTTAGTTTCGATAGCTTTCTTTTCATACTCTGCTTCAAAAACTGAGTTACCTATTACGATGGTGGCTTTTATGCTCCAGTACGGTGCTGGCACGAAACATTTTATGCTTCTCTCTCGTGTTGCGAGAAACTTGAGCGTTGGTCCTTGCACTCTTCCAGTGCTAAGCGTGGCGTATTGTCCACTCCAATTTCTCGCTGCTATGGTTAAGGCTCTGGACAGGTTTATGCCGTAGAGCCAGTCTACTTCGTGTCTTGTCAAGCCAGCCTCAATGAGGGAAAAATCCAGGTGCGGTAATGCCTCAGTGTACGATTTTTCCAATTCCTCTTTTGCCAGAGTGGAATATTTCATGCGTTTTGCATTATTCTCCTTGTTGCCGCAAGCATATTTCAGTATGCAGTACCCGATTATGCTGCCTTCAATATCGTAGTCGCACGCATCAATGAACGCGTCTGCGTTCTCCGCTAGTTTCGCAATGGTCTCAAGCCAAGTGCGGATTCGCTTTGCTCCGCGTTTGGCTAAGTATAGTGGAACCCACTGGTAATTGAAAACAGGATATTGCCCTCTTCCCTTCTTTTCGCTTGCAACCGTGTACAAGTGTCCTAAAGCTGGAACGACAACGATGTCGCCGCTTTTTTTTGCCACGTAATATGGGACTCCGTTATCCACAATTTTCTTAGCTTTTCCTGTAGCGTCTAGTGCTGAGGCTATTCTGTTAGCGGCATCTGGCTTTTCAGTGATGATTAACGTGTACTTTCCCAAACGCTGCAAACCACACTTGAGTATTGTGATTCAACTTTTCCTCAAAATAAGCTTTACAGCAAACAGTCAAAGGTTCTGCACTTCACGTTTGTGATATCGACCCTTAAAACATAAAAATGTTGAGAAAAACCGCAAAGTGAAACATGAGAGTACCACCATTTAGTAAAAGAAACAGCACCTCTTTTTAGCAACCAATAAATATGTCGTAGATGTTACTTTTTTTGTCATTATGGGAAGTGAAATGTAATGCCTCAGCGTGTTACTTGCCAAGGATGCAATCACATATTATACGACGGTCCGGAGCTTAAGCCTCCAGATGAAATTCTTCAGCAGTATGATGGAAAATGCCCTAAATGCGGCAAGAAACTGTCCTTGCTGCCCATTGATGTTGAAGTAAAACCCATAAGATAAACGGCGTTACAGTGAAACAAGCTTGGAAGAAACCATCCGAAAAAACCAACTAAACAGTCTCTCTGAAGAGACACACTGGGAAAAAGCCGCGAAAACTCGCATGGGCAAATACCTGACACGGATGGAAACAAACTTCATTTTCAACTCAGTTGACCCGTCACAAATGCACATCATTATGGATGTAGGCGCGGAAGCCGGCAGGTTTTCCATGCTGGCGGCAGACACCAACGCGACGGTTATAGGCATAGACATCGACTCTTATGGTTTGAAGAGATTGAAACTTAAAACCAAACACGTCAACATCATTCAAGCTGACGCAAGAAAAATTCCCCTAAAAGACGAAACATTTGACGCGATCTTCATGATTGAAGTTTTGGATTACATTCCTGAAGTAGACGAGGCTTTAAGTGAATGTCACCGAACCTTGAAATCAAACGCTCCGCTTATTCTTTCTTTTGGCAATAAGTCCAGCTTGAAATCAAAACTTAGAGAACTGCACGGAAAATCTTACAGACATTCCTATGGCATGGTCATGCGGTGCCTGTCCAAAACAGGGTTCGCGGTGAGGCGAAAAATAGGATACAGCTGGTTGCCTCTTGGCAGAACATCAGAAAGTCGATTGGTACCTTTTTTGGCTGTAATTGAAAAGCTTTTTGCATTGAGAAGAATTCCAAGTTTAAGCCCTTGGGTTATAGTGCATGCTGTAAAATCCAATCAGCCTCATCCTATAGATAACAGTCGAATTCTCGGAAAGCCATAAATAAATGACCATTGTGATATAAACAATTATTAACCACAAAAATAAATAAAGAACCTCATTAAGCTTATGAAGAGATGGCTCGCGTTGGGGATTAAGGAGACACTGAAGAAACGCCTTATCAACGGCCTTAAAGGCTTTGGAAGATTACGTCTCCAAATAAACCACGCGGCAATAATGTCCTATTCAGCTTTACTTCTAATACTCTTCATTGCCTTCACCATCCGCGTTCTACCTATACGCTGGGAAATATCCTCAGGCACCGTGCGTCTCTCCGAATTTGACCCCTATTACCAGTTCATTTTGACAAGAAAAATGGTGCAGGACGGTTTGCTGTCGCCTTATTGGCCTACTCCTTGGATAAACACGCAACAATGGTATCCCCAAGGCTTGAACATGGGTACATCGCTGCCTGCTTTACCTATGACCACAGCCGTACTCTATAATATTATAACTTTTCTAGGTGTGAACGTCGATTTAATGACGTTTGCCTCATTCATGCCAGCAATAATTGGCGCTATCTGCAGCCTTATAATTTATTTTGTCGGCAAAGACATGGGAGGAAAACCAACTGGTTTGCTCGCAGCCCTTTTCCTAGCGTTGGCACCATCTTTCCTCCAAAGAACCTCTCTCGGTTTTTTTGACACTGAAGTCCCAGGTATACTGGGGCTTTTGTTGTTCATGTTTATGTTTCTAAGAGCGATCGAAGAAAATAGACCTCTAAATTCATCGCTAAAATATACACTTGGCGCTGCGGCAGCATTAGCTTACTTCATTACGGCGTGGGGTGCAGCCTACTTTATACTGGATTTGACTGTATTTTTTGTTTTCGTGCTAATCTTATTGAAAAGGTACAGCCAACGCCTATTGCTTTCTTATAGCCTAACTTTTGGTGTGGCACTTTTCGTGGCGACAAAAGTTCCATACATTTCACTTGGCTATCTGACATCAGGTCCGGTGATACCTGTCGCAGGCGTGTTTCTTTTGCTTTGTCTTTCAGAAGTTTTGCGCCATAAAATATCAGCGAGAACGAAAGTTTTACTCATTATCGCATCGCTCGCCGTATTAGTTGGTGGTTTCGTTGTTGCTTGGCAGCTTGGTTACATGGAAAATATCGCAGGGAAATTCCTCACTGTTTTGGACCCGTTTCTCCGTGAATTGAACCCTCTCATAGAGTCAGTAGCTGAGCATAGAATTTCAGCTTGGGGTAATATCTATTATGAACTGGGTATAGGGATACTATTTTTCCTGGCAGGTTTGTACTTTACACTAAGAAATCCTACTAATAGAAACGTGTTCCTACTACTTTTTGGTTTAACATCACTTTACTTCGCAGCCTCTATGGTGCGTTTGCTTGTTATTTTTGCGCCAGCCTTTAGCCTTTTGGTAGCCACAGGAATTCTTGGTATACTAAAACCATTCTACACTTTGTTAAGAGAAGCACCTCACCTTGCCATAAAAACAAAACGTGGTCTAACGCGGATAAGCAAAGAATATAGCGGAATTGCCATTTTTCTGGTTTTCACTCTTATAGTAACAAATCTTGCTTTCTCCCCTCAAACTGGTGGCATGCCTAGAGTGTACGGTCAAGCCTATTCACCGATAACAATCAGTGCCGGCAGTCTTCCAGTAGTCCCTGCTGAACCAGTACAAGAGTGGCTAAACATGCTGAGCTGGACTCAGAACAATCTTGAATCAACAACTGTCGTATGCGCTTGGTGGGATTACGGGTACTGGCTGAGCATACTTGGGAACGTCACGACCTTAGCCGATAACGCCACGATAAATAACACACAGATAGAGAACATAGGCTTCATCTTCATGGCTAATGAGACGCAATCATTGAAAATGCTAGAAAAGTACAACGCTAAGTACATTCTCGTCTTCATCACTCTCGGCATAGGGCAATCGTCCGATCAGACGTATTATGTTGCTAGTTCTGCTGGTTTCGGTGACGAAGGAAAGTGGATGTGGATGGCGAGAATTTCAGGCGAAGCTCAGGATAGGTTCATTCAAGGAGGTTTTATCGATCGTAACTCGTCGTGGATTGACGAAACAGCCTTCGGTTCCGTCAGCAATCAGACCAACAGGTGGGAATGGAACGATTTGGGAAGGAACTCGACAATATATAAGCTGATGAGTTGGGCAAAGCAACGTTGGACAGACACGCAAGGCGGAGGCTATATCTATCCAGACGAGGCGGGCGTGCAACCTACATACTTTAAGGAAGCTTATTTCTCCGGCTTGGACTTGACTCTATCTGCTTCTGCGAATTATGGTTATCTCATACCACTGGTGGCTTTGTACGAAATTGACTGGCAAAAATACTATAACGCCACAAGTCCTACAAGTTGACAAATGAGGGAGCGGCAGCTTGTTTCCAAGAGTTCCAGACCAGCACAAGGCAGGCAAACCTGTAGTTCCAAACGGTTTAGGCGTACTCTACGTTCTATTCACCACTGTCTATCTTTTCTTGGTGTACTTTTTGGGTGTCATTAAAGTCTCGAATGGTGTTTCTGCACCATTAACTTTAGCCGTGTGCATCTTGTTCGGAGGCTTTATGGGTTTGCTGGATGACTGGATGGACTTGAAATGGCGTTACAAGGCGTTTATGCCATTAATAGCCGCACTGCCGCTCATATACTGGGCAATCACGAATCCTTTGACGCGCACGTCAATATCCTTACCGCTCATAGGCATGATACAATTCGGTGAAGCATACTATTTCATAATTATTCCATTAATCGTTATGATAGTAACTAACACTGTAAACCAGTTGGGTGGGTTAAACGGTTTGGAAACGGTTTGCCCAGCGATAGTCCTCATAGGATTAATGGTGTTATCACAGTCATATCTAATCCTAATGCTCGGACCTTTGATCGTCTGGCTTATACTTGCCGGTTTTAATGTTCTGGGCAAGATTTTCGTTGGCAACACGGGTTCATTCGCCATAGGAATGACAATAGCCTCATATGCAGTAATCACGGACCTGAAACTGAGCTTGGTGATTTCGATTTTTCCCTACGTTTTTAACTCTGCTTTAGTATTATTGACTATTTTCTTTGTTAGGAAGAGAGCACGCGTTTCGTTTGACGGAAAGAAACTTGTGTCTGATCACAGGCGGAGCTTGGTTACGCTTATAACTTACCGTCGACCGTTGACTGAGCGCCAAGTA
>DATDQZ010000108.1:0-11039 GCA_035292005.1 Bathyarchaeia archaeon | reverse complement strand
GTTTCAAAACGCTGAAAAAACCTACGGAAATTTAGAAAAAAGTACCCACTAACAATGTACTCAAGAAGAGAGTAGCATTAAAAACCGCTTTTACTCACTTCTTTCCCGCGTCTCTACATCTTGTTTTAGCAACGCGATAGTGTTCGCTGGCAAATCCCTGTCAACCACAAAGTTCGGTCCCACCCAACTGTTTGCTCCAACTTTTACGCCGGGCATTAAAAGCGCGTTTATGCCAGTCTTAACGTTATCGCCTAGAATTACCCCGAGTTTCTTTCTTCCGCTGTCAACAACCTTATCTTTAACCATCATTTTTACTGTTCCAGCGTCTAGACGGTAGTTAGCTGTTATGGTGCCCGCGCCCAAATTGCAGCGTTCGCAGAGTATGCTGTCGCCCACATAAGACAAGTGCCCAACGTGAGTCCAATCCATGATTATGCTGTTTTTGATTTCGCAAGCATTGCCTACGCGCACATTTTTGCCTATGCTCGTGCATGCGCGAATGAAACAGTTCGGTCCTATATCGCTGCCTTCATCAATAAACGTGGGACCTTCAATGTACGCTCCAGAACGTATCCTCGCGGTTTCCGCCACTGTCACAGGACCTACCAAATGAGCGCCGTTCTCTACGTTCCCATGAACGGTATGCTCCATTCGCTTCAGCGCCCAACTGTTTGCCTCAAGCAAATTCCAAGGCATCCCGATGTCGATCCAATCGTCCTCCGAAATTTTGGCAGCTAAAACTGTTTCTTTATCCCTGATCAGCAGCGAGAGAGCATCTGTGAGCTCCAATTCGCCGCGAACAGAAGCCTTAGTCTGCCTTATTTTTTCAAAAATCTTCATGGAGAACACGTACAGTCCCGCGTTAGCCAGGTTTGACGGAGCTTGCCCAAGAACTGGCTTTTCTATGATGCGTTTGACGTTTTTCTCATTTTCGAGTTCAACTACGCCGTAGCTTTCCGGCTTTTCCACGGGAACAACAGCCATGACCGCCGCGGGCTTTTCCTTCTCATACAAGTGAACCACGTTCTTCAGCGCATCTGGCGCGAACAACAAATCGCCATAAACAAGAACGAAGTCGCCATCCACGTATGGCTCAACAACACTCACAGCGTTACCAGTTCCAAGCACTGCCGCCTGCTCAACATACTCCACTTTCAAACCCAGTTTTTCGCCGTCGCCGAAGTGCTGACGAATCGCCTCGCTCATGTAATGCGTGACAATTATAGCTTCGGTTATTCCAGAGGCTTTCACCGCTTCTAAGCAATGTTCAAGAATCGGTTTTCCGCCTACTCGTATCAAATGTTTGGGTCTATTAGCCGTTATCGGTTGAAGCCTAACGCCTTCTCCTGCAGCTAAGAGTACGGCTTTCATTTTTCATCGTCCTCAACATGCTTTTTGACTAGAGCTCTTCCCTTTGCCATTATGTCTCTTGCTACTTTTAACGATTCACCTTCCACCGTCAGCCTGATGAGCGGTTCAGTTCCAGACGCCCTTATCAGGAGCCAACCGTTCTCAAGGGCTAATCTGACACCATCAACGGTTGAGAAACCCGTGTACGCTGAAAAGACGGATTTTATAGTTTTTTCAATGTTTGCAACCGCTTTGCGTTTCAAATCGTTTCTGCAAGCTATATTTTCTCTCAGCGTCACGTACTCAGGCACTTCGGCAACAAACTCGCATGTAGTCTTGTTTTCCTCTTCCAGAGCCTTTAGGAATAATACTGCGGAGAGCGGCCCGTCTGGACAATAATGGAAGCGCGAGTGCACCCATGCGCCGCAGGGTTCTCCACCGAAAACAGCGTTACAGCTTTTCATGGCTTCGGAGACGTAAACGTCGCCAACCCTTGTTCTGACAACTTTGCCGCCTTGGGCTTCAACCATTCTCTCAACACACATGGACGCCTCAACGTTTGTGACTACGATTCCGCCGCCATTCTTCTTTATGGCATAAGCGGAAAACGCCGCAAGTGCGCGGTCAAAGTCGACAAAACCGCCTTTCTCATCAATGAAGGCTACGCGGTCGCCATCGCCGTCAAAGGCTACGCCAATCTCAGCGTCAAGTTCCTTGACGACTTGCGCTAAATCCCTCAGAGATTCAGCAGTAGGTTCGGGACTTCTCGCTGGAAAGAACCCGTCAGGCTGAGCGTTCAGGGCAGTTACCCTGCAGCCTATGGCTCTTAGAACCGCGGGGGCAACGTTGAAGGTGGCGCCGCATCCCGAATCTGCGACAACGCGCCATTGCCTATGCAACGTCACCGCTTTAGTTACCATCTCAACATAAAGGTGGCTAACATCGGCTATGGAGGCTTCACCGATTCCGCGCCACTCTGCCAAGGCAAAGTTCTCTTCAGCTATTATCTTTTCGACCGCGTTTTGGCTTTCGTCAGTGTAGGACAAGCTGTCGCCGTTAAAGATTTTTATGCCGTTGTACATGGGCGGATTATGCGATGCCGTGAGCATTAATCCAGCGTCAGCCTTCAGCGCCTTGGTTAAATAAGCCAAGGCGGGAGTGGGCACAACACCTATTAAAGCCACATCCGCGCCACCTGCCAAAAGTCCAGAAACCAGCGCGTCTTCAAGCATTGAACCCGAAACTCGCGTATCTCGCGCTACAAGAGCTTTTCGCACTTTAGCATGCGAAGCCACGGCTAAGCCTACCTTACAAGCTAACGCTGGCGTCAGGTCTATGTTGACTAAGCCGCGCACTCCAGAACTTCCAAATAGTTTAGCCAATCTGCGCCATCCCGCATTAACCTGATTACTTCGATGGTTAAAAGGCTAATTTGATTAAAATAATTTGAGCTTAGGATTAACGCGGAGCTTGCCATGTTTTCGCCGAGTTTTCGATGAATTTGACCAGTTTTTGTCGTGTTGGATGCTTGCCCTCGGCATCGGAGAGATAGCAGGCGGCAACAGCGTTGGCTAAGGCTAATCGGCACTCGTCTGAAAGCGCGTTTCCGTCACCTAATATGTTTCCTGCGTTCCAAGCGTCGCCTGCGCCAGTCGCCCTTAACGCTTTGACTTTGAAGGCGGGAACAACAACTTCGCTTTTCGTGGTGAATGTGGCTGAGAAACTTGTAGTGTGCAAGTCAATCCTCGCATGCAAATGTTTAGCTAAGACTCTGGCGGCTTCCATTGCTAACTCGTCAAAACGCAGTTTTCCGCGCTGCTCATTTATCTCGTTTTTGACCAGTGCCGCGTAGCAGATTGCCTCGTTCTCGTTTACGCTCAGAATGTCCACTTGTCGGGTTTTCAGAACTTTTTCCATCAGTTCGGGGATTTTAGCGTTGTTGGGAGTTGGGTCTGCCGTGTCATAGTAAGTCTTGCCCTTCCCTTTCGCTTTGACCCTGTGGAAAACGGTTTGAGCTAGTTCAGTTCCGAATTTTTTTGTTCCAGCCCAGTTGAATAGGCAGACGTAATCGGCGTTCTCAATCAGTTTGTAATCTTCATCAGCCATGTTGGAAGGACCGAAATCGGCTAGTGAGCCTACGTCTCTGAGCATGACGTTAGCTTTGCCGTTTTCGGTTTTAAGTTCCAGCGCTGTTGTTATTGATGCTTTCGCTGAGATTTTGATGTGAGAAGTGTCAACGCGGTATTGGTTAAGATAGAATTTTATTTGCTGAAGACCCAGCTTACTCGTGCAGACTATGGGCGTGGCCTTCACTCCGAGAGCGGCTAAGGCAGAAGTCGTGTTGACGGCGTTTCCGCCTCTGATGTCTGTTTGGGCGATGCCGTCTATGCTGCCGCCTTTTCGGTTAGCTACACCCGCAATCATCGAGGAAAAACGAGGCGCGTCACAGTTTAGGTTTATTAATCTGTCGAGGAAAAAGTCAGGCATGACTACTACATCGAGTTTTTTAGGTTCCTTTTTCAGAAAATTCTGCAGTTCGTCCTTACAGTCTGTCAGCCACATTGAAACCACCCTTGGGCACATATTCTTCCGAAAAGCTAAAATAACCTTTTCCTTAATAACCTTAAGACCTATCCAAAAACTTGGAAAGAATTGAGTGGGGAGGGGGCTCAATTGAGGTTCAAAACTGAGATTTTCCTGCTGTTGGTAGCGATAGTATTGTTTACTGCGAGTGCTTTTCTCTACTCTTATGAGGCAATTAGCAAGGGGCTATCTTTTGCTTTAGAGCTTTATCCTTACAGAGATTTGGCCATTTCGTTTGTTGGTTTTGGCTCAGCTCTGATGATAGCTGCATCAATTTCTTATTCAGAACGAAGTAAAAATCCCATTTAGCAGAAACCTTCACTTCTTACATAGCGAGAGTTTTATCCAAAGGCAAAACTGACCAGAATCCAGACTATGTCTCCGAATAATAAGGCGATAATCAAGCCAATTGTTATGAATATTAGCATAGGCAAGCCAGGTGTCGCCCACACATCGGCGTCGATTTTTCCAGCGTCAACTGCCTTGGAGAGGCGTGCGACTATTGCGTCTCTTCCCTCGTCTTTTGGCATGACGATAAGTTTTCTTTTAACTGGGTTTTCACCGTTCTCTTCTTCTATGTCTTCCATTGGATAAATGTGCCATTTCGCCTTTAACTTGGCAACAGAAACTTTGTAGCCCGTTATCAGGGCAACGATTTTTTTTCCGATGGATTCGGTTGCAAGGGTTCCTTCAAAAGTTTTTTTCCCAGTTTTTCTGTGCCAGATGATATTGTACAGAAGCATGTAAATTCCGGTTGCTGCCGCGAACAAAACGGCATTGCTGAAAATCGTTAATGGAAAGAGTTTCTGGGAAAGCGGTGAGACTCCTGCAGCTAAGACAGGCGCGAATAGCGTTTGTGGCGCGAATGGCAAAGCGAGGGCGACGCACATTAGGGCTTTTGAGTCGGCGCCTCCGAACCCGCCAGAATAGAACAAGACAAAGGCGATGGCAGTGGTTATGCCGAAGCTTAGCCCGAAAAAGGGCAGTTTTGAAGGCTCGTAAAGGAGCAGTTCAGTAATAGATAAAAGAAGTGCTGAGGGCGCAAAGAGCACCCAAACGCGGTTGCTTACTTCTCTGGTTTTGTAGTCGCTCCAAGACGCGTAAAAAAGAAAGGCGAGTGAAAGCGTTACTTTTGCTGCTTCGAGGATTTCTTGCAAACCGTGACTCACCTATGATAGATATTTCTCTTGTATACGTGGTTAATAGTTCGTAACCGTGTTGATAAAATGTTTTCTATTTAAGCGCTTGTAGAAGGGTTGAAAAAATTGTGAAGCAATTGTTTATTGGGGAGCTTGCGCCGAGAACGGGTAGGCTTGTCCTTGTTGCGGAACTACTCGGAAGTGGTAAGTTTCTCCTTCTGTCCAATTTCCGAAATCGGTGTCTGTCCAATTAAGCGTCAGTGTTACTACAGAACCCGCTTCCAGTGCTTTGTTTAAGCCATCTGTAACGGCAGTTGTTACTTCTGTTAAGTCGTTAGCGGATGTGCCTAAGTATAGACGTACGATTTGGGTGTCTCCTGTTCCTGAGTTGCCTATTGTGATTTCGGTTGTTGTGCTGTCAACGAATCTGACGTTTTCGTCGTAGAGTATGATGCTTGCTTGTTGGGTTGTGGTGCCCATGTATGTCATTATCCACGCGTAGGTTACGACTATGGCTGCTACGGCTATGACTATGAGCAGTAGCGTGGCAAGTATGGGTGATATGGCTTTTTTAGATTTCAGCATGTTTCTAGTTAGCATTATTCTCACGTATTAAGACTTCATACATAGTTGTATTTAAGCAATGTGTATCACAAATAAGCATACTTAGCTTTCCGATGTCACCGTTATCTTTGGCGGATACTCAACAAGAAGCCACAAGCCGCTGCCTGTACTGTTTTGATATATGGGCGTTGTGCCGTCAAATGTCACTACCGCGCCTTGCCAAGTTATGTCGTATGTGTTGGGCGTAGTGAAGTTGGAGACTTGACCTAGTGATTGGGTAACTGGAGAGAATTCAATTGTTTTGGTGGTGATGCTGACGTTAAGTGAACCTGTGGGAACTGTAGCGGTTGGGTCGAAGGCATAAAGCAATTGGTTAGTGCTGTCGGTAAACATTATTCCTGCTCCTTGTGTGCCTGAGACGAATTGGCTCCAATGATGTGCTGTCCACGTGCCGCCTGAGCTATTCTTGAATGTTCCAGTTCCAGTCGCAACAATTGGAGAAGTGTTTAGTGTTCCGTTTTCAGTCTGAATTGTGACTGAGCTGAGGGTTGTTGATAGTTTGATGGGGCATAAGTCTGTGATTGTTCTTGGGCGTCCCGTTGAGTTTACGAATATTAACCTTAACTGGTAAGTGTAGTATGTCGCGTTGGCTGGCAATGTTATAACAATATGAGCATAAACGTTGGGGCATCCGGAAATGCCACCATCCCATTCCACTTCATGGTGTAAAACGGCTCGTACTGTACCATTTAAAACAGCATACATTGGTTGAGAATGCCCATAATGGGCAGGGTCTTGGTTAATTCGCATGAGCACTGCAGTAGCTGTGGATGCACCCAAGGTTGAAATAGCCTTAAATGAACCGTCACCGGAAAAGTCTATTTCCAATTCTAGAATTCCGTTGTTAAGGGTTATTGGATGCTGCTCGTTACCAAATGTGTATGAAAAGTGTTTGTTTGTGTATGCGAGTGGTGTTTGGGTTGCTGTGTCGCTTCCGTTCCACCACACCGTGACCTTTGACACGTTAACGTTTACGAGGAAAACAATCATTTGCCTGTTGCTGAAGACCGTGGCGTTGTTGGTTAAGCTCAATGGAATGCGGTACTCGGATGCCCAGTCCTCTATTTGGAAGGGCACTTCCTGATTTACGCCGTTTATGGTCTGGTTCACGTGAATGGCTTTCACGGGAACAGGCGGAACAGGCTTTTCCTGAGTTGTCAGGTTGAGGTTTTGTCCCAGCCAGCGCATTGTGCCGTTCTGCAGCAACTCCATGGTTATCGTCGCGTCTGTCGAGTTCTGCAACGAGAGAAAATCTAAAGCTGGCTGAGGTCTCAACAACACTGCGTCTATGCTCCAGCTATCTTGAACCATGTCCGGGCTGTCGTTGTCTCTAAACCTGATTGTAAAATTCAGTGAGCCTATGTATTGAGCAACAGACACATTGTTCCACTGATTCGCCAGCAACGGGTTAATAATCGTAATCCAAGATGAACCACTTCGAACATCAACCATTAGGTTTTCTGAGCTTAGGTTGCCTGTTTTAATGCATAGGTCTTGGCGAGGATTAGTGTAGTTTACGTTTGTCCATTGCTCTTCAAGGTCTAAACGGTAATTTGTTGTTCCAGCATATGATTTAAAAGACGCTGCTACACGTGCTTGCCGATTTATGGTAGTATTAAAAGTTGATGATAAAGCTGTTTCTCCATTTGCTCCTCTCAATTCGGCAACTGCAAACTGACTTGAAGCATCATAGAAATCGAGAACTTCAACTTGAGAAGCATTATGCGTGTATGACCCTGGGTTTCCACATCCAACAGCCGATATTACATATGCGCCTGTTGACGGGCTAATGGTGCTTGTTATCGTTCTGTTCGCCGTACTGTCCCCTATTACAACATCAGAGTCTGTTGCTTCGGGAACGGCTTGATTAACTCCACTATATTCAGCGCAAAATCCATTAACTTCAAGCCCTGTTGTACTGCCAGTTGCAGTTATTGTAACAGTTTTAACACCATTAGCGGGTAAGTTTGCTTCAAGAATATACCAAACTTGACAAAGATATTTTGTTCCTGATGGAGCGGTTTCGGCAGAAACTGCCAGCGTCATTGCATTTCCACCATAAGTTACGCCAGAAACAGTAATTCCGCTATGTTCAGCTCCGAAACAAACAGCGATTATCCTATTAGAACCAGCCACAAGCGTATGCGAAAAAGACAGAGTTAAAGTGGTTCCAGTGCCACTTGTGTCTGTTCCTACTTTAGCAATTGATGCAGGCGGATTTACTGTGCTTGCCTCTGTCAATGTGTCATTTATCAAGTCTGGACCATACTGTTGGGCAGTGAAGTTGCTTTGCGTGCCCTTATTCGGAGATAAATCCACGTCTGTTGTGTTAATGTCTACGTAGTCTTCCCCAGCGGTAGCGGAAGTGGTGTTCCACATGAGCGTGGAAGTGAGGCGGCTGAAGGATGCGGCTGCAACCATTATTCCCCGCGCATCCGTAACTTGAACAACAAAACTTGCCGTATCGTTCAGTTCAGGTGGAATATCAATCAAGTAGGTGCCATTCGCAAAAGCTGTTAGTTCACCGCTTGGCGTTGCAAAGTCCCATGTCAAATTTGAATACTGGTAACGGTAAAACTCGAAGTTCTGATTGCCCAAATTGATTAACGGCTCATTGCCATCTTTAGTTATGTTCAGACACGCTTTACTGCTGGAAGAGGAATTCAAAATTTGCACGTCTAATCGACATGACGAGGAGTAGCTCATGCCGGAAATGCCTAAACCTACCAAGTCATACGCGATCACTGCCTGTCCTGCGCTGTAGCTGGTGTTCGTAAACCAGTTTGCGCTCAAATCCAAAGAAACTAGGTTGAAGGATGCGCCCCACTCAGGTTGAATGTCCGTCATATTGCCTAGAGCGTTACGCAGATAATTCCTAGTGAGAGTGTTCGCGTATGAATTATCGCCCGTAACCTGCAGGACAGAACCATAATAGCCCACCGTGAAACCCAAAGCCTTCTCCAGCGCCAAGTTAGTTTCGTCTATCGCGCTTAGAACTTGAGGCTGGTCTTGGCTTGTACTGTAACGAAGCGTAGCGTACGTCGTTATAACCGTGCCTATTAGCACAACAGCCACCAGCAAAGCCGCAATAATCGAAAACTGCCCCCTACTGTTCACTTTTAGCCGCCTCCAACCAACCCAAGCTGCAAAACAACAAGCCTAGACGTGCCATAAGCCGTATACTCAGAGGGATAAAGCTTAGGCTTATAATACGAAAGAAGACCAATGGCGGTAAGCCTAATATCAGGCGTTCTAGTCAAACCCAAAGCTAACAGTGAACCTTCAATTCTTGTACCGTTCCAATGATTGTATAAGGCACCCGGGTAACATCCACTTTTTTCATCGAATATAAGTAATCCAACAGTTAAATTAGGGTAGGTGGTTAGTTTAGATTTTTGTATGGCTCTCGTAGAAGTTTGATTAGGAGAAGGATATATTCCATAATAATTGCAGTTGTCTAAGACTTGCGATGAAAGGCTGACAACCCCAACGCTTTGGAAAATATTGCTAGAATCACTTGCGCTGTAAGTTATATTGGTCAATCCTTGGAGAAATGCGTACATTCCCGGTTGTCTAACATCTTTCATTCCATAAATCCCATAGTCATTTTTATCGTTTGTAAAGTTCCCAGTGTTTGTCACATAATAGAATGGATAGCCAACTATGCTAGCCCAAGTCCAATTATAAAGACGAACTTTTTCCCCCAAAAAATAACAGTATCTAGCATACGAGTTATCGGAATACGGTGTTTTGCAATACGCTGTGGGTATTGGAACAGCTTCTCCAAAAGTGTTAATGACGACCGCGTTTTGAACAAGTTCTCCTTGAAGCGATGAATTGCCTAGAATTTGCCCAAGTTGAGCCGTGTTTTGCACCACTACCGTTTTAACGAAGTAAGGCGATAACAGTTTATACAAATCCTCTGCCAAACTCTGGGCGGTGTAACCCGTGATCCACCAGCCATTCGCGTCACTACAGTTCAGTATATACAATGTTCCACCTATCTTTTCTGGAGTAAAAGTGAAAGTCACGTTAGACGAAGCCACAAAATACGACGAAGCATCCGACGACACGCCTAAACTCTCCGCGTTCGAAACATGATTAAAAGGCGTGTAGAGCGAAGCACCGCTTCCGCTACTGTCCACCTCATAAACCGTAAGGTTATATACCACGTCAGGCGGAAGCGAAGCCGAAAGAGCAACTTGAAGCTCACTCCAACTTGGGTCGTCAACAGCTGAAAAAGCAGCTTTGCTCAACTCATGGTTCGAATCCAACATCTGCAACGTCGTCAACGCCAAGCGCCTAAGGTTGACAGGAGACGCTTGCCGCGGCTCAGGCAAAACAGCAAAAGAAGACGCAACAATGAACGCCCCCGTGAGAATGAAGATCACAAGCACAATCTCAACCGAACGCATCATCCTACCCTACCACCTGAACCCCCTGCAAACCCCACAACGAAAGCTTCGCCTGATAAGCAACACCGCTGACCAGAACTTGACGCATATCAGTCGCCACCCACTCCTGCCCAGTTGAGTTACCTCCGAACGCAACTGGAAAAGCCAAAGACCCAACCCCCCAAGGCATCACGGCAACACCGCCTGCACTGTCATTTCCATAGGCAACAACTAGAATCCCTGTTTTATCAGGCGGAAGCGTAACTGTGCCAAAAGGATTCCCTGAACCAGGTGCAACAGTTCCATCCGCTGCCCACGACGATGTCTGCAACTTGAAATCTTCACCCCAGAAAACAAAAGACGCATTATACGCCAAAGCATTATCATCACTAGTAATGTTGACATCGTAACTGTGCGCTAAAATCACTTGCCGCGCGGATAAAGAATCAACAAATGGGATAAGCTGTGCGCTACTGGAAGGCGTAGGTGTGTAGAAACCAACGCCAGTAACGCCGCCAACATGCGCGTACGCCATAAAAACGTAAGTGAGAGTTGCGCTTGACGTGAAATTCGGGAACGTAACTGAAGTGTAACCTGCCGCGTCAGTGTAATTCACATCAGCTTCACTTGTCAAGTATTCAGGATAAGCTCCACTCAACGAGACAGGTATAAGGCAATAATTCACCGTGGCGTTTGCAAGCGGAAAACCCACACCGCCAACATTGAGCGATAATTTCAATGGACTGGTTTGAACCTCAGCTATTGAAACGTTCACTATAGGCGTCAGCGTGAGTTGAAACCCATACGTGCCGTTTATCCCAAGCATCTTCAACGCCGAAGAATAGTCACTGACATTGCTCATGGGCATCAGCAAGGAGTTGCCAAAACCCACGGTCATGTTACTGTACGTCATACCTGTTTTCTCGTAAGGAACAGGAGTGCCCGTTGA
>DATDQZ010000107.1:0-6900 GCA_035292005.1 Bathyarchaeia archaeon | reverse complement strand
AACACTTAAGGTGCCGAAAATCATGAAAAGGAGAATAGCCGTGATAGCGGAGTGTTTCCCTCCCAGATTGGGTGCAGACAGGAGGATTTTCGAGCTCATGAAAAGACTTTCCAAGAAGTACGATATCCACTTCATTACATTGCCTCCGTCATACACTCTTTTCATCAGAAAAATAGACTCTTATGATAACCAGAAGCGTAAGGTTATATGTGAAGAGATGAGCGGCCACAGGCTAAGTTTGCCGAAACCGATTTCGAGGTTTTGGACAAAAAGCTTTCTAATCGCATTTGTAGTGACTGAAGTTTATCTCTGTCTTCAGATGCTAAAAAAGATGGCTCAGCTAAAACCTCACATCGTCATCATCAATGATACTTCTGCTTACACGGGCTTACTTGGGTTTATCTGCAGCAAAATAATGAATAAGAAAGTTCTAGTAGACTACAATGACCTAATGGGATTGTATACTACCGAACTCATTGGAAAAAGGATGAATAGACTTTTGCAGCCGATTTCAGGTCGCATACTAGTCTTAGTAGAGGATACTTTGGTTAGGTATGGCTGGAAAGTCACGACCATCACAGACTTCATAAAAAACTACGCTCAGAACAGAAACATTAGAAAGGATATTATAGTCATTCCGAATGGCGTAGACACAAGTCTGTTTGATCCTACTAGAGTCAATGGGGAGGAAATAAAGTCTAAATATGGCGTACAGAATGGAGAAAAGCTCTGTGTTTACGCAGGTAGAATTGATGAGGTTGCGGGAGCAGAAATAATTCTTGAAACTGCCAAGTTATTGAAGAACAAAGAGAAAATCAAATTTATGATCGTTGGAGAAGGAAACCCAGAAATGTTGAATAAACTATCAAAATGTGATAACGTAATCCTCACTGGACGTATCCCTAAGGAAGGCATTCCAGAATACCTTGCCGCGGCAGATTGTGTTTTTGTGCCATTTCCAGATAGTGTTGCTAGCCACGGGATCAGCCCTTTGAAACTTTTTGAAGCTTTAGCCATGGAAAAACCTGTAATCGCAAGCGCGATTAGTGGAATCAAAGAGGCTACTTGTCAAGACTCTAATGTTATTCTGGTCTCAAATGATCCGAAATGTTGGGCATCCGCTGTAACGAAGCTCATTGAGAACAGTGAAAGATCCATCCAGCAGAAACAAAATAGTAGAAAAATTGTTTGTCAAAAGTATGATTTTGATCACTTAGCGACGGTTTTTGATCAAGTTATTGAAAGTGGGTTTTGAGTCTTTTTTCCTATAGCATGCTTTCTACCACATAAAATTTAATGATGCGTGTTGGATAATGAGCGTTCGCACTCTGTTTTATTTATATCAGCTCAGACGAAACCTGCGGCTGAATTACTCAGAGTTACAGGAAATGCAACGTAAACGACTTAAGTTAATACTCAAACATGCCTACGAAAACGTACCACTCTATCACAGGAAGTTTAAGGCGGTCGGCGTTAAACCCGAAGATGTGCGGTCAATCGATGACCTATCAAAACTTCCTATAACGACTAAACACGAAATCCAATCAGCTCCCTTAAAAGACATAACTGCGAAAAACATTAACCTGAATAAATGCGTCAAAAGAACAACAAGCGGCTCAACAGGTATCCCATTGACTATTTTTGTTGACTCTGCTGCTTCATATCTGGAAAGTGCTATTTGGGCAAGAGCTTTCTTTGAGAATGATCTGAGATTTTATGACAAGATGGCTGTCGTTGCCGACCCGCGAAGTTTTCCCAAGAGAAAAAGCGTTTATCAACACCTGAGAGTTATGGATAGACAGTATATTTCAATCTTTGATGACGTTAACAAGCAGTTGGCGTTGCTTAAGGATTATAAGCCACAAGCCATCAAAGGCTATCCATCATCTTTAGTAATGTTGGCTGAAGCACTTGACCGTGACGGGTACGGTTTTAAACCACGGTTGGTTTTCACGAGTGCTGAGCTTTTGGACAATGCAGGTAGAAAACGTATCAACTCGTCGTGGCAAACGGATGTGTTAGATAACTATGCATGTAACGAGTTAAGCCTTCTCGCTTGGGAATGCCAAGAACACATGGGCTACCATACGAATATAGATGGAACGGTAATGGAGTTCATTGATGACGGAGAGCCCGTTGCTTCTGGTGAAAGAGGCAAAATTGTCTGTACTAGTTTGTTCAATATGGCGATGCCTTTTATACGTTATGAAATCGGCGATGTAGGCGTTCCTACTGATGAACAATGTTTATGCGGTAGAACCCTGCCTCTCATGAAAATTGTAGAAGGACGAACCGATGATTTTTTGGTAACTACTAAAGGCCGCGTGGTTTCACCTACGATTTTCTTTCCTTACCCATTTGCAAATTTCGAAGGTATAAAGCAATTCAGAGTAATTCAAAGAAAAAGAAACGAAATAACGATCCAGATAGCAGCAAACGAAAATTTCACAAACAGTGCCCATGTTCTTGAGAAAGCACAAAAGAAAATTCGGAGAGTTTTTGGAGAAGACATGGAGGTTAATTTCCAAATTTTAGACGCAATACCAAAAGACCACAACGGAAAATTAAGAAAAGTCATATCGTTGTGCAATAACACAAGTCAACTCGGAAATTCACATATCTCACAAAAGGAAGAATTGCATTGTATCGATTAATTTTAGTCAATCTTCAGACGCAAAGGCTATTGACTAGTGGAAGCAGTTAGCTACTTGTCGGAGCAAGATAAGAACTTGATGATGCATTACACAGGCGCAATAGTCAGCTGAGGCGGCATATTTTGAGCAAAAATACCAAAGTGATTATGCAAATTAGAAATAGCCGCCTTTGCACTGGGTGCGGAACATGCGCTGGAGTATGTCCAACTGAAGCAATAAAGATTCACGTGTCTGAAGGAGTTTGCGTACCCGAGATCGAGGAAGAGAAATGCATTAACTGCGGACTTTGCGTCAAGTCCTGTCCCGGCTATTCGGTGGATTTTGAGCATTTGAACTCGCAAATTTTCGGAAGACAGCCAGATGATAGGTCACTTGGAAATTACTTGAAATGCTACATTGGATACTCAAATGATATTGACATCAGATACAACACTGCTTCCGGAGGCATAGCAAGTCAACTGTTGATTTCTGCTTTGGAAAGAGGCATAATCGATGGCGCGCTCGTTGTGCGGATGAAGAGCGACAGGCCTCTTGAAACAGAAGCGTTCATAGCTAGAACAAGGGATGAAATCCTTCAAGCCTCAAAATCCAAATATTGTCCAGTCGCATCAAACGAGGCGTTGAAGCAAATTCTCAATGAAAACGGAAAATTTGCAGTTGTTGGTCTGCCCTGTCACATTCACGGGATTCGAAAGGCTGAAGAGTTTAACAAAAAATTAAAAGAAAGAATCGTCTTGCACATCGGGCTGATGTGTTCACACATCGTCAATTCTGTGGGAACCGAACTTATTCTTGAAAAACTAGGGATTGACAAGACATGCGTAAAGACAATCAGTTATCGAAGTAAAGGATGGCCAGGAGGAATGACAGTTACCTTGAAGAATGGTTCCAATTCGTTTATTCCACTTTTCGGTACCTGGGGCTCATATTGGTCGGTTTTCTCCTCCTACTTCTTCACTCCGATTCGTTGCATAATGTGCCCCGATCATACTGCCGAGCTATCAGACATTTCACTTGGCGACGCGTGGCTTCCTGAGCTGCGCTGTGACAAAATCGGTAGATCCGTCATTGTGACTAGAACGAAGATTGCTGAGGATATTCTCTCCCTTATGAGTTCGACTAAAGCAATATCTGTAATGGCTGTTGATCCTACAAAGGTTAAACAGTCACAAAAGTTGCTGCTTAAATTTAAAAAGGACTTCTTTGGGACTCGGCTCGCGTTACTTAGGCATTTTGGAAAGCAAACACCAAAATTCAATATTCAAATAGACCCTGTTTGGTCACCTGTTACTTTCTTAAAGGCTTTTTACCCGTATCTTAACATTCTATTGTCATCAAATAAGCATGTCAAATCTCTGCTGAAATATGTTCCGTTTCCGCTTTTCAGGTTGTACTTCGGAATATTCAAGTTTCTTTCTCTTATCTGAGGGCTGTGAAGAAGGTATTTTTCTTGGTTCCATCTAGAATACTTATAATTCATGTTGGCGACATGGACAACAAAGGAAGCGAAGTGCTCTTAAGAAGCGACGTTTCCGTGATCAAGGAAGTCATGAAGGGAGATGTCTCTCTTTCTGTTTCTACGGTTAATGTCGAAGGAGTGAAAAAACTGAATCTTCCTTTGAATGCAGTGCTGCCCACAATAGTTGACGTACCATACAAAACAGCAGACAGCCTAGCCAGAAAAGCAGGGATCAATAGGAACACTTTCACGTACAAAGTTTTTGCAGCAGCCAGCCTAATTTACTTGTTTATCCAAACGACGCTGTCAGTGGTTTCCGCCTTCTTCACGAAACTTGGATTGAAAACTTTTTACCGCAGTGAAGTTTTGACCCACATGAAGAACTGCGACTTAGTGATATCCTGCAGCGACGAGAATTTCAAAGAAGCAGCTTCTTTGCTCCCCTCGAACTTCTACTGGATCATGACATGGTGGACAATGCTGTTTCAAAGAACATTTGAAATTACTGTCGCCAAATTTATCGGCAAGCCAGTTATCGTGTTTCCAAACTCCATTGGACCTTTTAAGACTTGGGTAGGCCGATTTCTATCAAGGCTCGCACTTAATCATTGCGAGTACGTCTTAGTAAGGGAACCCGTTTCTTATGAAATAGTCAATTCACTAGGCATAGGATCTCGAAAAATTCTAACCGCCGACACGGCATTACTTTTTAAGGCAACGAAAGGAGCAACGTCAGAAAGTTTCTCTCATCCTGTGATTGGCGTATGCCCAGGCATTTACAGATACAGCCTATCCGACGAACAAGTTCGTAATTACATCTTGGACCACGCCAAGGCCCTTGATGTGGCAATAGAGCGTTACGGGTTTAATGTGGTTCTTTCTCCTCATTATGTAAGTCACCTTGAGTATGATGATTCGGAAATATGTAAACTCATACTGAACGAGATGAAGAACAAAAACCGAGCGAAAATCTTTGTTGCAAACGGTGTAGAAGAGTTCAAGTCATTTTTAGATCACATGGACATGATCATAACTTCGAAGATGCACCCCGGAGTCATGGGAGTATCAGGATATGTGCCCACTTTATTTATCGCCTATGACCATAAACAAACTGGTCTCTTTAAACATCTAGGTATGGAGGATTTCGCAATTCCCATAACAGAGATTTCTTGCGAAAGAATATTAGCAAAAATAGATTCTATTTGGAGACAAAGAGAGAAAATCGTGGCTTCGCTGCAGACACGCATCCCTGTAATGCAAGAGGATATAAGGAAAGCTGTGAAAGAGGCCTTAGCCTTCTCCGTTCAAATGAACGATAAGATTGTTGATGACGGTTTTCCAGAGTCTACAAGGTGATAGCAAATGCGCAATTACTTCAGGGTGCTCTACTACCTCCATGGCATGATGAAACGTGCTCATTCAGACCGCGGCAAGTTAATAGAACATCAAAATAAGAATCTTAGAGAAGTTGTCACATACGCATATGATTACGTTCCTTTTTACCATCAGAAACTCAAGAATGAGGGATTGAAACCAAGCGACATAAGAACTGTGAAGGATTTATGTAAGCTGCCAATCATAAGGAAAGACGAAATAAGAAAAAACCTCAGCAGCATAATCTCCAAAAAATTCGACATTAACAATCTTCGTAAGCTTTCGACGAGTGGTTCAACAGGGAAGCCGTTGGATGTTTTCATAAGTAACAAGGAAGATGATTATAGAAAGGCGAAACACTTAACGGCTAATATAATCTGCGGACAAAAACCCAGAGACCGCTATGTTACAATAACATCGCCTTCACATTTTGGAGAAGTACCTAGGCTCCTACGAGTCATAAGTGTTTATAATCGAACTTTCGTATCGATATTCGATAACGTAGAAACGCAAATTTCGACCATCGAAAAAAAAGACCCAGATGTGCTGGCTGGATATTCAAGTTCTCTCTCGCTGCTGTCCAAAGAGGTTGAGAAAAGAGGAATAGAGACCATTAAACCAAGATTTATTCTTGGCGGCGCCGAGCTTATAGATGATTTCTCTCGCCAATCTATTGAGGAGGTTTTCGACGCCCCTTTTTATGATCAATATGCGATTGTGGAACTCGACCGAATAGCTTGGCAATGCACCGCAAAGCTGCAATATCACATAGATGCCGATTCGATCATCATGCAGTTTCTTGATGAGAATGGAAAGGAGGTTTCAGCAGGGGAAAAAGGCGAAATAGTTTGTACCAGTCTGTTTAATTATGCAATGCCCTTCATCAGATACGCCGTTGGCGACATAGGTGTAGCATCAGATGAAGAGTGTCCATGCGGTATAACACTTCCGTTAATGAAGGTGATGGAGGGTCGAAAAGATTCGTTGCTGCTTCTTCCTGACGGTCGGCCATTATCACCAAGGGCTTTCACTGTTGCTATGAATATGTTCAAATGGAGTAGAGATATAGACCAGTTTCGGATTATACAAAGAAAAACGGATCTCTTCGAGGTTCACATCAAAAAGAAGAATAACGCTATTGACGAAAAGACTATGGAAAATGAATTGGTTACGCATCTCCGAAAAATGTTTAACGTGAATCGAGATGAAGTAACATTCGAGATAGAATTTGAAAAGGATATTCCACTTGACAAGACTGGCAAGTTTAGCGCAGTTGTGTCAGAACTCAAAAAGAGCTTCGCAGCATCTCCCCAAGGTAAATGTTAGGAACCGACTACGAATCGAGAAAAAATGTGGAGAAAGCTTGCTAGAAAAAGGATAAAGAAGCATCGTAATGATATTTGGTTTACCATA
>DATDQZ010000106.1:0-6122 GCA_035292005.1 Bathyarchaeia archaeon | reverse complement strand
GTTTGACCATAAGAATAGCGAAAGTGGGTGAAGAAGTTGAGGTTCAAACCGCAAGTCGGGATGAAATTCCCTTCTACTGGGGATACACGGTTTCGGTTGAAAGACACTCTTTTAACACGTTTTTAGCAAACAGAAAATTCGACTTAACCATCGCCACCTCCAAGTTCGGCACCAAATTCGCAGAGGTTGCCGAAAAAATAGCTGAAAAATGGAAAAAGGCAAACAGCATTCTCGTGGGGTTCGGCGCTCCGACACGGGGACTATACGAAATCGCCAGAGATGAAGGCACAAACCTGAACGACATCGTGGATTTTGTGGTAAACACAATAACTGACCAGGGAACGGAAACTGTTAGAACGGAAGAAGCGCTCCTCGCTTCATTGGCTATTTTGAACGTGCAATTTGACTGTTAAGGCATTCTTGAGCTTTTAAGCTTGCTGGGAAATCGCAAGGTGTGATTAAGAAAGTCTTTAATACATTCAGAGACCAAGCAATATTCGATAACACCATGCGAGGTCGAGACGATGGAGGCATATGTTTTGATAAAAATAGCCACTCAAACAGATGTTTGCGGATTCAGCTGGTCGGTCGTTGAAAAAATAAAGAAGATGAAGGGGGTTGAAGATGCCCACTTGCTGTTCGGTGATTTCGACGCTATTCTGAAGTTGGATATGCCCAAAATCCATGACATTGAGAATTTGGTTATGGAGGAAATCCACATGATTGAAGGCGTTGAATCTACGCTTACGCTTTTGTGTGTGGATGAAAAAGTCCTAGAATAGGAGAGACAAGCCATGGAAACTGGCTACATTCTTTTTAACCTTAAACCCGGAGAGAAAAGAAACTTCCTTAAAAGCGTTAGAAAGATAAGTGCAGTGAAAGAGGCGCACATCGTGCTGGGTAATTGGGATGCCATCGCAAAAGTTGAAGCGAAGAACATTCAAGAGTTGGAGAAGGTTTACTTTAACGAAATTGACAAGTTAACGAGTATAACTTATTCTAGGCTCTATATAATGGCGTGTCCAAGAACAAGAAAATAAAGCTGTTGCGTTGTTTCACTGTCTTTTCTGCTTTTTTCTGTTAGGTGCATAATCAGAGTTTAAAAGCTAAAGGAATAAATGTTCGTTTGGGTTATGTGCTTTTTATGTTGTATTTCGATGTCACCATGCCAGTCACGTTGTTTGCCGTGACCTTAGTAGCCATACTGCTAGACCGGCGCGTTGAAGGGAAGTTGAAAACAAGTTTTGAGAAAAAAGAATTTCACACTTCAGACGCAATTTTGTTTATGGCTATGATTATCGCGATAGTTTCCGCTATTGTTTTTGCTCCTCAGATGGCCATACTGGTGATTTTTCTTTTCTCTTATTCAACTTTACTCTTTACGGTTTCGTACGTTTTTTCAGATATGCAGAAGAAGAGAGCGCAACTTTTTTGCATGATATTCATTGTTGCGAGTGGGTTGGCTGGAGCAGCGGGCTTTTTTGGTCTGTTTCCCGAGAGCGTAAGGTTTTCCGGGACTCTGGCGTTCGCTGAGCTAGCTGTTTGCGCGTTTTTTGCCTTAATGTATGAGCAGTATGGGTCAGATGTGAAGAAAAGGTGGTATCTGGCTGTGTTGCCGCCAGCCCTATTCATATTGCTGTACTTAGCGTATAATGGAACAGGGCTGTGGTTTCCGTATCTTTTCAATGCTTATGGGATGATGTTTGCTGTTCTGGTAACTCTTTATCTTGGGTCTTTGTTTTCGTGGAGAAACGTGTTAATTTTTGCAGGACTCCTCACGATAATGGACATAGTGCTAGTGCTGTTTACTGGAGTGATGGTGACTGCGGCAAAACAGGTTTCGGGATTAGGCCTTCCCGTTCTTATTTCGTTACCAACTGTTCCCTTAATTGTAACAGAGTGGGGTCTTCAGTACATGTCGCTTGGGCTGGGCGACTTCTTCTTTGCTGGAATACTTGCCACGCAGACTTTCAAGAAGTTCGGTAAGAGAACCGCAGTTCTCTCAGTACTGACTATGAGCCTTTCTTTCGCAGTTTTTGAAGCTTTCCTGATGAATTATCAGTGGGGAGCCTTTCCTGGAACGTTGATGATTATTTGCGGATGGCTTCCTGTGGTGGCGGGGAAACTATTTGCTGGAAGAAAAACAAGTAATAACAGAGTAGAGGAATTGGGTCAAAAATAGGATGTTGATTTAGCCGAACAGGGCGCCTAAACCTTCGAGCGCTGCTTCTTCTTTAGCTTTTTCCTCTTCCACTTTCTTCTTCTTATCTTCTTCTTTCGGCTTAGTTTCTGCTGCTGGTGCGGTCGGTGCTTGTGCGGCTGCTGGCGCGGCCATCATTGTCGGAGCAGCTTTAATCGCTTCGTCAATGTTGACTTCGCTTAGAGAGGCTACTAGAGCTTTTACTCTAATAGCGTCAGCGTTTATTCCCGCTGCTGTCAAAACGTTTGAGAGGTTTTCTTCGTTTATTTCTTTACCAGCCTTGTGAAGGAGCATCGCAGCGTAAACGTATTCCATACCCTTTCACCTCTTCATCCAACTATTTTAACTTTTTCTGGTTAATACAGTCCATTCCCCTTAAAGGGAACAAGCAACTACTTAAACCTAGGCATGCATTAAAGCGTTTTTCTCGCCGCTTAGAACGATGACCCAATCACTTAAGAACTTTTCGACATCCAACAACACACTAAACATCCAACCCAACCCAACCCCCAACCCATTACGGGATGAGGGGCAGCGGAAAAGAGGGTTCAGTAGCAGTATACACGATTCAGCATATACAATATTCTCATAGCATTAAAAGAGACGGAGTAGTAGAAATCAAATCAATATAGGGTATAGTATAGTCGGAAACGAGTATACGACGTGCACTCAATGACTTTTCTTACGTTAGACACTTGAAATAGGCAAAAACCGCTCTGCATTTCATGCGTCAAGACCGCTGATGCTCGCCTTTTGCATGCTTAGGAGGAAGTTGACCCGTTCTCATTTGTTTCTTTTTCAGGTCCTTATCTCGCTGCGTTTTCTTTTGACGCTCAAAATCCGTGTTCTTCTTTTTCCTACTTGAAACGCTCATTTATCCACCTAAACAAACAACAAAACAGTACATATTCTAAAACGTTGCCCTTTTTGCACCAACCCAACGTCTGTATGTTGGTTCAACACTCTCAAATCTATTCACCTTTTTTTAGAGTGCCTACGATGAATCTTTCGAGTTTTTCGATTACTTCGCTTATAAGTCATTTTTCAATCTTCTTTGTTTTCTTATTTCACCATTCCGACGATTATCTTGTAGAATGTTGTATTGTCCATAGTGCTTAATAATTATTCGCGCGCGCTCGAAGACGAATTCACGGGATTGGAAGAACAATCGATCGCAAGGAAAGAACTGGCGTATGATGTTATGCATTAGCACGCGCACCACAATTGAGAACTATTTCTTTAATCGCTTCTCCTTATGCTTTCTTCTTTTTTCTTCTCTTTCTTTTTTAGTCATTGGTTTCTTCTTGTTACTTCCCATGCTCAACGCAATCACCACACTCAAGTAATCAGAATAGGAATTAAGTTTTTGCGATTAAAATTTAATCCAACAACAACACTGACGAATGACGGTGAACAAAACTGACGGTGAGCTGCAAAACTGAAGATGCTACGGTGAAGCTGAAGAAATGACCTACGCTGCCAAGCAACGGAGAAAAAAGCAGTTACAGAGTACCGAAGAAGCATGCCTACGCTAAAAAGTGTACTGAATCCTACGCTGTACTATAGTACAACGATACATTGTTGAAGAAATTAGGGATATGTGTGACTATGATAAGTGAGTTGCCCTGTCAGTCACACACGCATCACACCATAAATCTCTTTAAGCCTAACGACATTGTAATATAAACAGAGACAAAGCGAAAATGGCAGAATTACCTGAAAGAAAACTTGTAAAAGTTATCTACGTAAACCTCTAAACAAAGGGGTATGAGCGCGAGAGCATTGGAGCAAAAAACACAGAATTTGTGGAAGACTTATGATGCAATAAACGAATTAATTCGATTTGCAGACACAAAAGCTACTGCAATTTTGGCTATTGACGGCGTTATAGCGGGGTTCTTCTTTTCGAACATTGGAACAATCCAAACAATTTTGCAGCAAAAACCAATAGCTATTGTGCCTCTAATAATGGCGGCGGGATTCATTCTAATATCATTGGGATTTTCCGCTTATTGTATTACGCCAAGACTCAAAATGAACAAAAGTAAATGCCTGATTTTCTTCTGTGATATTTCGGAGCATCAATCTGCCGACGCCTACAGAAAAGCAGTTGAAAACGAAATGAGTGACGACAAAATTGAAAGACACTTGACCGACCAAATATGGGCAAACTCAAAGATTGCCAAAAGAAAATACGAAGCCGTGACGATATCGGTCATCATTTTCGTTGCCCTCGTTTTCACGAGTATAGCATTCATGTTCTTAGCATCTGGGGGGTGATGACGCAAGTGAAAGCCAATCAAATAGAATATAAGCTTGATGACAGCGTTGCCAGAATTGATGAAATACTCTCAGCAACTGATGCCTCATACGAAGAACTGGACTATATTCCAGTACGAGACCTCTTAACTTTCACTAACGGATTCTACGTAAACTGCTCAGCTGTTTTTGTTGACATCAGAAAGTCTTCAGAATTGACAGACTTCCATAAGAATCGCGTCCTTGCTAAACTGTATCGAGCTTACATTTCAGAAGTCTCAGCGGTTATGAACGGAAACAGTATTTGCGCTGAAATAAACGTCGTAGGAGATTGCGTATCTGGAATTTTTGACACTCCTAAAAGAACAGATATCGACATTGTGTTCTCAACTACCGCAAAAATTGCGTCCCTCATCAAAATATTGAATTACAAGCTCAAAATGAAAAACATAACAGAAATAAGAGTAGGGATTGGGGCAGCTTGGGGTAGAGCCTTAATGGTAAAAGCTGGTTACAAAGGGAGCGGTATTAATGAGGTTGTCTGGATGGGCAATGTTGTGAGTGAAGCGTCTAAACTCGCCAGTAACGGCAATAGAGAAAGCTACGACAAGCAAATTATGATTTCCCCAAACTTCAATTATAATTTGAGCGATGATAACAAGAAATTACTCGAATGGAACAGCGTTAGAAGTTGCTATCATGGAAACGTGGTGAATAAAGATATGGATGATTGGTATAATCAAAACTGTCCCTAAAGTCTAACAACTGCTTTTTTTCTTTTGCCCTGAGTTTGACCCCTTGCCTTGTTTTTTGTTTTGCTCATGCCCTGTGTCCTCAAGCCAGTCGTTTCAGATTAAAATTTAATCCAAACCCAACCAACATGCACGGAAAAGTGCGAATGGTACTTCAAAAACCGCGTTCTGCCTAAAACTCTGAGTCTGGAAGATTCCCTAATGCTAAATGAATTGCAGAATAACTTAAAAACGCGGAGCAGATACTAATAATCGGGTTGTAGAGTATGGTTCGGTGCTTATGCGGAACAGATAACATGGAGAAGAAATACTGCACGAATTGTGGCACGCAATTACTGCACGATTGCGAAAAATGCAAGAACCCTGTAGACATAACGGAGAAATTCTGTGGAACCTGTGGGACTAAGAACCCCCATTATAATGCTGAGGCATATAAAACGCACCCGCGCTAAGCAGATTCTTTCTCCTTGCGTTATTGTCCTCCAAGTAGCTTTAGCACGCGCTATAGAACTCAGACATCACATGACCGTATCCTTCAATGGGTTCTTACTGAGAAGCGCGCGCGAATTCTTGATATATTCGATTGTCGCTTTAAACTTGTCATCTTCAAAGTTCTGACAAGACTTGGTGAAATCCGAACTATGCATGGCGCCTATGATGATAATTGCACGTTCATATTAGCGGGGTGTCAGTTGACTTCTGTTTCCCCCGCGAGATGATTCGAAATCAAATTGTATTCTGAGGCGCTCAAAGGGCGTTGTGTGTGGGATTAAATTTTAATCCAACCAACCGAAGGAAGTTCAGCCTATTTATAGAGGGGGTATAAGACAAAAAGAGCACAAATAAAACGCCGTCAGCATTTACGCTTTAGGCGCTGCTTTCTCCACGGCACTGTTCAAGCTAAGCATTTC
>DATDQZ010000105.1:0-10569 GCA_035292005.1 Bathyarchaeia archaeon | reverse complement strand
GACCGGACTATACTACCAAGGCTATCATTGGCCAAAGGCGCTGAGAGGGATAAAATGGCTTTTGACTAATTAAGTTTTCTTGATATACGGGATTTCCGTGCGCTTATAATTTTGAGTTTTGGTGTTTTGCCCGCCAGAATTTCCAAAACTGTAAGAAGGCAAAAAACTGCCATCTTACAGTTTTGAAGGGTGCTCTACTCACTGCTCGTTACTTTTAGGTGGAAGACTCTCTCGTAGGTGATCTGGTTTACGCTGCCTTTTGCGGTAATTTCGTATGTTCCTTCCGGAGTTTCTGGGTCAACCGTTATGGTTAGGAGAAGGTGTTGGAAGGCAGCGCTTGGGAGGGGGTTCAGTGTTACGTGGGCGTTTATTCCCGCCGGTAAGGGACCTGACTGATAGGTTAAGTTTAGCGACAGAGAGGGGTTCTTAACCTCTGTGTGTATATAAAATAATATTTGCATTCCTTTTCCTCTTTCAACTTGCAACTCTGGTTGCCAAGGCCACGGTGGAGGTGTAGCCCCTGGTGGAGGTGTTGGTATTGGTGTTGGGAGAGGCGTTGCGGGAGGAGTTGGTAGTGGTGTTGGACTGGGTGTTGGGCTGAGTGTTGGGCTGGGAGATGGCGATTCTTCCATCTGAGCGAATACATGAAATATGTAGGATGGGGTGGAAGGGAACACCAAAATGTGGATACCCAACCCAGAGCCCATGGATCCGTAACCGTCAACGTTGATATCCAACTGTGGATTGTAAAGATTGCTAGGGGCATCTGCAGCGGCTTCTAATACGATGGTTGAAATTGCTCTTCCATATGGAGGCAAATCCAAAGTCGAAGGATATTCGCAGTTGACGCTCACCATCACCGGCTGTAAACTAAGAGAGACATGAAGGCTTTCATTAAAATATGAATATATGTTTAAAGTTATGTTTGCAGAAGTTCCTTGATGTAGCACTAGAACTTGCGGTTGAACCGAGTATTCCATTTCAGTACAATCGAAACCCTCAAGGGAGGCTACTTCTATTTCTGGAAAGAAAGTAGGGCGTGTAGGACTGGGTGAAGGGGGTATCGGAGTGGACGTTGAAGAGGGCATCGGAGTAGATATTGGAGTTGACGTAGGGATGAGTGACGGCGTGGCAGAAGGAGCTGCTGAAGGATAGGGGCTACCTTCTGGAGGGAGAAGATAATAGCTGGCTCCGGCAAGTGACACAACCAAAATCAAAGCGAAAACCACCGAGAAAATCATTCCCTTTTCGTGCTCACTCAAAGTTTTCCACCCTATAAAATCTTAAACAAAAAGTTATTTAATCCTATACTTTTGTACAGCCGTCCTAATCTTTTGAACAGGCTGTTCAAACTCATTGAACACGGTAGCGCTTAAATTGAGTTTCAGCTTATTGGGAATAGGTAGAAACATTGGTACCTGACGAAGTTGAAGAGGTGCTGAAGGGAACAACCCTCAAGGTTTACCGATTTCTTTTAAAGTCCAGTAAACCTGTGGGCGTTAGAGAAGTTCAAAGAGCCCTCAACCTAAGCAGTCCCTCATTGGCTGCCTACCACCTATCCAGGTTGGAGGAAGCGGGTTTACTGAGATGCGAAAAGGGCGACTATTCGGTTGATAAGGTTTTCCTGAAGAGCATGATCAGAATCAGACGTTTCTTAATTCCCAGATATCTCTTCTACTCCATCTTTGCCTTTTCAGC
The DNA here is from genome assembly GCA_035292005.1 of Bathyarchaeia archaeon. Lineage (GTDB taxonomy): Archaea > Thermoproteota > Bathyarchaeia > Bathyarchaeales > Bathycorpusculaceae > DATDQZ01. The sequence continues at coordinate 8,871 of DATDQZ010000105.1, read as the reverse complement.
CCTCGTTATTGAATTAACTCTCTTCCGACCAGCAACCCTAACAAGCGGATACGTGTTCTCCACAATCGTGACTTTTGTATTCGCTCTGGCCTTCTGTTACGAAACCGTGAAAACATGGATCAAGGGCGGCTTGTAATGTTGCCATTGGCTATAGACAAACACAGCGCTTAAGGAAAGACAATACTATAAAAAAGAAGGCGCATTTCCCTACGCGCGTAGAATTTACACACTTAAACCTGTTTGGCAACTAACTTAGATTTCAGATTGTCTAAAGCCGTTATTCTTATGCCGCTTCTCTTCAACGCCGTAAGGACACCAGTACCGATAATTGCTCCAGCAAAGCAGTTCAACGAATCCGCTATCGCATAGTACAAAGTCATAGGCGCCCACCAAGGATAGAAATCTGGTCCTGTCCAGTTCAGTATCCAAACTGCAATGTTATTACCAGTAGCCACATCACCACCTATGCGGGCTATCCAAGCCAAACACCAAAGAGCAATCGGTAGACGTTTCGGGTCACCTGAAACTATTGAATGGATAATCCATTTTCGTATCGGAGGCACAAGGATGAACGTTAAGACGGGCACATACTGCCACAGGATGAGTGGCATGAGTTGATACCAAGCGAATGGATGAGCTAACCATACAGCGATCTGACAGAGGAATATTAATGTGGCTTCTTTCCACCGATTGAATAAAACTAAACCGCTCATTAAGGTGGCAAGTGTAGGAGCGAGAAAGGTTAATATGCCAATTGAAGTCGCAGGGTTAACATAAGGAACGAGGCACCCGAAAATGAAACCAGAGGCCATTCCGTACAAGGGACCCAGTAACGGTGCCGTTAAACTTGAAAGCAAAACACTGGAAAACGTGATTGATGCAGGGGTTCCAGGAATAGGATAAACGATTAAAAGGGAGCTAGCGAGAAGAAGCGCAGTCCAAACGGCAATTAGGGCTAGGTAAACGCTGCTAACTGTCTTTCTGCCTTTTGGTTCAGTCATTATCGTTGCCTCCTGTGTAAAACTTTTCATCGCTTTGTAATTTTTTACACAACAACTATAAAAAATTTTCCAGAAACAACAATTCACTTAAGCGCACAATTCTTACGATTCTCCGCCAAAACCGTAAATCATTCTTAAAGTAGCGGATGGGCTTAAAACATCGTTAAATGACTGCTTCAGCGTCTTTTTTTGATAATTAGAGTGAAAAATGCCTGTTTCGTTAGCAAAAACCGTTTTCATATGACTTCATGTGTAGGCGTCACAAAGCTAAGGCTTTAGCAAATTTTAAATACAAATTGAAGACAATTATAGCTTCGAGGCTAATATCGTGGCTAAAGCTTCCAAAGGAAAGAAGAAAAAGGGCGGAAAGAAGAAATAAAGCGGCTCTAGAGCTTTCTCTATCTCCCATTTTTCTATTTTTCCAATAAGAAGAGTGGCTGCTGTTCAGGTTGCTTGCGCTATTACTTTTGACGCAGAGCAAAATGTTAGATAAAGGAAAAAGCAAAACATTTGCCAATCTGAAGGAGCAAGAAACGCTAAAGCCCAAACATCGCAGTTGTGTAGGTAGCTATAGTTTCTCCTAGCCTCTATCCCTCTATCGTTTTTCCAGTATAGAGAGCACTAGCGCGCAAAAACAGAGTATAGCCCCCTTATTTATACATTGAATTTTAGCGGGTAACCACAGTTGACGGTTGCGAGTTCAGTGTTAACGCGTCTGTGTTGCCTTCCTTATGTATAGTGTTCCTTGCATGCGCCAGTTTGTGAGGGATGGAATATGGAGTCGAAGTGTTGTTCATTCCAATTTTGGGAAAAAGGATAATCTTTTATATTTTGGTGATGATTGGTTCGTGTTAAGGGAGATGTGAAGAGTTATGGCTGTCAAAGTGACGTCTGACTATATTAGTCTGTTAAATCGTGCAGTTTCAAGAGAAATCCAAGTTTCAATCCAATACATGCTGCAACACGCAAAGATGGAAAAGTTGATTCGCAGAGTTATTCCCGAGAACATTCTCTTGGATAAGACTACATACGAAGCAGTGGGGAAATTCTTGAGAGAAATCGCTATTCAAGAAATGAAACACGCGGCGGCGGCGATGGAACGGATTTACTATCTCGGCGGCGAGGCAACGACAAAATCGGACAAGCCGAGTATTGGCAACACCTTGAGTGAATTTGCAAAGTTGGGTGTGAAAGCTGAAGAGGAGGCACTAGTGCTGTACCGCCAGATTATTGAGGCTGCTGGAAAAATCGGGGATTGGGAAACTCGCGAATTATTCGAAAAGATCTATTCAGAAGAAGAGAAGCACCTGTTCAAATTCCAAGAATACGTAAACATGAAAGATGAGCCGGAAGGACCAGAACAAGCGCCTTTATCAGAATGGCGCAAGATATTCACTGACGACTATTTTGATTGGCTGAACAAGGCTGTTGCCGCTGAAATCTCTGCTATTATACAGTACACGAATCAGCATGAGAAAGCCGCTTTGCTTGCTTTGCGAGAAAAGAACACGGCGCTTGAAGTGGTTACTGAAGCTAACAAAGCCAAGGTTGTTAGTGACCTTTTGAAAACCATTTTTCTGGTAGAGATGGAGCATCTTGAGAAGATTTCCGAAAGGATTTATTTGCTTGAAGGCGAAGCCACAACTGAGCCATATCCGATTCCGCAGGTCGGCGAGACATCTGATGACTTCCTAAAGCTAGATCATGAAGCTGAAAACTATGCGCTGGTACTGTACCGAAAAATCATTGAAGAGGCAATGAAGCGCGGCGACAGCAAGACACGTCGCATGTTCGAAGAAATAGTAAGCCAAGAAGAAGATCACTACTGGACATTCGATGACTTCCTAAGATAGGTTTCTTACAGACAACCAATTTTTTTTTCTTTCATATCTTTGGCTTTTCGGAGCTAGTGCTCTCTGCAGACTGCATTGTGTAGGTAGCCTATGGAAAATCAGCCTCTATCCCTCTAACGTTTTCTGAACTGCTGAGAACTAGCGCGTGGAAAAGACTATAGCCCCCTTATATAAAGGCTGAAGTGCAGGTTGAAGTATAGTGTAGAACTTTTGAGGGGTCTGTTAACTCTTCGGCGCTTGTTTGGACTGAGAGCATACCAAGACGCAATAACAAAAGAGTTCTTCTATGCAAATTTTCAGCGTTGAATAGGGTTAAGTTTCCTTAGGGTGCTGGTGTAGCGCCAAGGTAACTAAAGTACAGGTCATAATGGGCAACATCTTGCCGCGTAGTTTCCATGTACATGTCCAGCGATAGTGTTTCGCCACTATCCAAACCTACTTGATTATAATTAAATCCAACGATAGGTGGACGAAGGCGTTGTGAATCAATCCTGGTGCCATTTTTATCATATAGTTCAGCATTTAGGATAAGCCACGCAAATCCTGTATTGTTAGCGTACTCGCCGAACAAGACATCTGGAACGGGTTGTTGAGCATTATAGTCGTTTCGAACTGTGACGCTTATTATGAAGCAAGGGCTGCCATAGTAGTAGCCATAACGTGAATTCGAAGACAATAGAAAGATTCTGCTGTTATCTATGTATGATGGCGGTGAAGGCGATGGTGACGACGGTGACGGCGATAGTGACGGCGACGGCGATGGTGAAGGTGATGGTGACGGTGATAGTGACGGTGATGGCGAAGGTGATGGCGATAGTGACGGTGACTGTAAAGTCATTACCAATAGTGCGAAGGCGATGATGACTATAACAAGTAAGAGCAAGAGAACTTTTTTGCTCAATTTCATGTTAGGCACGTGACCATTATTCAATCCTATTAGTAACTTCCTATTTAATACTACACTTTAGAACAGCCAACAAACGCTAACCGTAGATGCGCGCAAGCGAAGAACCCAATCGCCTATATTTGACAGACTTCTCAGCAAAACCCTTAAGCGCCGAAGAGTTAACAGAGCCCTTTTGAGGTAGACGCTTGGCTTAAACTGCTTAAGCGTCTATTGCCATCTCCGTAGTGCGGTTGCTGCTTTTTCCGAAAACTTAATTCGGAAGCGCCTGCAAGTAGAGTATGGCAGAGGCGAAGTGAATGGCAAAAGAAGAGAGTGAGCTACCCCGTTGCGACAGATGCGGCAACTTCATTGACGATTGCCAATGCGCATGCCCGTATTGTGGCGAAGCTGCTGGCTGCGACTGCTGCACAGGCTACGGCAGAGCAACAGGCGGATAGAACGTCATTCTTCGCCCACTGTTATTCGGTTGTGAAAAGAAATGGTAATTGATAGCATAAATTGGATGGCAGGTGGACCACAAGGAAGCGGCGTGGACACCGCAGCCAACATTTTGGGAAGGGCATGTGGCTACGGCGGTCTTTACGTGTTTGGAAGAAGGGAGTATCACTCCAACATAAAAGGTCTTCACAGTTACTTCCACCTACGCATATCCTCAAGAGAGACGCTAGCCAACATAAACGATGTAGACTTGCTCGCGGCATTCGACGCTGAAACAGCAGTCAGACACATGCAGGAAGTAGTCTCTGAGGGCGGGATAATCGTAGACTCGCAGCAGATGAACATGAAAGTCCTCGATATACCAACGTTACCTCCAGAGTTTAAGGACGAACTCATCAAGTTCATGAATGAAAAAAACCTCGGCGAAACCCTAAAGGACTTTCTTGACTACGCCAAGCAGAAAAATGTTCACGTTTTCCCAGTGCCCTACATGGAGTTGCTTAATCAAATTGGAGAAAAACTGGGAATAGAGACAATAAGCAAAATAACTCGAATGATAAACGTCTTGACGATAGGTGTCTCCTTTGCACTTTTCAAATATGACAGAAGTCTTGTGGAAAAAGCTGTGAGAGCAACTTTTCCTGAAAAAATCGCCGCCATGAATATCATGGCTTTGAATCACGCTTACGACTATGCAGAAGAAAACTTCAAAGACAACTCCAAACATAGACTTGAAAAAACCGACGTGCATGAAGAACGCATATTCCTTACGGGAAACCAGGCAGTAGCCATGGGCAAAGTCTTGGGCGGATGCAGAGTGCAAACATACTATCCCATCACTCCTGCAGCGGACGAAAGCGAATACTTGGAAGCCCACGAGATCCTGAAAACAAGCGGGGAAGACGAAGCCATTATCGTAATCCAAACTGAAGATGAGATTGCAGCTATAAACTCGGCGTCAGGCGCCGCGTTGGCTGGCGCGAGAGCAGCAACTTCAACTTCTGGGCCAGGTTTTTCGCTCATGGTGGAAGGCTTAAGCTGGGCAGGAAACGACGAAGTCCCAGTGGTGATAACATATTATCAAAGGGGAGCCCCCGCCACAGGTTTGCCCACAAGACACGGTCAAGCTGACTTGAGGTTTGTCATGCACGCAGGCCACGGAGAATTCCCCAGAATAATACTCTCATCAGGGGACATTAAGGAGTGCTTCTATGATGCAGCAAAAGTGTTCAACCTCGCTGAAAAATACCAGATGCCCGTTATCCACCTGCTCGATAAAGCTATGGCGAATTGTTCACAGACGTACCCAGTTTTTGACTATGGCAAATTCAGAATTGAGCGAGGCGCGATACTTACGGAAAAAGAACTCGAAGGTCAAGAGTACAGGCGTTTCCGCTTTACAGAAACTGGACTCTCTCCCAGAGTTGTGCTAGGCACGAAAAACGGCGTGCACTGGTATACGGGAGACGAACACAACGAGATCGGTCACATAAGCGAAGAACCTTTTAACAGAAGACTAATGGTCGAGAAGAGAATGAAAAAACTTGAATTAGTCGAGAAGGAAGTGCCCATCGAGGAGAAACTGAACTTCTTCGGAGACAAAGACGCTGAAAACGTAGTGGTGAGTTGGGGTTCACCGAAAGGAGCCATAATCGAGGCGCTCAACATGCTAAAAGAGGAAGGCTTCAGCTTAGGGTTTATGCAGGTACGCATGATACATCCACTTCCTACTGACCACGTAAAGAAGGCGTTGGAAGGCAAGAAGAGGATAATAGACATCGAGGACAACTATTCTGGGCAGCTGGGCGGAATAATAAAAGAAAAAACTGGAATCGCCCCGAACTTCCACATCCTAAAATACACCGGACGACCGATGACCACCACGGAAGTGTACGACGCGCTTAAGGCTATTTTAACCGATAAAGCCCCTGAAAGGCAGGTGTTAATGTTTGGATCTTAAACCATCAGATTTCAGAGTAGCAGATGTCTTTGCGGACTGGTGCCCCGGCTGCGGCGACTTCGGCATAATGAACGCTTTGCACATGGCGTTTGCAGAGTTAGGCTTAGAACCCCACCAAATCGTGATAGTCTCCGGCATAGGCTGCTCAGGGAAAGAGCCCCACAACGTCAAAGCTTATGGCGTCCACACGCTGCATGGGAGAACATTGCCTTTCGCCTTGGGCATCAAAGTGGCAAACCCAAATCTGGAGGTTTTAGCCATCGGAGGAGACGGTGACGGCCTTGGAATAGGCGCGGGCCACTTTGTCAACGCGGGAAGAAGAAACTTGGACATGACATACATCATACACAACAACGGCGTTTACGGATTGACAAAGGGACAAGCTTCGCCCACGCTGCAGCGCGACATGAAAACAAAGGCTCTTCAAAAACCAAACATCAACGAGGCAGTGAACCCCATTGGACTGGCAGTCATTTCAGGTTACACTTTCGTGGCAAGGTCATACGCTTACGACGTTAGACATTTGAAAGAAATCATAAAACAGGGAATTCAGCATAAAGGATTAGCGTTTATTGACTGTTTGCAACCGTGCCCCACGTACAACGACATAAACACCAAAGACTGGTACGCAGGGGAAGACAGAAAAGACCCAACAACAGGAAAACCGCAATCCAGACTTTACAAGTTGGAGGAAACAGGCTTTGACCCTAACGTGCGTGACTGGTCTGAAGACTTCCAGAAAAAAGTGGCAGCAATGGACAAAGCTCGCGAATGGGGAGACAGAATTCCAATAGGCGTTTTCTACAAGAACGAGCTTGAACCAACGCTTCAAGACCGCCTCTCTAAGAGGATACCCTTCTACTTGAGCAATCCGCCAGCAAAACAGGAGCTCAGCGATGAAAACGGATTTTCCAAAGTCAACTTAACAGAATTCATTGAAGACTTAAAAACAAGCTAAGAAAAAAGCGAAACTCCATTTTTTATCAGACACTTATAGTGTCCACAGATTTGTAGGAAAGAAAAGTATATTACAATTGTTAGTCTCCGCTGATTATGGAGAAACATTGAACCTAAATGAGTATTGGAGAAAACGCGATTTTCAGAAAACAACCGAACCAAAGGGCGAGATAAAATTGAGTGACGAAAGAGTCTATGTGATTCAGAAGCACGACGCGACACATTTACACTATGATTTACGCTTAGAAATGGATGGTGTGCTGAAAAGCTGGGCTGTCCCCAAAGAGCCGTCAACTTCGCCCGATGTGAAAAGACTGGCGGTGCAGGTGGAAGATCACCCTGTAGAATACGCAAGTTTTGAGGGTACTATACCCGAGGGCGAATACGGCGCGGGCAAAGTGGAGATTTGGGACAGAGGAACCTACAAGCTGATTGAGCGGAAAGAAAACAAACTCATCGTGGAAATTAACGGCACCAGGCTTAGCGGCGTCTATGTGCTGGTACGATTTAAGGGTGAGAAAAATTGGCTCTTTTTCAAAAAGAAATGAGTTCTGCCTAACTTTCGGCTTCTTCTTTGTCCACGACTTCGGCTTCGGCGAATCTTCTGCTTATTCTTTTTATTCGTATTTTAACGTGGTCTCCAGTTTTTGTGTTCGGAACGAAAATTACTAAGCCTTGTATTCGGGCTATGCCTTCGCCTCTGCTGCTTGTCTCTTGAATGTCAACTTCGTATTCTTTGTCAATTTCGACTGGTTTGGGAGGGAACCTGCCTCTTTCTCCTCTGAAGCTTTCTCTTCGTTCTTCCATATTTTCACCTCTCATTAATAGCGATAAAAAACCGCTTTCTATCGGACGGTTTATTCAGTTGTCAATTTTCCGTATTTTCCAGCGTTAAGCTGGATTTCACCCTTGAAGCTTGTCACGTAACCGTTTTCTACTTTAATATTATCGTTTACGTTCACTTGGTCTATTTGTTCGTTCCAGAGTGTCAGTTTTATGCTTCCTGTTTCATCAGCGACTACTGCATCAGCTACTTTGTAGGTTTCGTCTTTGTATCTGGATGTGACTTCGCGGGTGTCGCCTTTACTCACAACTTTTGCTTTAACGTCTACTCGCTTCATTCCATTTCGTAAATCTTTAATGTTCAATTTTTTTCTTACTCTCCCTAATTCATTTTGTCTGCGACTGAAAGAATTTTAACTTTCACTTGCAGAAAAGTCCTTCAATAATATAAATCTTGCTAACCATGCAGACGCTCACGGTCGATCAACGGATTTATATGCCCAGAAAGCCTAGGATCAAAAGCATCAGAAGGAAGCTCGCGCCTGACACTAGAATACTCTTCAGCCACCCGAACTCTGTTATAGCGCGAGTGATTATGGCGCCCAAAGCGACAATCCATACATACACAGCTATCTGAATGATGCCGCCAATCAGAGTGATTGTGGCTACTGCGTCTACAATGACTTGGTAAGCCACATCAAACTCTCCAGGAACACCAGCCAACACTTCAAGTGGATAGTTGAGATTAGGCAATGATGTCGTGTAAATTGCAAGGATTATTAAAGCTTGTATGACCACAATTACTAATGCAAATCCTACAGCCACCATTAATGGTTTCCAGACGACGTTGCCTTTTAACCCCTTGATTATCACGTACATGAGTCCTGTTAACAGGAGCCATTGAAAAAGAAACGGCGTGACAGCGCTCAACGCCGAGGAGGCAAAGTATGAAATGCCATAGAGTTCAAGCGG